>NZ_JAMBDU010000004.1:0-190297 GCF_025143875.1 Microbacterium meiriae | reverse complement strand
ACCCCCCCCCCCCCCCCCTTTTTTTTTTACACCCCCCCCCCCCCCCCCCCCCCGGGCCGCCCCCCCCCCCCCCCCCCCCCCCCCCCCCGCCCCCCCCCCCACCCCCCCCCCCCCCCGCCCCCCCCGCCCCCCCCGGGGGGGGGGGGCCCCCCCCCCCCCGACGGCACCCGGAGACCGCCGCGGCGCTGGGAGCGGACGAGGAGGAGGTCGCCGCCTGGGAGGCCGCGGCCGACGCCATGACCGTGCTCTACGACGAAGAGCGACAGGTGCACCCGCAGTCGGCGGGCTTCACCGCGCACGCCCGGTGGGACTTCGACGCCACGGCGCCCGACGAGTATCCGCTGCACAGCCACTTCCCGTATTTCGACATCTACCGCAAGCAGGTGCTGAAGCAGGCCGACCTCGTGCTGGCGCTCTACACCTCCCACGAGGAGTTCACCTGGGAGGAGAAGGCCAGGGCGTTCGCCTATTACGACGCCCTCACCGTGCGAGACTCCTCGCTCTCCGCGGCCGCCCAGGCCGTGATCGCCGCCGAGGTCGGGCATCTCGAACTGGCATCGGCCTATCTGGCCGAGCTCGCTGCCCTCGACCTGGACGACCTCCACGGCAACACCGACGAGGGACTGCACATCGCGGCACTCGCCGGCATCTGGACGGGCGTGACGGCCGGCTACGGGGGTATGCGGGAGGGAGACCACGGCCTGTCCTTCCGGCCGCAGCTTCCGGACGGCGTCACCCGTCTCGCGTTCGGAGTCCGGCTGCACGGCTGCATCCTGCACGTCGACATCGCACCGACGGAGACGACCTACCGACTGAGCGCCGGGGAGCCGGTGACGATCCGGCACGCCGACGAGGAGCTCGTCCTGCACGCCGGGGTTCCCGTGAGCCTGCCGACGCCGGACCGCGTCGAGCCGCTCACCCCGGCACCTGTGCCGCCGCGCTGGCGGGAACCGGGACGCCCGCGCGCCGGCGACTGAGGCCGCGCCGGTCCGTGTGCCATATCGAGGCGGGTGCGCGCAAGGCCCGCGGCGATGTCGGCCGTCCACCGTAGGGTGGAGGCGTGCCTGATTCCCCCCACCCCGCATCGGATGTCCTCTGGGCGTGCGTCGAGGACGGCTTCCACGTCGGAAGCCGCGGCGGAGACTTCCTCGGCTACGTCGACCGTCAGCCGGACGGCCGCTTCGCCGCATTCTCCGCGTCCGCGCAGCCGCTCGGCCTGCACGCCACGCTGAGCGACGCGACCACGGAGGTCGTCGCCCACGCCGGCCCCTCGGAGGGCGACGCCGCCCTCGGAACCCCGGAGCTGGTGCAGGGGTGACGGCGGCCATGACCGACGGGTTGCTCCGCCTCGTCTACACCAGCACGGCGGCGCAGCCGTTCCGTGAGACCGCCCTGGAGCAGCTTCTGGAGCAGTGCCGTCGGTCGAACGCGGCCCGCGACATCACCGGTCTCCTCCTGTTCCGCCAAGGGCGCTTCCTCCAGGTCCTCGAAGGACCGGTCGAGGCCGTACGCCGACTCGTCGACACGATCGCGGACGATCCGCGTCACCGCGCGATGCGCATCCTCCTGGAGACACCGATCACCACCCGGCTCTTCTCCGACTGGTCGATGGGCTACCGGTCGTTCCGCGGTGGGAGCGCGGCCGCCCCCACAGGCTTCCGCGACTCCTTCGACGACCTCGTCGACGGCGCGGACTCCTCCACCATGGAGCGCGCTTTGTTCGAACTCACCCTGTGGTTCCGCACCCGCTCCGGCGCTGCGGTCCCGATCCCTGCCGGCAGCGGCGAGGGCACCTCCCTCCGGGTATGAGCAGGCCCGCGGGCGGACCGGAGCCGTCGCTCATCCAGCAGCGCATGGCACTGGAACGGCGGCGGAACTGGGGCATCTACGCGATCGTGTTCTCGTCGGTGATGACGGTCGGCTGGACGGTCGCGTTCCTCCTCGATGCGCCCGCCGGGTTGTGGCGCGTTCTCAGCATCATCGTGTTCGCTGCCGGGATCGTCGTCGGGATCGTCGAGACCCGCCGCGCGAGGCGCGCGCTCCGTGAGTTCGAGGATCGCCACGGCCCGGACGCGGGCGTGCGGCACTAGCGGGTCGGTCGCGCCTCGGGGTCGCCGACCCCATAGGGTAAGCCCTACTTGCTCGGCACGTCGATGTGGATTGGAGCCCTATGAGGAGCGATGTTCGTTTCGTCGGAGAGCGCGCACGCCGCGACGCCGAGGAGCTTTCGCGTGTGCTCGAGAAGAGGCGAGAGGATGAGACGGTCGACCTCGAGCTTCTCCGAGGGAGATCAGCAGAGCTCGCCGCCTCGATCGACTCGGATTGGGCCTCTGTCGTACTGCTCGCCGTATGGAACTCGCTCAGGGAGCCGACCGAGCCTGCCCGCCCACACGTGAAGCGGGCGTTGGAGCTCTTGCAGAGGATGCCAGATTCGGGAAGCTCCAGGGCTCTCGTCGATCTCGCGAACCTGGTCTCTGCATGCTGGCTCAGCCACGAAGCCGACATGACGGAACTCGCTCCGATCTGGCAGTCCTCCGACCCCGACCAGGCCGTCACGATACTGATCAGCGGAGCGAGCCTTCCCACGACGATTGATGCACGCTCACTGATGTCCGATGTGGCTGGCAGCATCCGCGCGATCGCTGAGATCCTCTCGCTGCAGTCCGACCCTGGAGAGATGTTCTCCGCCGGAGACTTCCCTCATCTGTCCCGGCTACCTGCGTCGGGCGAGGCGCGTCCGATCTGGTTGGCTCTGTATCTGCGGATGTCGCTGATCATCCGCCTGGCACCGTTCGAACCGGGCATAGCATCCCTCTCAGAGCAGTTCTCCACGCAGCTGTATTCCGAAACCGGAGAGTCGATCGTGCTCGGTTACGCGGAGATCACCTCACTCCTCATCAGCCTTGAGGACGAAGTCGCTTCGTACCCGGTGATCAGCTCCGCCGGCGCCTGCTGGACGAGCTGTTATCTGCTCGCGGACTCCCTCGCGCCGTGGCTCTTGGCTGCGATTCAGCAGACCACACTCCGCGAGCACGTCATCTCCCAGCCTTTCGAAGACAAGGTCGTGAGCCTGCTCCGTTCGCATGGGTTCCGAGCCGGTTCGGTGGATGCCAACGGAACGTGGACGACGCAATCCGGCAAGGAGCGCCTCCACTGCGACGAGAAGAACCCCGGCCAGATCGACGTGCTCGCGACGCGTGACGACGGTGTCTTCGTGTTGGAATGCAAATCCATCTTCTCGATGGGTCGGATTCGGAACATCGCAGAGAAGCTCGGACTCGACAGCCACAGCTGGCGCACCACCCTGGGGAAGAAACGGGAGTGGGTCGAGAAGGCTCTTCGTCGTGACGCCGACCTGTCGTTGGTCGTCGTCGAAGGGATTCAGGCATACACATCAGAGCAGGAGTGGAAGGGGGAATCGCCCCTGATCACGTTCGAGACTCTGTCCCAGCTGCTGGACGCTGCGGCGCAGCAATCGGATGGTCCTCCCGTCGCGTGACGCGCGACGATCACGAGGTCATGAAGATCAACGCCGAGGGAGTACGTGATCCGGCCCCGGAGACGACGGGAATCTCGTGTGGACGCTCCGTCAGCAGTCAGGGCGCGAGGACCCCGGTCTAATTGTTGAAGCGGAACTCCACGACGTCGCCGTCCTGCATGACGTAGTCCTTGCCCTCCAGGCGCGCCTTGCCCTTGGCGCGGGCCTCCTGCACGGACCCGGTCTCCACGAGGTCGTCGAACGACACGATCTCGGCCTTGATGAAGCCCTTCTCGAAGTCGGTGTGGATGACGCCGGCGGCCTGCGGGGCCTTCGACCCCTTGGGGATGGTCCAGGCGCGGGCTTCCTTCGGACCTGCGGTGAGGTAGGTCTGCAGGCCGAGCGTGTCGAAGCCGATGCGGGCGAGCTGGTCGAGGCCCGACTCGTCCTGCCCCGTCGAGGCGAGGAGCTCGGCGGCGTCCTCGGGGTCGAGGTCCTTGAGCTCGGACTCGATCTTCGCGTCGAGGAAGATGGCCTGCGCCGGCGCGACGAGGGCGGCGAGCTCGGCCTTGCGGGCGTCGTCGGTCAGCACGGACTCGTCGACGTTGAAGACGAAGATGACGGGCTTGACCGTGAGGAGCCCGAGTTCGCGGATCGGCTCGAGGTCGAGGCCGCTGGTGGAGAGCAGAATTCCGCGCTCCAGCGCATCCTTGGCGGCCTTCGCGGCTTCGAGGACCGACGGGTCGATCTTCTTGCCCCGCACCTCCTTCTCGTACCGCGTGATGGCCTTCTCGACGGTCTGCAGGTCGGCGAGCATGAGCTCCGCGTTGATGGTCTCCATGTCCGACGCCGGGTTCACGGCACCGTCCACGTGCACGACGTCGTCGTCGGAGAACCCACGCACCACCTGGGCGATCGCGTCGGCCTCGCGGATGTTCGCGAGGAACTGGTTGCCCAGGCCCTCCCCCTCGCTCGCCCCTCGGACGATGCCCGCGATGTCGACGAACGACACGGCGGCGGGCAGGATGCGCTCGCTCCCGAAGATCTCCGCGAGCTTCTCGAGCCGCGGGTCGGGCAGGTTCACCACGCCGACGTTCGGCTCGATCGTCGCGAACGGGTAGTTCGCCGCGAGCACGTCGTTCTTGGTGAGAGCGTTGAAGAGGGTGGACTTGCCGACGTTGGGCAGGCCGACGATTCCGATAGTGAGAGCCACGGGGAACGAGTCTACCTGCGCCGCTCTCCCCTCCTCACCCTCGCGGAGGGCAGGCACTCACGCGAGATCAGGCGGCAGGGCGCAGAAACAGCCTGATACGGCGCGGGCGCCTGTTCAGCCGCGGGTCGCGCGGAACGCCCTCGTCACGTACGGCACCTCGACCGTGTCGTGCCCGTGCAGGCCGAGCTCGTCGAACAGCGCGTCCATCTCGCGACGGATCCGGTCCTTCTCGGCCTCGTCGGCGGTGATCACGGCGCTGCGCGACGCGGCCATGCGGTGCAGGAGCTCCCGCGTCATGGGGCGCGACCACTCCCAGCGTTCCTGGGCCAAGGAGCCGAACGGCTCCGCCACCACGGGGTCGCCGGCCGCGAGCATGATCTCGGCGTTGCTGCCGTGCATGATGTCGGTGAGCCGCTTCACCCAGTCCACGCGCTCGTCACGGAGGTTCCAGACGAGTCCCAGTACACCGCCCGGCCGCACCGCACGACCGATCTCCGCGGATGCGGCGACGGGCTCGACCCAGTGCCATGCCTGACCGAGCACCACGGCGTCCACGCTCGCGTCCGGCAGTGGGAGCTCCTCGGCGGTCCCGACGAAAGTGGGGACCCCTGGTACGGCCTCGCGAAGCGCGGCGAGCATCGCGGGGTCCGGGTCGACCGCCACGACCTCGGCGTCCGCAGCCGCGACGAGCGCCCGCGTGAGCTTGCCGGTCCCGGCGCCGACGTCGGCGACCCGAC
Source organism: Microbacterium meiriae (assembly GCF_025143875.1). Classification (NCBI taxonomy): domain Bacteria; kingdom Bacillati; phylum Actinomycetota; class Actinomycetes; order Micrococcales; family Microbacteriaceae; genus Microbacterium; species Microbacterium meiriae. The sequence continues at coordinate 184,869 of NZ_JAMBDU010000004.1, read as the reverse complement.
GCGCACCGTCCGCCATCGGTTCCAACATCCAGGCGACCGCTTCGAACGGGTACTCGGGCCGTCCGGCCTCGTAGCTTCCGGCCGCCGCACCGAAGGACCTCGCCAGTTCGTCCGCCATGTGGCCAGCATACGGCGAGCCTGCACAGCGACGTCGGAGGCCCGGGAGAGAGTGAGGACGTGCCACTGGACTTCACTGCGATCGACTTCGAGACCGCGAACTCCAGCCCGGCCTCCGCGTGTTCCGTGGGACTCGTGCGGGTGCGGGACGGGAAGGTCGTCGCCACCGCGAACTGGCTGATCCAGCCTCCGCCCGGCCATGACGAGTTCCAGGAGTGGAACGTCCGCATCCACGGCATCCGCCCCGAGCACGTGCTCTCGGCGGCCACGTGGGTCGACCAGTTCGAACGGCTCTGCGCCTTCGCCGGAGCCGACGTGCTCGTGGCTCACAACGCCGGCTTCGACCTCAACGTGCTGCGTCGGGCGACGGAGGTGACGGGCCAGATCTGCCCGCCGTACCGTTCACTGTGCAGCCTCCAGGTGGCGCGGAAGACCTACCAGCTCGACTCGTACCGCCTTCCGCTCGCCGCCGCGGCGGCAGGGTATGCGGAGTTCTCGCATCACGACGCGCTCGCGGATGCGCTCGCCTGCGCACAGATCATCGTCGACGCGGCCGCCCGCGCCGGCGCCTTCGACGTGTTCGGGCTCGCCGACGCCCTCGGGCTCCGCGTCACCGAGCCCGCCGTGCCGGCGCTGGAGCGCGCCGTCGCCTGACGCGCCTCGCCGCCTCCCGGCGATGTCGGAGGCCCTCGGCATCATGGAGCCATGGATGCCCTGTCGATCGTTCTCCTGCTCGTGGCCCTCGCCGCGGGCGTCGCTCTCGGCTGGTTCCTCCGAGCCGGACGGAGCGCCGCCGACATCGCGCGCACGCAGGCTGAGCTCGCGGCGGCGCGAGACGACCGCGACCGCCAGTACGACCTCTACCGGGACGCGGTCGAACACGCCCGCTCCGAGCAGCGGGCGGAAGCGCAGCGTGTCCAGCAGCAGAACGCCGTGCTGCAGGCCCTGGCACCGGTGCGCGAGAGCCTCCAGCAGATGCAGTCCAAGGTCGCTGCGATCGAGAGCGAACGGCAGGCGCAGTTCGGCACGCTCGCCGAGCAGCTCCGACGTGCCCAGGAGTCCGATGAAGCGCTCCGCGCGACGACCGAGTCGCTCGCGGGCGCGCTGCGCTCCACGTCCACGCGCGGCGTCTGGGGCGAGACCCAGCTGCGGCGCGTCGTCGAGGCCGCGGGGCTGACCAGACACGTCGACTTCGACCTGCAGGCGACGATCACCTCCGACCGCGGCCAGGGGCGCCCCGACATGGTCGTCCGCCTGCCGGGCGGCACGTCGATCGCCGTGGACGCGAAGGTGCCGCTCGACGCCTATCTCGAGGCGTCGGCGCTGCCCGCAGGCGACGCCCACGAACCGCAGCGTCGTGCCCACATGCAGAAACACGTCCGTGCGGTCCGCGCGCACGTCGACGCCCTCGCCAAGAAGGCCTACTGGTCAGGCCTCGACGCGAGCCCGGAGTTCGTCATCTGCTTCCTGCCGAGCGAGTCGCTGCTGGCCGCCGCCATCGACGAGGACCCGACGCTGCTCGACTACGCCTTCAGCCGCCGCGTGGCGCTCGCCTCCCCCGTGAACCTCTGGGCGGTCCTCAAGACGGTCGCGTACACGTGGACGCAGCAGGAGGTGTCCACCGAGGCCCGGAGTCTGCTGGCGCTCGGCACGCAGCTGTACGAGCGCCTCGGCACGCTCGCGGGTCATGCCGACGACCTGCGGCGGGCGATCGAACGTACGGTCGACAGCTACAACCGCTTCGCCGGATCCCTGGAGTCCCGGGTTCTCGTCACCGCCCGCCAGTTCCCCGGCGTCGATGCGGAGGCCTTGGCACCGGTGCCGGCGATCACCGCGGACGGACGGCGCTTCACCGCGCCGGAGCTCCTGGTCCCGACCGAGGCCGAAGATGCCGCCGACGCGATGCAGGCTGATGTCGGCGAGGTTCGCGCGCGTCTGGATCACGCCGCCGCGCTTCCCGACCGGGAGGACTGACAGCGGCGACGGATCGACCGGCCGCGAGGGCGTCAGGCGACGCCGGGAACGCCGCTGAGCAGCAGGATGACGAGGCCGCTCGTAGCGAGGAAGGCGCCGATCATCCACCAGGCACTGACCTCGTGCCCCTCGGCGCGGCGGACGCGGAACAGCACGTCGGCGCGCCGAGCCGGGTCGACGGTCGGCTGCGCGACGGGTGCCGGCGGGGCCACGGCCGCCGCTTCGGCATCGGCGCTCACCCGGAGGATGCGTCCGGTGTTCGTCGTGATGATCTTGGTCGGCGCGGCGCTCTTCGAGCCGCTCGTGTGCTGCGTTGTCATGCGTTCGCCCTCCTGTGCCTGCGGTGCCTGGCGGCTCCGTCGACGGCGACAAACCCAGTGACAATTGTGACACGACGGCTCGCCGAACCGGGGCCGACCCGTGGAGGAGGCGATACCGGGTCGGTAACGATGGCGGGAATCCGGCCCACGATCATCACCGCGGGAGAGGCCTCACAGCCACTTCGAGACGAGGTGCTCCGACGCGATGCGGCGCAGAGTTCCGGAGGCTCCTCGCAGGACCACGCTCTCGGTGTAGACGTAGCCGCGCTCGCGCCGCACACCGGCCACGAGCTGGCCGTCCGTGACACCCGTCGCGACGAAGATCGTGTTGTTCCCCTGCACCAGGTCGTCGGCTTCGTAGACCTTGTCCATGTCGAGCCCCGCGTCGATGCCGCGCTGGCGCTCGTCGTCGTCCCGCGGCCAGAGCCGACCCTGGATATGACCGCCGAGGGCCTTGATCGCACACGCGGTGACGATGCCCTCGGGGCTGCCGCCGACCCCCACGCACATGTCCGTGCGGGCGTCGTGCCGGGCGGCGTTGATGCCGCCGGCGACATCGCCGTCGCTCATGAGGCGGGTTCCGGCTCCGGCGTCGCGGATCTCCTGGATGAGCTGCTCGTGCCGGGGGCGGTTGAGCACCGACACCACGATCTCGTCCACCGGCTTGTCCAGCGCACCGGCGAGCTTGCGGATGTTCTCGCCGATGGGCAGACGGATGTCCACCACGCCCACACCGGCGGGCCCCGTGACGAGCTTGTCCATGTAGAAGACGCTGGAGGCGTCGAGCATCGTGTCGCGGTCGGACACGGCGATCACCGAGAGGGCGTTCTGCCGCCCGGCGGCGGTCAGCGACGTGCCGTCGATGGGGTCCACCGCGATGTCGCAGAGGGGCCCGCGACCGGTCCCGACGACCTCGCCGTTGAAGAGCATCGGGGCGTTGTCCTTCTCGCCCTCGCCGATCACCACGCGGCCCTGGAAGTCGACCGTCCCGAGGAAGGCCCGCATGGCGTCGACGGCCGCACCGTCAGCGGCCTCCTTCGCCCCGCGGCCGATGAACGGCACGGCTCGGATCGCCGCCGCCTCGGTCGCGCGCACCAACTCCATCGCGAGGTTGCGGTCAGGACGCAGCGGACTCAGGTCGGCAGTCAGACTCACCATGATTCCCAGCCTAGCCACGAGGAGGGCACCGATCGGCTCGTTTTCCGCTCGCAGACTATGAAGAAATCGCGGTTCTTAACACCGACGAAGGAGACCCACCGCCACGGCGTGCCTCGCCCTGCCGACGCCGCACACCCGCCCCGATAGAGTGGCAGCTGTCCCGGCTTCACCTACCGCAGGAGTTCTCATGCCCGTCGCCACCCCGGATCAGTACGCCGACATGCTCGACCGCGCGAAGGCAGGCGGCTTCGCGTACCCCGCGTTCAACGTCTCGAGCTCGCAGACGATCAACGCCGTCCTCCAGGGCCTGACCGAGGCCGGCTCCGACGGCATCATCCAGGTCACCACCGGTGGCGCCGACTACTTCGCCGGCCACACGGTCAAGGCGCGCGCGACCGGCGCCCTCGCCTTCGCCCGCTACGCCACCGAGGTCGCCAAGAACTACCCGGTCACCGTCGCCCTGCACACCGACCACTGCCCGAAGGACGCCCTCGCGGGCTTCGTCGAGCCGCTCATCGCCGCCTCGGAGGAAGAGGTCAAGGCCGGCCGCAACCCGATCTTCCAGTCCCACATGTGGGACGGCTCGGCGGTCCCGCTCGCCGAGAACATCGAGATCGCCAAGGAGCTGCTCCCCCGCATGAAGGCCATCAACGCCATCCTCGAGGTCGAGATCGGCGTCGTCGGCGGCGAGGAGGACGGCGTGCAGCACGAGGGCTCGAACGAGGCCCTCTACACGACCTTCGCCGACGTGGACCAGGCCGTGCAGGCACTGGGCCTCGGCGAGCAGGGCCGGTACATCGCCGCCCTCACCTTCGGAAACGTGCACGGCGTGTACAAGCCGGGCGGCGTGAAGCTGCGTCCCGAGCTGCTCGGCGAGATCCAGGCCGAGGTCGCCGCGAAGTACAACACCGGCGCCAAGCCCCTCGACCTCGTCTTCCACGGCGGCTCCGGTTCGACCGACGAGGAGATCGCGCTCGCGGTCGCCAACGGTGTCATCAAGATGAACATCGACACCGACACGCAGTACGCCTACACCCGTGCCATCGCCGACTACATGTTCAAGAACTACGACGGCGTGCTGAAGGTCGACGGCGAGGTCGGCAACAAGAAGCAGTACGACCCGCGCGCCTGGGGCAAGATCGCCGAGACGGCGATGGCCGCCCGCGTGGTCGAGTCGACCCGTCAGCTCGGCTCGTACGGCCAGTCGAAGAGCTGACCGTCCGCACGAACCCGAAGGGGCCCGGCATCATGCCGGGCCCCTTTCGTGTCTGCGCGCGGGGTCAGCGGGTCCCGGTCGCCTGGTCGAGGTAGGCGATGAAGGCCGGATCGCCCATCATCGGTACGACGAGACAGAAGGCGGCGATGCCCACCGTGACCACCGCCCCGACGACCGGGAGCCACCATGTGACGCGGCCACGGCGCAGGCGACGGATGGACAGCGCCGCGGTGACGCACCAGCCGACAGCGAGCACCACGGCGGCGATGGTCCCCCACATGCGGCCCGCGGCGTAATTCGTGAACTCGCCCTCGATGCCCAGCATGCCCATGGTCTGGTTCATGACGGGAACGATGTCGAGGTAGGACAGACCGGTCACCACGACGTTGACGAGGCCGTAGGCGAGGAGTGCGATCGTCGCGAACCTGTCCACAGGGTGGGGGCGCGCCGGAGCGGACGTCTGCGGTGCGGCCGACGGTGCCGGCGCCGGGGACGGCGCCGTCGGTGCGACCACCTCCGCCAGGGGTGGAAGACCCGCGGCCCTCCGCTGCTCCTCTGGCGTGGCGAGTTCCCCGTAACGGGGGCGCTGGTCGGTCATCCCGCCATGGTATCGGCAGGGGCTCAGCGGGCCGTTCAGGAAATCGGGCCCCAACCGATAGCGGCCCCGGAGAAGTGGGGACTTCTCGGGGCCGCGGACGTGGAGCGCTGGGGACGCTCCTCATCCCGTTGGTCGCCGGCGCTGGGGACGCCGTAGGCGATCAGTAGGGCGTTGTCAGCCACTACGTCTTCGATCATAGGGAACCCGCGATGCCCGCACCAGGCCCCGGAATTCAGATGGTGAACTCCGCGTCCGGCCCGTCGGTGTCGAGGGCATCCGCCCCCAGCTGCAGCGAGAGCCGCCGCGCCGTGCGTTGCAGGTTCGACACCAGTCGGCGGTTGACGACGGCCCGGTCGGCGGGCAGGGAGACCGCCAGCGACGCCGTGACACCGGGCGCGATGACGGGCACCGCGACGCACGTCGCGCCGATCGCGTACTCCTCCCGGTCGACCGCCCACCCCGGCGTCTGCTCGAGCTGGGTGAGGAGGGTCCGCCGGTCGCTGATCGTCCGCGGCGTGAGCTCTTCGAGCCGGTGCCGGGAGAGGTAGTCCAGGCGATCCTCCTCGGAGAGCGCCGCGAGGATCTGTTTGCCGAGCGCGGTGGCGTGGGCACTGGCGTGCAGTCCCACCCAGAGCTCGATGCGCGGATTCCGCACGGAGTCCACGATGTCGACGAGGTGCATCTCCCCGTCCGCGTATCGGGAGAGGTAGGCCGTGGCGCCGACGTCCTCCGTCACTGCGCGCAGCGCGGCGCGCACCCGCGCCAGGAACACCCCGCGCGAGTCGATCTGCTGCTGGAACGACGGAAATCGGCCTCCCAGCACGAGTCCGTCCGGCTCTGCGCTCAGATACCCCTCATGCACCAGCGTGCGCACGAGGTTGTAGGTCGTTCCCGGCGTGAGTCCCGTGATCGACGAGAGCATCTTGGCCGGAAGAGGCCGTGGGGAGTTCGCGACGATGTCGACGAGGCGGAGCGCGCGTTGCACGGACCCGATGAGGGTCGGCTCCGCCTCCGCGGCGTTCACCGCTACGCACCCCCTCCAGCGGAGGCGCGGCCGCCGAGGGCGCGCGCGTCGCGCTGACCCGCGGCATCCTGACGGAGCTCCTTCGGCAGCGAGAACATGAGATCCTCCTCCGCCGTCTTGACCTCTTCCACGTCGCGGTACCCGGCATCGCCGATCGCGTCGAGCACCTCGCGCACGAGAACCTCGGGCACCGACGCACCGCTGGTGACGCCCACGGTCTCCACCCCGTCGAGCCACTCCTGGCGGATCTCCTCGGCGTAGTCCACGCGGTAGGCGGCCTTGGCGCCGTACTCGAGGGCGACCTCGACGAGCCGGACGCTGTTGGACGAGTTGGCCGATCCGACCACGATCACGAGATCGGCGCCCTGGGCGACCTTCTTGATGGCGACCTGCCGGTTCTGCGTGGCGTAGCAGATGTCGTCGGACGGCGGGTTGTGCAGCTCGGGGAAGCGCGTGCGGAGCCTGTTCACCGTCTCCATCGTCTCGTCGACCGAGAGCGTCGTCTGCGACAGCCACACGACCTTCGACGGGTCCTTCACCTGCACGGTGTCGGCCTCTTCCGGCGAGTTCACGACGGTGACGTGGTCCGGGGCCTCCCCCGCGGTTCCCTCGACCTCCTCGTGGCCGTCGTGGCCGATGAGCAGGATCTCGAAGTCGTCCCGGGCGAAGCGCACGGCCTCGCGGTGGACCTTGGTGACGAGCGGGCAGGTCGCGTCGATCGCGTGCAGGCCGCGATCCGATGCGGCATTGACGACGGCCGGGGAGACGCCGTGCGCGCTGAAGACGACGTGCGCCCCCTCGGGCACCTCGTCGACCTCTTCGACGAAGATCGCGCCCTTGGCCTCCAGCTCCGTCACGACGTGGATGTTGTGCACGATCTGCTTGCGGACGTACACGGGGGCGCCGTAGCGCTCGAGCGCCTTCTCCACAGCGACCACCGCGCGGTCCACCCCTGCACAGTATCCGCGAGGGGCGGCGAGCAGGACGCGCTTGTGTCCGGGCACCGGGTTATCCTGAAGCCGCCCGGCCGCGGCGCGCACTCGTGGGATGCGAGGAGCGGGAAGATGAACGGCAGTCGAAGTCACCCCTCGATTCTACCGTCGCCCGGCTGGACGGGGCCGGTGAGCGCGCGGGCAGGAACGGGAGCAGATGACAGTCTTCGAAGCGGCGACAGGACCGGGCGAGACGCCGCCGGCGGATGCCGTGGCCCCGCGCGACTCCACCGCCCAGGCGCCGACGTCCGTGGCCCGACTGAACGCCACCATCCGCGACTTCGTGGCCCGCTGGAACACGGTCTGGGTCGAGGGCGAGATCACCTCGTGGAACGTCCGCGCCGGGAACGTCTTCGCCCGCCTCAAGGACACCCGCTCCGACGCGCAGATCTCCATCCGCGTCTGGTCGAGCGTGCGCGGCCGCATCCCCGCCGACCTGGGTGTGGGCGATCACGTCGTCGCCGCCGTCAAGGCCGACTACTTCGTCCGCTCCGGCGACTTCAGCTTCGCGGTCTCCGCCATGAAGCACGTCGGGCTCGGCGACCAGCTCGAACGCCTGGAGCGGCTGCGCGTGCAGCTCCGCCAGGAGGGCCTCTTCGACCCCGCCCGCAAGAAGCGCCTACCGTTCCTCCCCCACGTCATCGGCCTCATCACCGGCGAGCGCTCCGACGCCGAGAAGGACGTGCACCGCAACGCCGAGCTGCGCTGGCCGCAGGTACGGTTCAAGACCGCGTACGCCGCCGTGCAGGGCGACCGCTGCGTGCCGGACACCCTGGCCGCGTTGGCCCGTCTCGACGCCGACCCCGAGGTCGACGTCATCATCATCGCGCGCGGCGGCGGCGACCCGCAGACCCTCCTCGGCTTCAGCGACGAGCGCCTGGTCCGCGCCGTCGCGGCGGCCTCCACGCCGGTGGTCAGCGCCATCGGCCATGAGAACGACCATCCCCTCCTCGACGACGTCGCCGATCTGCGCGCGTCGACGCCGACCGACGCCGCCAAGCGCGTCGTTCCGGACGTCGGGGAGCAGCGCGCGCTCATCGCGCAGCTCCGGTCCCGCGCCACGACGCGCCTCACCCAGCGCCTCTCGCACGACATCGCACAGCTGGAGCAGCTGCGGTCCCGTCCCGTGCTGCGCTCCCCCGCTCCGATCATCGACACGCGCGCGCAGGAGACCTTCCTGCTCCTCGCCCGTGGCCGCGACGCGGTCACCCGGCAGCTCGACGACGCCGGCCGCCGGACGGGCGAGTTGCGCGCCTCGCTGCGCGCCCTGTCCCCCGCCGCCACCCTGGCCCGCGGCTACGCGATCGCACACCTCGAGGGCGGTGTCATCCTCCGCGATGCAGCCGATGCGCCCGCGGGCAGTGCGCTGACGCTCACGGTGGACCGAGGGTCGTTGGTGGTGCGCTCGGAGGGCGAGATCGCGGAGGAAGCCTGAGCGGGAGGCGTCCGAGGCACGACGTAGGATGGAGGAGTGAGCGCCGTGAACGACACCCCCGTGGACACGCTGTCGTTCGAGGCGGCCCGTGACGAGCTCGTGCGGGTCGTCGCCGAGCTCGAACAGGGGGCACCGACCCTCGAGCACTCGCTCGCACTCTGGGAGCGCGGCGAGGCCCTGGCCGCCCGTTGCGAGGAGTGGCTGCTCGGCGCGAAGCGCCGGCTCGAGGCCGCTCGCACCGCCACCGCCGACGAGAGCGACGCGTCATGAGCAAGGGCCCCGCGATCAACGCCGACCTCGGTCGGCCGGAGACACCTGACGAGACCGCAGCGCGCAAGGCCGCGTCGAGCAAGGCCTATCGGTCGAGCCAGACGGTCCGCAATCTCGTCGCCGCCCTCGTGGTGACCCTCGCGGTCGTCGTCGTCATCATCGCGCTCGTCCCCCGCGGTGAGCCGGTCGCGGCGAAGCCGATCGACGTGGCCGCCATCGCCGCCGACGTCGAGTCGTCCATGGGCAGCCCGGCGATCGTTCCCGAGACGGACGAGTTCTGGCGGGTGAACGCGGCGGAACTCCAGAGCGGAGCCCCCGTGGTCTGGGAGGTCACCCTCGCGCCCGCGGCGCAGGATGAGCGCGGATTCATCAAGCTCGCCCAGGCGTTCGACGCCGATGCCTCCTGGGCCCCGCAGCGGCTGAACGGCGTCGCCCCGACCGACACCGTGCGCATCGGCGGCCGGGAGTGGGACGTCTACCAGCCCGGCTCCGCCAGCGCCGAGGCGAACGTCACCTATGCCCTCGGCACCCAGGCCGGCGACGACTACGTGCTCCTCTACGGCTCCCGCTCCGCGGACTCCACCGCCGAGCTCGCGGAGTCGCTCATCCCCCAGATCCGCACCGTCTCGGAGGCCCGATGACCCACCCGCTGACCCCCGCCGCCGCCTGGAAGCAGATGCAGGACGGCAACCGTCGCTTCGTCCGCGACGAGCCCCAGCACCCGAACCAGAACGTCGACCGTCGCAAGGACCTCACCGCGGCCCAGCACCCCGTCGCGACGCTGTTCGGCTGCTCGGACTCCCGTCTCGCCGCCGAGATCATCTTCGACCTCGGCCTCGGCGACCTGTTCGTCGTGCGCAACGCCGGACAGGTGATCGGCGAGTCGATCGTGGCGAGCCTGGAGTACGCGGTCGCCGTTCTCGAGGTGCCGCTCATCGTGGTCCTCGCGCACGACTCCTGCGGTGCGGTGCGTGCCGCCATCGACGGCACGGCCATCGACGCCGACCCGCTCCCCCCGCACATCTGGAAGCTCATCGCGCCGATCGTCCCTGCCGCCCGCAAGGTCCTCGCGGAGAGCGGCGGCGGCACGGTGGCCGACATCGATGCGGAGCTCGTCGGCCGCGAGCACCTGCGCAACACCGTCAACGACCTGCTGCAGTCGTCCGAGATCATCAGCAACGCCGTCGCCGAAGGCCGTCTCGGCATCGTCGGCGCCAACTATCGTCTGGCCGAGGGCGAGGCAGCGCCCGTCGTCACGGTCGGCATCGAAGCCGAGGGGATCGACCCCGCAACCAAGGAGGGTTCGGAATGACCGACACCGAGTACCGCATCGAACACGACACCATGGGTGAGGTGCGAGTGCCCGTGAACGCGCTCTACGGGGCGCAGACACAGCGCGCCGTGGAGAACTTCCCGATCTCCGGCAAGGGCCTGGAGTCGACGCAGATCGCCGCACTCGCGCGTATCAAGAAGGCCGCCGCCCTGGCCAACAAGGAGCTCGGCACCCTCGACGGCGCCATCGCCGATGCCATCGCGCAGGCCGCCGACCAGGTCGCATCCGGCGCACACGACGGCGAGTTCCCGGTCGACACCTACCAGACCGGCTCCGGCACCTCCTCGAACATGAACATGAACGAGGTCCTGGCGACGCTCGCGAGCCGCATCCTCGGATCGACCGTGCACCCCAACGACCACGTGAACGCCTCGCAGTCGTCGAACGACGTGTTCCCGACCTCGGTGCACATCGCGGTCACCCAGGCGCTCATCGACACCCTGATCCCCGCGCTCGACCACCTCGCGGTCGCGCTCGAGGCCAAGGCGGAGCTCTGGAAGGACGCGGTCAAGTCCGGCCGCACGCACCTCATGGACGCGACGCCCGTCACGCTCGGCCAGGAGTTCGGCGGCTACGCCCGCCAGATCCGTCTGGGCATCGAGCGCGTGCAGTCGGCGCTCCCCCGAGTGGCCGAGGTGCCCCTGGGCGGCACCGCCGTCGGCACCGGGATCAACACTCCCCTCGGATTCCCGCAGAAGGTCATCGAGCTGCTCGCGGCCGAGACCGAGCTGCCGATCACCGAGGCGAAGGACCACTTCGAGGCGCAGGCGAACCGCGACGGTCTCGTCGAGGCTTCCGGCGCGCTCCGCACGATCGCCGTGTCGCTCACGAAGATCAACAACGACCTGCGCTGGATGGGCTCCGGCCCCAACACCGGTCTCGGCGAGCTGCACATCCCCGACCTGCAGCCGGGGTCGTCGATCATGCCGGGCAAGGTCAACCCCGTCGTGCCCGAGGCCGTGCTCATGGTGTGCGCGCGGGTCATCGGCAACGACGCCACGGTCGCCTGGGCCGGCGCCTCCGGCTCGTTCGAGCTGAACGTCGCCATCCCGGTCATGGGCACCGCGGTGCTCGAGTCGATCCGTCTGCTGTCGAACGCCTCGCGGGTGCTCGCGGACAAGACGATCGACGGCCTGCAGGCGAACGTCGAGCGGGCGGCGGCCTTCGCGGGTATGAGCCCGTCGATCGTGACGCCCCTGAACAAGCTCATCGGCTACGAAGCCGCGGCGAAGATCGCCAAGCACTCTGTCGCCAAGGGCATCACGGTGCGCGACGCCGTGATCGACCTCGGCTACGTCGAGCGCGGCGAGCTCACCCTCGAGCAGCTGGACGAGAAGCTCGACCTGCTGTCGATGACCCACCCGGGCTGATCCACGCTCGAAGACGGATGCCGCGAGGACCTCGGTCCCCGCGGCATCCGTCGTTTCCGGCACCGTCCCGTTCTCCGATCCCGTTTTCCGTCCGTCTCGGTTCCCACCTCGGATGCACGACCACGTTCCGTCTGCACGACGGAATCCCCGGATCAGGACTACCCGCGGCTCCGGATCGTGCAGGTGACTCTTCCTCCACGGATCCCCGGACATCCCGACTCGTCCCCACGACGTCCTTCGGCCCCCGCCGTGACGCCGGAGGACGCAGAATCGGCGAGTGCTCGATCCCGTCTCGACCGTTCACCGTCTCGGAGGCATCGCCCGCGGTCGCGACCTCGGGGCTTTCGGAATCTCCCGCTCCGCCTTGTCCCGCGCGGTGCGCGCCGGCCGGATCCATCGGGTCCGCGCGGGGGTGTTCGCCACCCACGACCTCGACGCGACGGTGCTCACGGCGGCTGCCCACGGAGGGGCCATCAGCTGCGGCACCGCGCTACGTGCCCACGGAGTCTGGGTGCTGTCGGAGAGCGATGCGCCGCACGTCTGGCTCGGGCGCAACGGCCGCGCGCACCCGCACATCGAGTGCCGGTGCATCCCGCATCATTTCGAGGGACGCACCCGGTTCGGCATCGTGGCTGTCGAGGACGCGCTCCGGCATCTGCACGCCTGCGAGGGTGACGAGTCGTTCTTCGTCTCGTTCGAGTCCGCCTGGCGCCTGGGTCTGATCGGCAGCGCGTCACGAGCCCGGATCCGCGCCGCGCTGCCCCGGTCCGCGCGTTGGCTCGTGGACTTCGCCCGTTCCGACGCGGACAGCGGTCTGGAATCCCTCCTGCGCCTCCGTCTCCACATCCTCGGCGTGCACCTCGCGACGCAGGTCTCGATCCCCGGTGTCGGCCGCGTCGACTTCGTGGTCGACGGCCGACTCATCATCGAGGTCGACGGCCGGGAGCACCACGGTGCTCCCGAGATGCGCCACCGCGATCTCTCCCGCGATGCTGCGGCATCGCGACTCGGGTACGAGACGCTGCGCTTCGACTACGCCCAGGTCGTGCACGACTGGCCCATGGTTCAGGCTGCGATCGAAGGGGCTCTGCGCCGGGCCCGCGACCGCGTCTGACCGCGGTTCCGCCCGCACGGCCCCGTTCCGCCCGTACGGCCCCGTTCCACCTGCACGACCCCTCCGGTCCCGGCAGCCGGCCGACGGTGCAGGATCGTGCAGGTGTCGCTACCGACGTCCGAGGGCCCGCGGGACGGATGCACGAGCTGGGTACGCCTGCACGACGGAACACCCCTGATCGACCCACCACTGTCGTCGGATCGTGCATCCGGGAGATCGTGTATCCGACGGGACCGTGTATCCACCCGCTCGTGTGACGTGACGTCTGGACCTCCAGGTGCACGAGCCCGACATGGATGCACGATCGAAGAGGCCGGTGGGGCCAACAGGCGGGACGAGATCGTGCGGCCGGGACGCGATCGTGCGGGCGGGCCCGGGTCGTGCAGAGCCCGCCCGCACGGATCGGATCAGCTGAGCTCGCCGCCCTCCAGGAGGTCCGTGACGAGGGCGGCGATGGCGGAGCGCTCCGAGCGGGTCAGCGTGACGTGTCCGAAGAGGCCGTGTCCCTTGAGGGTCTCGATGACGCTCGCGATGCCGTCGTGCCGACCGACACGGAGGTTGTCGCGCTGCCCGACGTCGTGGGTGAGGATCACCCGGGAGTTCTGGCCCATCCGGCTGAGCACCGTGAGCAGCACGTTCCGCTCCAGGGACTGCGCCTCATCCACGATCACGAAGGCGTCGTGCAGGGACCGTCCGCGGATGTGGGTGAGCGGCATGACCTCCAGCAACCCGCGCTCCACGACCTCGTCGATGACGTTCCCGGAGACGACGGAGCCGAGGGTGTCGTACACCGCCTGGCCCCAGGGGTTCATCTTCTCCCCCTGGTCGCCCGGGAGGTATCCGAGCTCCTGGCCCCCGACGGCGAACAGCGGACGGAACACGATGATCTTCTTCTGCTGCTGCCGCTCCAGCACGGCCTCCAGACCCGCGCACAGCGCCAGCGCGGACTTGCCGGTGCCTGCGCGTCCGCCCAGCGACACGATGCCCAGCTCGGGGTCGAGGAGCAGGTCGATCGCGATGCGCTGTTCGGCGGAGCGCCCGTGCATGCCGAAGATGTCCCGGTCCCCGCGGACGAGCCGGAACTCGCCGTCGCCGGTGACCCGGCCGAGGGCCGATCCGCGCTCGGAGTGGATGATGAGGCCGGTGTTGACGGGGAGCCCGTGCACGTCCTCACTGATCCCGACCTCGCTCTCATAGAGGTCGCTGATGTCATCGCCGGAGAGGTCGAGGGTGGCGATGCCGGTCCAGCCCGAGTCGACGGCCTGCTCCGCGAGATACTCCTCGGCACGCAGCCCGAGGGACGCCGCCTTCACCCGCATCGGGAGATCCTTCGACACGATGGTCACGTCCTGGCCGTCCTGCGCGAGGTGCATCGCCACGGAGAGGATGCGGCTGTCGTTGTCACTGAGGCGGATGCCGGCCGGGAGCACCGAGAGGTCGGCGTTGCCGAGCTCCACGCGGAGGGTGCCGCCCTCGCCGACCTCCACCGGGAAGTCGAGGCGGCCGTGCTCGACGCGGAGGTCGTCGAGGTGACGCAGCGCCTGGCGGGCGAAGTAGCCGATCTCCGGGTCGTGCCGCTTGCCCTCGAGTTCGGTGATGACGACCACCGGGAGCACCACGGAATGCTCCGCGAAGCGGAAGAGCGCCTGCGGATCGCTCAGCAGGACCGAGGTGTCGAGGACGTAGGTGCGCAGATCCTGATCGGGTTCTGCGGCCGCGGCCTGTCTCGTCGTCTGACGGGTGGACTGCTGCGCGGTGCTGGTGGACTGCTGCGCTGAACGTGTGGTCACGACCCACTCCCGACCCGGGGATTCCCGGCTATTCGAACGAGTCGACCAGGGGGTCACGAGTCGCGAACCTGAGGCCGACCCGACCGGGCGCCTTGCCCGATGCCTTGAAGGTACGACCGCCCGGGCGTTTTCCACGGACAAGACACGCCAGCGATTCGTTACGGGACGATGAACGATTCCTTGCCGAACGCGCCGAGGGTCTCATCGAGCAGTGCGAGGGTCTCGGCGTCGGTGCCCGCGTGCGGTGCGACGCGGATCGACTCGCCACGCGCCGTGACGACCAGTCCGGCGTTCGCGAGGGCCGCCGCGAGCCGAGCGGGTTCCTCCGGTGCGAGGGCGACGATCCCCGCGCGCTCGGTGCGGTCGCGCGGGGAGACGACGGCGATCCCATGGCGGTCGGCGGTCTCGATCACCGCGTCCACCTGCGCGGAGACCCGCTCTTCGATGGCCGCGACGCCGGCGTCCCTGACATCGCGTGCGCCGGTTGAGAGCCGGCCGGCGGCGAGCGTGTCCGGCACGCTGATCGTGTACGCCTTCGCGTCCGGTGCCGGGGCGGGCAGCTCGTCGACGAAGAGTCCGCTCGCCGCCGTCCCGGTGATGCCGGAGAGCACGGGCGCGATGCGCTCGCGCGCCTGCGGCGAGAACCAGGCGAACCCGGTGCCCCGGCCCGCGCGCAGCCACTTGTACCCGTGCCCGACGACGACGTCCGCGACGCTGTAGTCGGCGTCGATCACACCGAAGGACTGCACGGCATCGACGATGAGGAGGCGGTCCGGGCCGAGGACGTCACGCAGCGCGGCGAGGTCGGCACGGTAGCCGGTACGGAAGTCGACGTGGCTGACGGCGAGGGCGACGACCTCGTCGTCGAGGACAGCACTGACGGCGTCGGGAGTGACCCGTCCATCCTCGGGCGTGATCCACCGTGGTGTGACCGCGCGGCCGGACGCGGTCGCCGCGCGCTCCAGAGTGAGGCTCACACTCGGGAACTCCGCCGTGCTCGCGATGACCGCGCCGGAGACCCCGTAGAGCGCGTGCATGAGGCCGTGCGTCGACGACGGCTGCAGCGTGACCTCCGCGGCGTCGGCGCCGAGGAGTTCGGCGATGACCTCCTGCGCCTGCCCGATCCGCTCTCCCACGAGGGCCAGCGACGACGGCCGACCGCTGCCGAGCAGGTCCGCGTCCGCGAACACCTCGGCACGGACCGAGGGTGACACGGGGCCGAACGCCGCCCAGTTCAGGTACCCGGGCTCGGCGTCGAACGTTCCGATGTAGTCGTCGAAGGAGCTCACTGCGTCATTGTGACACGCGCGCGCGGTTCCCGGATCAGCGTCCGAATCGGCGGTCGCGGTCGGCGTAGTCGCGGATCGCGCGGAGGAAGTCGACCTGGCGGAGGTCCGGCCCCAGGGCCTCGACGAAGTAGAACTCGCTGTGCGCGCTCTGCCACAGCAGGAAGTCGCTCAGCCGCTGCTCGCCGCTCGTGCGGATCACGAGGTCGGGGTCGGGCTGGCCGCCCGTGTAGAGGTGCTCCCCGATCATCTCCGGAGTGAGGTGCGCCGCGAGGTCTTCCAGCGTGCCACCCGATGCCTCATGCTTCGTGATGATGCTGCGCACCGCGTCGACGATCTCGTTCCGGCCGCCGTAGCCGACCGCGAGGTTCACGTGCAGTCCGGTGTGGTCCTTCGTCCGCTCCTCCGCGTCGGCGAGCACCCGTGCCAGTTCGACGGGGAGGATGTCGGAGCGGCCGACGTGCTTGACCCGCCAGTTCCCCTTCTGGGATAGCGCCTCGGCGAGCTCCGCGATGATCTCGATGAGATCGGCGAGCTCGGCCGAGTCCCGTTTGCGGAGGTTGTCGCTGGACAGGAGGTAGAGCGAGACGACCCGTACCCCGAGCTCATCGCACCAGCCGAGGAACTCCTGCATCTTGGCCGCCCCCGCACGGTGTCCTTCGGCCGGGGTGTCGAATCCGAGCTGCCGCGCCCACCGGCGATTGCCGTCGATCATCATCGCGACATGGTGCGGAACGGAGGCCGGATCGAGTTGACGACGCAGCCGGCTGGTGTACAGCCGGTACAGCGGTCCCCGCCCCGGGCTCTCGCGTGACATCACCCACCTACGCTACCCTGCCCCGGTCTTCCGCGCCGGTGCAGAACCTGGGGACATGTACGGGGCGGGGCATGCGCAGCCGCTTAGAGTGAGCACGTGAGCACTTCCGACCAGACCGGCGCCGACGTCCCACAGCTGCCGCTGCTCGAAGCCGCGGCCGCCGATGCGGCGACCGAGATCAAACCGACCTGGCGCGGCTGGATCCACGCCGGCACGTTCCCCGTCGCGCTCGTCGCCGGCATCATCCTCGTCGTCGTGTCGCAGGGCGCCGCGGCGAAGTGGGCCGCGGTGGTCTTCATGGCCACCTCGCTGCTGCTGTTCGGGAACTCGGCCGTGTACCACCGCTTCAACTGGCGGCCGCGGGTCAAGGGCATCCTCAAGCGGATCGACCATGCGAACATCCTGCTGCTCATCGCCGGCACGTACACGCCGCTCGCGACCCTGGCGCTGCCGCCGGCGAAGGGCGTCCTGCTGCTGACGCTGGTCTGGAGCGGAGCCCTGCTCGGCATCCTCTTCCGGGTGTTCTGGATCCACGCGCCGCGCTGGCTCTACGTCGCGCTGTACCTACTGCTCGGCTGGGCCGCGGTGATGTACATCGTCGACCTGCTCGACGCCAACGTCGCCATGATGGTCCTCGTGATCGTCGGCGGTCTGCTCTACACGGGCGGCGCCATCGTCTACGCGCTGAAGAAGCCGAACCCCTGGCCCGGACACTTCGGCTTCCACGAGATCTTCCACGTGTGCACTGTTCTGGCGTTCCTGTGCCACTGGACGGCGTGCCTGCTGATCGCCCTGCACCCGCTGTCGCCGTCGCTCGGCGCGCCCTGAGCCGGGGTCAGCGCTCGCGCGGCCCCTCATCGGACGCGGCCGGAGCTTCCGGTGCGGTGCGACCGTCGTCCGCGGCGTTCTCGGCGGCGCGGGCGGCTTCTTCCGCGTCGAGCTCCTCGCGGACCTCTTCGCGGTACCGCACCCGGCGGATCCGGCGGTTCATGTCCCAGATCAGCAGGATCACGGCGATGAGCACGAAGACGATCACCGCGAAGCCGGCGAAGCCCGGCGTGACCGACTCCGGAGCCACCGTCATCGACGGTGTCGGCATCGGAGTCTCGGAGAGGAAGCGCATGAATCGGCCTTTCGTACGCAGGTCGCATAACCTGGTAACACCAGCCTAACGACCGGAAGACCCCACCTGTGACGACCGCCCTCCAGCTCGACGAACGCTACGGCCGCACCCGCCGCCGTCGGTGGCCGTGGTTCCTCGCCGGGGCCGTCGCCCTGCTCCTCCTCGCCGCCCTCGCCTGGTCCACCGTGAGTCAGTCGATGAGCTCCGTCGATGCCGACGACCTGGGCTTCGAACTCGTGGACGAGCATGCCGTCGACCTCCGCTTCCAGGTCACCGGCGTCCAGGGCAAGGACGTCGTCTGCGTGCTCGAAGCCCTCGACGAGGAGTTCGGTGTCGTGGGCTGGAAGATCGTGGAGATCCCGGCCGGAGACGCCCACTCGCTCACCCGTGCGGAGCGCATCCCGACCGTCGCGGAGGCCACGACAGGTTTGGTGAACACCTGCTGGGTCGCCTAGACTGATGCCAGACAGACGACGCCCCGGCACCGTGCCGGGGCGTCTTGGCATATCCCCCGCGGCATCTCGGCGGGATCCCGATAGAAGGAGCTTCGTCATGTCCACCGATGCTCAGGTCCCCTTCCTCACGCAGGAAGCCTACGACCGGCTCGTCGCCGAGCTGGAACACCTCTCCACCGTCGGCCGCGACGAGATCGCCAAGCGCATCGAGGCGGCCCGCGAGGAGGGCGACCTCAAGGAGAACGGCGGCTACCACGCGGCGAAGGACGAGCAGGGCAAGCAGGAGGCGCGCATCCGCACCCTGGAGGCGCTGCTGAAGACCGCGAAGGTGGGCGAGGCTCCCGCCAGCCGCGGCATCGTCGAGCCAGGCACTGTCGTGACCGCGGTCGTCGCGGGCGGCGAGGAGGTCTTCCTCCTCGGCAGCCGCGAGATCGCCGCCGCCGGCAGCGACCTCGACGTCTACAGCGAGGCCAGCCCGCTGGGCCAGGCGATCCTCGGCCTCAAGGTCGGTGAGTCCTCGTCGTACGAGGCGCCGAACGGCCGCTCGATCAGCGTCGAGATCGTGAAGGTCGAGACCTACACGGGCTGACGCCTGTTCGTCACGACGCACCCCCTCGACCGCGACGGTCGAGGGGGTGCGTCGTATCGGGCGGACTCAGTCCGGGACGACGATGGGCGCGAACCCGGCGCGACGGAGGGTGTCCAGCGTGTGGGCCGAGTGCTCCGCCCCGCGGGTCTCCACGCTCAGTTCGAGGATGACCTCGCTGATCTGGAGTCCGTGGCCGTGACGGGTGTGCATGGCCTCGATGACGTTCGCTCCCGCCTCCGCGATGAGCTCGGACACGCGGGCGAGCTGACCCGGACGGTCGGGTAGCGGGATGCGGATCGTGAGGTACCGCCCGGAGGCGGCGAGGCCGTGCGACACCACCCGCTGCAGCAGGAGCGGGTCGATGTTGCCGCCGGACAGCACCGCCATCGTCGTGCCGGTCGCCGACACGCGTCCGGAGAGGATGGCAGCGACGCCTGCCGCACCGGCCGGCTCGACCACGACCTTCGCCTGTTCCAGGAGCACGAGCATCGCGCGCGCGAGGTCGTCGTCGGAGACCGTGACGACCTCGTCGACGAGTTCCTTGATGATCTCGAACGGCACGGCGCCCGGTCGCGCGACGAGGATGCCGTCCGCGATGGTGGGGCGCGTGACGATGTCGACCGGCTCCCCGGCCGCCAGCGACGGCGGGACGGCGGCCGCGTTCTCCGCCTGCACGCCGATCACGCGGATCGTGCGACCGAGTTCCGCGGCCTTGGCCTTCACCGCTGCGGCGACGCCGGCGATCAGCCCGCCGCCGCCGATCCCGAGGACGACGGTGTCGATCTCGGGCGCATCCTCCAGCAGTTCCAGGCCGAGCGTGCCCTGCCCGATGACGATGTCACGGTGATCGAAGGGATGGATGAGCACGGCACCGGTGCGCTCGGAGAACTCGGCGGCCAGGCGCAGCGAGGTGGCGACCGTCTCCCCCTCGAGCACCACGTCCGCGCCGTACCCGCGTGTGGCGAGGAGCTTCGGAACCGGGACCCCGAGCGGCATGAAGATCGTCGCGGGGATGCCGAGTGCCTGGGCGGCCAGGGCGACGCCCTGTGCGTGGTTCCCGGCCGAGGCCGCCACGACGCCGCGGGAGCGCTCCTCCGCGCTGAGCCGGGAGAGGCGGTAGGCCGCACCCCGGATCTTGAAGGAGCCCGTGCGCTGCAGGTTCTCCATCTTCAGCAGCACCGGGGCGCCGAGCGCATCGGACAGCGCCCGCGAGGGCAGGGTCGGGGTGTGCGAGATCACCTCAGCCAGACTTCGAGCCGCGTCCTGGAACTCGGTCAGGCTGGGGACTGCGCTCATCGATTCCTCCGTCTCCGCTCGCGCGGAACTGTGCTCCAGATCAGGTCTCCGCTCGGCCCGACGCCGGTGCGCCAGGATCCCGAGCTGATGGTCACCGCCGCCACGTTCACGAACGCGGCCAGCGGAACGGCGAAGAGTGCGCCGGGGATCCCCGCGATCATCGCGCCGCCCGCGACCACGAGGACGACGGCGAGCGGGTGCACCTTGACGGCGGAACCCATCATGATCGGCTGCAGGATGTGACCCTCGATCTGCTGCACGGCCAGCACGACCACGAGCATCCAGAGGGCGATCCACGGGCCGTTGTAGACGAGCGCGAGGAACACGGCGACCGCACCGGTCACGACCGCACCGACGATCGGGATGAACGAGCCGAGGAACACCAGGACGGCGACGGGCAGCGCGAGCGGGACCTGGAGCAGGAAGGCACCGAGGCCGATGCCGATCGCGTCGATCGTCGCCACGAACAGCTGCGTCCTGGCGTAGTTGACGATCGTCGTCCAGCCGTTGCGCGCGGCACCGTCGACAGCGGGACGGGCCTTCCGCGGGAAGATCCGGAGCGTCCAGCGCCAGATACCGGCGCCGTCCGCGAGGAGGCAGATGAGGATGAAGAGGGACAGCAGCGCCCCCGTGGCGACGTGCCCCACGGTGGTCCCGATCGCGAGGGCCCCCGTCCAGAGGACCTGCGCCTGCTCGCTGATGAAGTCGAGGCCCTGCTGCAGATAGTCCGCGATCTGCGTGTCCGACAGACTCAGCGGGCCCTCGTGCAGCCAGACCTGGAACTTGTCCAAGGCCTCGGTCGTGCGCTGCTGCACGTCGGGGAGCTGGGCGCGCACCTGCCACACCACGAGCCACATGAGTCCCGTGACGATCGCCGCGGTGCCGATGAGCGAGACGGCGATCGCGAGCCAGCGCGGGAACCCGTGGCGCAGCATCCAGGAGAACGCCGGCCACAGCAGGGCGGTGATGAGGATCCCGACCATGAGCGGGATGACGAGGAGCTTGAGCAGCATCACCAGCCAGATGAAGACGCCGATGGCCGCTGCGATGAGCAGCAGGCGCCAGGCGTAGCTCGCCGTGATGCGCAGAGGCAGCGGCACCGCTTCGTCGGCTTCGGTGGTCACGGTCCGATCGGTCACCACGGGGCGCGGACGGAACAGATCGCGCAGCCGGGGTCGCTGGTCCTCGCTCATCGCCTCAGTCTACGGTCATGCCGTATGCCGTTCGACGCATCTTGCGCGCGGCGACGATGTCGGATACCGGGGATACGCTGGCGGCGTGACCGACACCCTCAGTCCCGCTCAGGCACGCCGGATCGCCCTCGCCGCCCAGGGCTTCACCCGCGCACGTCCGGCCACCGTCTCCGGGCGCCATCTGCACCGCGTGATGGACCGGCTCGGCGTGCTGCAGATCGACTCCGTCAACGTGTTCGCCCGGTCGCACTACCTCCCGCTGTTCTCCCGTCTCGGGGCCTATGATCCCGCGCTCCTCGACCGCCTCTTCCTGTCCCGCACGACCCACTACGTGGAGTATCTCGCCCATGAGGCGACTTTCATCCCCGTCGAGGACTGGCCCCTGTGGCGGTTCCGCATGGACGACTTCCGGCGACGCTGGTCCGCGGAGGACTCCTGGCTCCGCTCGAATGCCCGGACGGTGGAGTGGGTCCAGGACGAGCTCCGCGCGCGCGGACCCCTGCGCCCCGTCGACCTCCGTGCCGATGCCCCGCGCGAGCGCGGCACCTGGTGGGACTGGGACGAGGTCAAGCTCGCTCTCGAGCATCTGTGGCGCACGGGCGATGTGGCCGTGAGCGGGCGCCGGGGGTTCGAACGCACGTACGCCCTCGCCGAGCAGGTCATCCCGGACGGCATCCGGTCCCGGGAGATCCCGCGGGAGGACGCCATCCGCGAGCTCGTCCGGCGTGCGGCGCGCTCCAGCGGCGTCGGCACCGCGGCCGATCTGGCGGACTACTACCGTCTCCGCGACCGCGCTGCGGTGACGGCGGCGATCGCCGACCTCGTGGACACCGGAGAGGTGCAGCCGGTGAGCGTCCGCGGCTGGGAGCGTGGTGGCAGACCTCTCCCCGCCTGGCGGCACCGGGACGCCGTGCTCCCACGCCGGGTCGAGACCGCCGCCCTGCTGACCCCGTTCGATCCGGTGGTGTGGTTCCGGGAACGCGCGTTGCGGGCATTCGAGCTCGACTACCGCATCGAGATCTACGTCCCGGCTGCGAAGCGCCGCTACGGCTACTACTCGCTTCCCGTGCTCGTCGGCGACCGGATCGTGGCGCGCGTCGACCTCAAGGCCGACCGCGGCACCTCGACCCTCCAGGTGCAGTCGGCGTGGTGGGAGCCGCAGGCTCGCCCGGGTGATGCCGAGCCGATCGCCGCGGAGCTCCTGCGGGCCGCGCAGTGGCAGGGCCTTGAGCAGGTGTCGGTCTCCGGGTGGGGCGATGCGACCGCAGCCGTCCACGCGGCGCTCGCCTCGACCGCGCCGGGCGTGGTGCGGCGTCATGTCCACGTGCGCGAGGGTGTCGCATGACCCGTCGTCACCGGTGGCTCCTGGCCGGTCTCGTCGCGGTCGTCGCCGTGGCGGCAGCGGTGTGGTGGGGTGTCTCCACGCTCCGCTCGCCCACACCGGAAGAGGCCGTGCGGGACTACCTCCGGGCTCTGGAGACGGGCGATCCGGAGGCGGTCTCGGCGACCGGGACGGCGGTGTCCGACCGCGCCCTCGCCGCGTTCGCCGGGGCAGCCTCGACCATCGAGGACGCCCAGGTCACGGGGGTCCGCGACAGCGACGGCGAGGTGTCCGCAACCGTGACGTTCCGGCTCGACGGGGACGAGCACGACGCCCGGCTGAGGCTGGATCAGGAGGACGGGCGCTGGGCCGTCGACGCCTCCGGCCTCGGCACGCTCCGCGCCACGACGACGGTCGGGACGGCCGTGCAGGTCGGCGATGCCGTCCTCCCGGTGGCGGAGGATGCGGCGCTGCTGCCTGCCGTGTATCCCGTGGCGGCCGCGCCCCTGACGCTGCTGACGGGGACGACCGAGGCCGTCGTGCTGCCCGGCGGCGACGCCACGGCGACAGTGACCGCCGCGCTCCGCCCCGAGGCGACCGAGGCCGCACAGTCGCAGCTCGAGGCCTACCTGGAGACCTGCACGGCCGGTGGAAGCGCGATTCCCGAGAACTGCGGCATCCGGATCCCCTGGGGCACGGAGTTCCGAGAGGTCTCCGATGTCGCCTTCCGCGTCGAGCGGTTCCCGATGGTGACCCTCACCCCGACGACGTTCGCCGCCGACGACGGCGTCCTCGAGGCGACCGTGACCGGCACCGGACAGAACGGGACGACGCGCTCGGTCACCTATCGCAGCACCGCATGGAGCGTGCGCGGAGGCGTCGAGATCACCGCAGACGAACTCGCCCTCACCGTGTGGTGAGGGCGAGGATCAGAACTGCACGCGCGGCGGCTCGGAGATGGCGCCGCTGTCGGCGACCTCGAAGAACTCGCGCTCCGTGAAGCCGAGCCCCTTGGCGAAGAGGTTGTTGGGGAACACCTTGATCTTCGTGTTCAGCTCCCTCACCCCGCCGTTGTAGAAGCGCCGCGCGGCCTGGATCTTGTCCTCGGTGTCGACGAGGGCCTGCTGCACCTGCAGGAAGTTCTGGCTCGCCTGAAGCTGCGGGTAGGCCTCGGCCACGGCGAAGAGGCTGCGCAGCGCCTGCTGCAGGTGCCCTTCGGCGATCCCCGCCTCACCGGGGCTGCCGGCGGAGAGGGTCTCGGCACGGGCGCGGGTGACGTTCTCGAACACCGCCTTCTCGTGCGAGGCATAGCCCTTGACCGTCTCGATGAGATTCGGGATGAGGTCGGCACGGCGCTTGAGCTGGACCGTGATGCCGCTCCAGGCTTCGTCCACGCGGACGTTCAGCTGCACCAGCGAGTTGTACGTCGCCCAGAGATAGACGCCGACGAGCAGGATCACCCCGACGACGATCAGTACCGGCACGAGCCATTCCATCAGTGCCCCACCCTTTCCCGTGTTTCTCTCATCCTAGACGCGGTGCCTGCACGTGGACTGGGGACTCGGCAGCTCGCCGGCCCGCGCATCAGCTGCCCAGAACCCGCTCCAGGTACCGGTTCGTGAACCGGCGCTCCGGATCGAGGCGGTCGCGCACTGCCACGAAGTCGTCGAAGCGCGGATACCGGTCACGCAGGGTCTCGTGCGTCAGCGTGTGCAGCTTGCCCCAGTGCGGGCGGCCGCCGTGCGCCAGCATGATCTCCTCCACCGCGCCGAAGTACACGGTCGGGTCCGCCCGCCAGTACCGGTGCACCGCGATGTACGCGGTCGCGCGGTCGTGCGCCGTCGAGAGCCAGCGGTCGTCCGCCGCCGCGAACCGCACCTCAACGGGGAATTCGATGCGCCAGCCGCGCTGTGCGATGAGCTCCTGGAGGGCGCGGAACGCCGGCACGACCTCGGCGGCCGGCAGCGCGTACTCCATCTCGCGGAACCGCACGGTCCGACTCTGGGTGAGCACGCGGTTCGACAGGTCGGTGTACTCCCGGTCCCCGGTGAGCCGCACGGCGAGCCGGTTGAACGGCGGCGTGATCGCCGGGACGGCCTGTCCCGCCGCGCAGACGACGCGGTACACGCCGTTGGCGAGAAGGGTTTCGTCCACCCACCGGCCCACGATCGGCAGAGGCTTTCTCCGCGTCGACTCGGGCAGCCGCGATTGCCGCTTGGTCAGTGCCACGTCGGTGTGCGGGAACCAGTAGAACTCGAAGTGATCGGCCGCGGCGACGCGCTCGTCGATCGTGGAGAGCACCTCGTCCAGGGGCACCGGCTCGTCGATCGCATGCATCACGAACGTCGGCACGCACTGCAGCGTCACCTCGACGATGATTCCGAGCGCACCCAGCCCCAGGGCGAGCGCCGGCAGCAGCTCGGGACTGTGCGCCTCATCGATGCGGAGGAACTCCCCGTCTGCGGTGATGAGGGTCACCCCCACCACCTGCGTGGCGAGACCGCCGAAGCCGGCGCCGGTCCCGTGCGTGCCCGTGGAGATCGCGCCCGCGATGGATTGCCGGTCGATGTCGCCGAGGTTCTCCATCGCGAGACCGTAGCGCGCGAGCAGCCCGGGGATGCGATGCAGCCGCGTGCCGGCGAGGAGCGTGACGTGTCCGCTCGCGACGTCTGCCGAGACGAGGCCCTGGAGATCGTCGAGTTCGAGGAGCACACCGGGCGCGACGGCGATCCCGGTGAAGCTGTGACCGGCGCCGACCGCTTTGATCGTCAGCCCCTGCCGCGCCGCTGCCCGCACGGCGCGCTGCACGCCTTCGGGGCTGCGCGGGCGCTCGACCCGGACCGGGCGGACGGACGCCGATCGGCCCCAGTTCTGCCAGGTGCCGCCGATCCTCGTCACAGGAACGCCTTCCCCTCGCCGCGATACGTCGGCAGCTCGTCGACGACCTCGTCGCCGGAGACGAGGTGGTAGGCGGCGATGCGCTCTGCCGGTTCGCCGCTCTTGGCGTGACGGAACCAGACGCGATCGCCGACGCCCAGGGTCGCGGCGGTCGGCCCCTGCACCGGCGTCTGCACCTCTCCGGCCGCCTCCCGCGGAAGCGTGCGGAGGTTCGCCGGCCACACCGGGCGCGGCTGCCGCGAGGCGACCGCGGGACCGGAGGCGATCCAGCCGCCGCCCAGCACGGTGGCGATGTCCACCGCGGGACGGCGCACGACGTCGAAGGCGAACGCGGCGGCCGGTGCGGGCCGGAAGGACCGGTACCCGTCGAACAGGTGTCCCCCGAGCAGGCCGCTGCCCGCGCTGGCCTCGGTGAGGGACTCGTCGCTGCCGCTGAACTCGAGGGAGCCCGTCCCCCCGCCGTTGAGGAACTCGAGGGGCGTCACCGCGCCGACTGCGGAGACGATCGCCGCCCGCCGCTCCCGCAGCTCGTCACGCGACCGGGCCTGGACTCGACGGGTGAGCGGCCCATCGGGGCCGGCGTCGCCCTGTCCCGCGATCTGCGCGTCGTACATCTGCAGCCCCACGAGACGGAAGCCGGGGCGCGCCGCGACCTTCCGAGCGAACGCCGCGACCTCACCGGCCGAGAAGAGGGCCGAGCGGCGGACGCCGATGTGTCCGAGCAGCGCCGATCGCCAGGACGCGTCGACGTCGATCGCCACCCGGAGCTCGGGCCGCGCCGAAGGAGCCGCAACGCTGTCGACGAGATCGAGGTGCACCGGGTCGTCGATCATGAGAGTGATGCGCTGCGCCGCCTGTTCGTCGGCGCAGAGCCGTTCGAGGGCGGCCCGGTCGACCGTCGGGTAGCCCAGCACGATGTCGTCGTGCGTCTCCGCGAGCCAGAGGGCCTCCTCCAGCGTGAACGCGAGGATGCCGCGGAAACCCGGGAGGCGCAGCACGGCATCGAGGACCGCACGCACCCGCACCGACTTCGACGCCACCCGGATCGGCAGACCGCCCGCACGGACGAGCAGGTCCATCGCGTTGTAGCGGAGGGCCTCGCGATCGATCACCGCGACCGGCGCCGGAAGATGCCCGGTCGCCGCCGACAAGCGCGGCCAGTAGCGGCCCGGGTCCTCCCATTCGGGGGCGACCGCGGGGCCGCCCGGGACGGGGCTCAGTTCGTCGGTGAGGTCGAGCACTCCCCCACCCTATGGCCTGAGCCCCGCCGGGTCACGACCCCGCCGACGATAGGCTGGCCGCGCGGCCCCCGTAGCCCAATGGCAGAGGCAGGCGACTTAAAATCGCTTCAGTCTGGGTTCGAGTCCCAGCGGGGGCACCCGTCACCGTCCGAGGATGTCTCCGATCCCGGGGATGCCGAGATCACCGAGCCGCTCCCCCCAACCGGTCGCCGCCTCGCCGAGCCCCGACACGGCCTCGCCGGCCGAGCCGAGGATCTCGTCGGCGCCGCCGGCCAGAGCATCGAGGTCGACGCCGGAGGCCAGGGCCTCGAAGTCCACGCCGAGCCCCGCCGCCTGCTCCAGGAGCGGTGCGGCCACGGTGCTCACGACGGCGCCGCCGGCCACGACGCCCAGCACGCCGACCGCCGCGCCGCCCGCAGCGACCGCGGCCCCGCCCGCACCGCCGCCGCGGACACGGGAGAGGAGTCCGCGCAGACGGCCCGGTCGCATCGCCTCGGTCCGCCCGGCCGCGCGGGCGAGGTCGTCAGGGGAGGACGAGCGCGGCCGCTCTTCCGCGGGGAGCTCGGCCCGCATGCGGGCCTCGACGTGCTCCCGCTGCGTCGGCGTGAGGCGCGTGAAGGCCTCGCGATGGATCTGCTCGATCCGGTGGGGGTCGGCCGTCTGCAGGAGGTAGTCGTACCGGGCGATGGCCGCACGGTCCGCCGCGGTGACGTCGCGCCCGCCGGCGGCACCAGGGGCCGGCGGTGGGGCGTACGTGCCCGAGGTGGACGCTCGTGCGCCACCGGGACGGGCGTCCGGAGTCGAGGAGGCGGCAGAAGGCGTGGTCGGGCGTTGCGGCTGGGGGTCCTGGGCTCGGACGGCGTCCACCGCGCTCCGGATCATCCCGCTCCAGTCCGTCGAGGGGCGAGTGCCGTCGCCGGTACGCGCACCGGGACTTCCGCCCTTCGCATCGATGGCATCGGTGGCGAGGCGGATCAGGCGGGAGAGCTTCGACATGGGGGTCCCTTCGTGGGACGGGCCGCCGTTCTCCGCGACGTCGGGCGACGACAAGGGTTCCGGGCAGCCCGCGATTCGGGTGCCAAGGTCTCCTCCACCCTCGCGGGCCAGCGGGCCGGGGCACGATGACATGCCCGTCATGACGACGTCGCTGCAGACGGGAGTACTCCCCTTGCCTTCGACACGCTAGCGAGGCGGCCTATGGATCGGCTCCACGCTCCGGCACGGGGAGGGAGCCGCCGAAGATCCCGGTCATCTCCTCATACAGCGTCTGGAACGCGTCGCGGAGCTCGGCAGCGCCATCCGGTCGCCCCGCGGCCGGTACCGCCTCCGGCAGCGTCCCGAGGGCGAGGGTCGCCGCCGCCTCCCGTGCCACCGCCGCGCCGAAGCCGTCGGACGGCCGCCCCCGATCCGATGCCAGGACGAGCTGGTCGCGCAGCACTCCCGCCACCCCGAGGAGCACGGCGGCCGCGCGCAGGTGGCTGCGAGCGACCTCCGTGCCGAGAAGGCGGTCGTGCATCATGCGTGCGAATCGGCGGGCATGCGGCGTCGGAACGTCTCGCCGCGCGCGAAGGCGCCAGCTGTCCGCCGCGCCCGGCACGGCCTCGTAGGAGAGCGGCTCTCCATCCCGCAGATGCACCACCGGGATCGAGGGCGGCGCGAGGAGCGTCTCGCGCTGCCACCAGTCCGCGGGAGCGACCGCGGCGGGGAGGAAGGCGGTGCCCGGAGCGTGCGTCCCCGGCCGGTCGGGCTGCACGAGATCGGCGGTACTGGCGAGCAGAGCGAGGCCGCGTTCCCTCGCGAACCGATGCAGCAGCACTCCCGCAGGGGCGACCTCGCCGACCTGGAGGGAACGCGCGAACTCCGCGGCCTCGGGGAGCGGGAGCACCACGGCGACCGCCGACGGGTCGGGTCCGGGCGGCATGAGCCACGGGCGGCCGGAGAACGCCGCCACCCGGAGGGCGTGCGAGGCGTAGCCGTCTCCGGGGGTGAAGAGTCTCAGGGCCGCCCCGGGCCGTCCGGCGATCGCCTCGTGCACCTGCGCGATGAGACGCGGGTGCGGGCGCACCGCGGCGTCGAGTACCAGATGGTGGGTGGCTCGTCGTGCCCATGGCTGCCACGCCCCGGCCTCGGCGCCGACATCCGCCTCCGTGTTCGTGCGGCTGATGCGGACGAGCGCGCCGTCGAGCTGTTCCGCGAGGCGCTCCGCCCGCTCCTCGTCGCCCGCCGCCGTCCGGATTGACACACTGACGGTCGGCGACTCTCCCCCGTGCGCGCTCACCGGACCTCCTCCCAGCGTCGTCCGGGGGTGCGTGCACACGCCCTTCCCGAGCACCCTGCGAGCGTACAATGTGAGATGTTACGTCGCCAACTCTCGCCGCGCCGCGAACGGAAGAAGGCCCCGGCGCTCACGCGCTCAGGGCCTTCTCCTCAGAACCGGGTGGTCACTTCGCCGCAGCGGTCTCCGCGGAGTCCTTCGACGAAGAGGCCGGAGCCTTCTTGGCTGCGGGCCGCTTGGCGGCCGGCTTCTTGATCTCTGCAGGCGTCTCCGCCGCGGGGGCAGCTGCCGGCTTCTCGGCGGCCGGGGCCTTCGCCGCCGGGGCTCCAGACGCCGGAGCAGTGTCCGCGGGTGCGGCGGGACGCGGGCGGGCGGCGAACTCCTCGAAGACGTAGCGAGGGTTCTGCACCGTCTGCAGGTTCACGAGGTCGCGGCCCAGCCACAGGTTGTTCCACCAGCCCCAGAGCACGCGCCACTTGCGCTCCCACGTCGGCATCGCGAGGCCGTGGTAGCCGCGGTGCGCGAGCCAGGCGATGAAGCCCTTGAGCGCGATCTTGCCGGACTGGAAGACGCCGTTGTACAGACCGAGGCCCGCGACAGCGCCGAGGTTCTTGTGGAAATACTCCTTAGGGCTCTCGCCACGGAGCACGGCGACGACGTTCTTGGCCAGGAGCTTCGCCTGACGCACGGCGTGCTGGGCGTTCGGGACGCAGAAGCCGCCCACGCCGCCACCCGAGAGGTCGGGGACGGCCGAGACATCACCGGCGGCCCAGGCGCCCTCGACGAACGCCTCGGGCGTACCGACACGGAGGTCGGCACGGGTCTGGATGCGACCGCGCTCCTCCACCGGCAGATCGCCGCCGCGCACGACGGTCGGGTTGGCCATGACACCGGCGGTCCAGACGATGACATCCGTCGGGATGACCTCGCCGGTCGAGAGTTCGACGTTGCCGTCGATGGCACCGGTGACCTGTGTGTCGAGGTGGACGTTCGCGCCGCGCTTGGCGAGGTCCTTGAGAACCCACTCGCTCGTCTTCAGCGAGACCTCGGGCATGATGCGCCCCATGGCTTCGATGAGGTGGAAGTGCGTGTCCTCGAAGCTCAGCTGCGGGTACTTGCTCACCAGCGAGGAGGCGAGCGAGCGGAGCTCCGCGAAGACCTCGATACCCGCGAAGCCACCGCCGACGACGACGACGGTCAGCAGGCGGTCGCGCTCGGGGCCGGCCGGGAGGGAGGCGGCCTTGTCGAAGTTCGACATGACCTTGTCGCGGATCGCGACGGCCTCTTCGATCGTCTTGAGCCCGATGGCGTTGTCGGCGATGCCCGGGATCGGGAACGTGCGCGAGACGGCGCCCGCGGTGACGACGATCTGGTCGTACGCGAACTCGTACGGCTCGCCGACGGGCGGCGTGATGGTGGCCACCTTCTGCGCGTGGTTGATGTTCGTGACCTTGGCGGTGAGCACGTGCGTGCGCTTCAGGTGACGGCGGTGCGCGACGACCGAATGCCGGGCCTCGATCGATCCGGCGGCGACCTCGGGGAGGAACGGCTGGTACGTCATGTACGGCAGCGGGTCGACCATGGTCACATCGGCCTCACCCTTGCGCAGGTGCTTCTCGAGCTTCCACGCGGTGTAGAAACCCGCGTACCCTCCGCCGACGATCAGGATCTTGGGCACAGTGCTGTTCTGAGGCACAGAAGAACTACTCCTCGGAGTCGGGATTGTGGCGTACGGGAACGCGCGCCGATCGGATGCGCCGGGCAGCTGCGGTGACGCCAAGCGCTACCAGGATACCAGGGACCGTGAGGGCGATGAGCGGCAGGGTACCGTAGCGCAGGGAATCGGCGCTGGGAAGCAGCGGTGAACCGGGCTCGGTCGGTGCATCCGCATCCGGCAGCGGCGGGATGTCCACGGGGGCGAGTGTGGGCTCGGGGGTCGGCGCGCTGTCCGCGCGGCGGAACAGCCGCACCCATTCGGCCAGGTCGCCCATCGGGTTCTCGCTGACGGTCGGGATGGTCGCCGAGATCGCCGCGTCCGCGTCCACGAGCCCGAAACCGTACAGCGGGTCCCGTGGTTTCTGCGCATCGGCCACCGGCATCGCCGTCTTGATGATGCGGTTGATGACGTCGTTGGCCGAGATGTCGGGATGCGCCGAGCGGATGAGTGCGGCGACACCGGCCACGATGGGGGCCGCGCCGCTGGTCCCGCTCCAGGAGACGACCTCGCCGTCCGCGGACACGCCGAGCAGGCCCTCGCTCGGCGCCGAGATGCCGATGGTGATGCCCTGGGTCGAGGCCTCGATGCTGGCCGTTCCGGTCTGGTCGACACCGCCGACCGTGAGCACGCCGGGGATCGTGGCGGGAGCGCCGATGATGTTCGTGCCGCTCCCGCGGTTGCCGGCCGCGACGACGACCACGACATCATGCTCGAAGGCGTAGAGGAACGCGTCGTCCCAGCTCTCGTCCCAGTCGAGGGTGTTCGTCGTGAACGACAGGTTGATGATGTCGGCGCCGTGATCGACCGCCCATCGGATGCCCTTGGCCACCTGCTCGGTGAACGGCACGGCCGCCGCGGCGCCGAAGCCGACCGAGACCGAGAGCAGGTCCGCCTCCGGGGCGACGCCGATCATCCCGGTGCCGTCGGGCTTGCCTCGCCCGGCCGCGAGCGACGCGACCCAGGATCCGTGGTTGCCGTCCACCGCACCGAGCGGCGTGCGGCCGTCGGGGGTGCCGGCGCCGGACACGTCGGTGCCGCCGACGACCGCCTCGCCGAAGACCTGCGGCACCTTGCCGATGCCCGTGTCGATGACGGCGATGGTCACGCCCTCGCCGCGCGTGGTCTGCCAGGCCTCCCTGATGCCGGCGCCGTCCAGCCAGTACTCCGCCGCGCGGATCGGGTCGGCGGGGTCGTCGGCGACCGGCGGCGGCGTGGGGGTCGGCGTGGCGGTCGATCCGAGGAGCAGGACGGATGCCGCCACCGCCACGAGGGCGACGGCGCCGCGCAGCACCCGCCGCCGCGTCATGCCGAGCGTGCCGGATCGTCGCGGAGGGCGGCGCCGGGCTCCTCGCAGCGGCACACCTCGGGAGACCAGGAGCTGCGGGCGAGCGCGGCGTCCCCGATCGGGTTCACACCGGCACCCGCCGCCAGGGCGTGCCCGGCGAGCGCGTGCAGGCACTTCACCCGCGTGGGCATGCCTCCGGCAGAGATCCCGTCGATCTCGGGCACCTCGCCGAACTGCGCCCGGTCCGCGAGATAGGCCTCGTGCGCCGCCTGATAGGCCGCGGCCACGGTCTCATCCTCGGCGAGCAGCCCCGCCAGCTCGGGCATGACCTGGTTCGCCTCGAGCGTGGACATCGCCGCCGTCGCGGCCGGGTGCGTCAGGTAGTAGAAAGTGGGGAACGGCGCGCCGTCCGGCAGGCGCGGAGTGGTGGCCACCACCGTGGGGTTGCCGCATCGGCAACGGGCCGCGATGCCGACGACTCCGCGGGCGGGCCGTCCGAGCTGGGTCGACACGACGGCGAGCTCGGCGGAAGTGGGCGCGGGGAACGGCGGAGTGGTCACCCCACCAGCGTAGGGGAGCCGTCCGGGAGGATGCTCGGAGCCGGACCCTCAGCCGGCGGTGGCGGCGGTGTCGCTCAGGCCCGCGGAGACGAGGGTGCGCAGCAGCTGCGGCATCCAGTCGGCCGGCTTCTCCTCGAGCGTGTCGCTCACCGGCTCCTGCTCCCGCGGGAGGGCGGAAGGATCGAGGTCGTTGTCGATGAGGTACACGACCTCGCCCGGCTTGACGTAGTAGAGCCGCTCACGGGCCTGCGTCGTGATGTACGCGGGGTCGTCCCACCGCTCGCGCTCCGCGGTCAGCGCCGCGATCTCGTCTTCGCTCACCTGCACGGACTGCTCCAGCGCGGCGATCTTCTGCCGCTGGTCGATGAAGGTCCCGAGCGTGGGGACGAGCACCCAGGCGCCCAGCACGACGAGGGACAGCATGATCACCGAGAACGCGGACAGCCGGATGCCGGATGCCCACTCGCGCACGTCCACGCGTGGCGCGGTCGTGGCGGCCTCGCGGGGCCGTCGCGACCTGGACGATGTGGGGCGGGCAGGGGCCGCCCCGGGAGACGGCGAAGGAGGAGCCGGTCGTCGTGCCACGGCTCCTCCTTCGTCTCTGCCGCCTTCCGGGCGGCGCGGTCGTGCCGCGGAAGCGGCGTCGCTGTCTCGGGCGCTCAGGCCTGGTAGCGCGGGAAGGCCGAGCGGCCGGCGAAGACCGCCGCGTCGCCCAGCTCCTCCTCGATGCGCAGCAGCTGGTTGTACTTCGCGACGCGCTCGCTGCGCGCCGGGGCGCCCGCCTTGATCTGGCCGGCGTTCGTCGCGACCACGAGGTCGGCGATCGTCGTGTCCTCGGTCTCACCCGAACGGTGCGAGAGCATGGCGGTGTAGCCCGAGCGCTGCGCGAGGCTGACCGCGTCGAACGTCTCGGTGAGCGTGCCGATCTGGTTGACCTTCACCAGGAGCGAGTTGGCGACGCCGCGCGTGATGCCGTCGGCCAGACGCTGCGGGTTCGTGACGAACAGGTCGTCGCCGACGAGCTGCACCTTCGAGCCCAGGGCGTCGGTGAGGTGCTTCCAGTTGTCCCAGTCGTCCTCCGCGAGGGCGTCCTCGATCGTGACGATCGGGAAGTCGTTGACGAGACCGACGTAGTACTCGGTGAGCGCCTCGGCGTCCCAGTCCTTGTTGTCGAGACGGTAGACGCCGTCGGTGAAGAACTCGGTGGCAGCGACGTCGAGGCCGAGCGCGATGTCGGTGCCGGGGGTGAAGCCCGCCTTCTCGATCGCCTTGACGAGGAAGTCGAGGCCCTCGCGGTTGCTGGGCAGGTCGGGGGCGAAGCCGCCCTCGTCGCCGAGACCGGTCGCGTAGCCCGCGGCCTTCAGCTCGGCACGCAGCACGTGGTAGGTCTCCACGCCCCAGCGCAGCGACTCGGAGTAGGTCTCCGCGCCGATGGGCGCGAGGAAGAACTCCTGCATGTCGATGCCGTTGTCGGCGTGCTCGCCGCCGTTGATGACGTTGAACAGCGGCACGGGCAGCACGTGCGCGTTGGGACCGCCGAGGTAGCGGAACAGCGGCAGGTCGGCGGAGTCGGCGGCCGCCTTGGCCACGGCGAGGCTCACGCCGAGGATGGCGTTGGCGCCGACGCGCTTCTTGTTGTCCGTGCCGTCGACCTCGATGAGGATCTCGTCGACGATGCGCTGCTCGCTCGCCTCCACGCCCTCGATGGCCGGGCCGAGCTCGTCGATGACGGCCTCGACGGCCTTGAGCACGCCCTTGCCCGAGTAGCGGCTCTTGTCGCCGTCGCGCAGCTCGTACGCCTCGAAGGCGCCGGTCGAGGCGCCGGAGGGGACGGCCGCGCGCTGCACGATGCCGTCGTCGAGGAGCACCTCCACCTCGACGGTCGGGTTTCCGCGCGAGTCGAGAATCTCGCGTGCGCCTACAGCCTCGATCAGTGCCACTGATGTGCTCCTTGTTCAGGATGGAAGGGTGTGTGGAGCGTCGTCGATCCGCGCCCAGTCTATCCCCGGCATCGGACGGCTCCCGGAGATGAAGCGGCGCGATGCGCCGGAGTCACACGACGAGGGCGAGCGCGATGCCGTCCCACCCCTTGATCCCGACCGTCTGCAGCGCCGTGGCGTCGAAGCGCGGGTCCTCCCCCAGCATCCGCAGGCCCGCACGGGTGCCGTTGACCTTGGAGTCCGTCGAGTCGTCGCGGACGATCTCGCCGTCGCGGCCGATGTTGTCGAGCACGACCACGGTGCCGGGGTGACCGAGCTTCGCGGCCCAGTCCAGGTAGACGGTGTTCGACTCCTTGTCGGCGTCGATGAAGACCAGGTCGAAGGCGCCGGTGAGGGTCGGGAGCACGTCGGCTCCGCGCCCGATCCGGATGTCGACCCGATCCCCCACCCCGGCGGCATCGATGCTCGCGCGGGCGACGGCGGCGTTGTCGGCCTCCGCCTCGATCGTCACCACTCGTCCGTCCGGTCCCACCGCTCGCGCCATCCAGATCGTCGAGTAGCCGCCGAGGGTGCCGATCTCCAGCACGCGGCGCGCACCGCTCATCCTTACGAGGAGGTTCAGCAGCTTCCCCGCGACCGGGGCGACCTCGATCTCGGGGAGCCCCGCGGCCCGCTGCGCCTCGAGCGTCGCCTCCAGGGCCGGGTCCGTGCCCACGAGCGTGTCGGCGAGGAAGGTGTCGGCGCGGGCCCAGGCGGCGGGAGTGGATTCCATGTGCTCAGCCAACCCCCGGCGCCGGTCGGCCGTCAAGCGTCGGCGGGGCCGGAGGGGTCCGCGGCGCGGCGAGCTCCGGCTGACGGCGGAACTGCCCGGTGAGCGCCAGGACGAGGGCCACGACGGCGGCGACGATCCAGCCCGCCACGCCGAGCGGCCCGGCCAGGGCGAGGTCGGGCTGCACGGCGGCGACGATCATGATCATGCCCGCGGCGGCGTTGAGGGATCCATGCGCGACGACCGCCGGCCACAGCGAGCCGGAGCGCAGCCGGAGCCAGCCGAACAGCACGCCCCACGCCACGCAGCCGCCGATCATGAACAGCACGCCGGTGACGTCCGTCCGGCCGAAGTTGTAGCCGAGCAGGATGACAGGGCTGTGCCACAGCCCCCAGATCGCTCCGGTGAGCAGGAGCGCCGGCCAGGTGCCGAGCGGACGAAGCGCCGGGAGCAGCCAGCCGCGCCACCCGAGCTCCTCCCCGAAGGCGAGCACGCTGTTCACGAGGGCGCCGACGGGGATCGCCGCGAGCTGCGCGAACACGACCACGCCGACCGGCGGCACGGGTGCGCCCGCAGGGAGGGCCTCGGCGAGCTGGTCCGCGAACGCCGAGAAGGTGAGGTCGAGTCGCACCCACCCGAGCACGGCCGCGAGGAGGATGCCGAGGGCGACGAGCACCGGCGGCACGAGCCAGGCCGCGACCAGCAGCCCGACGACGCGCTTCGCGGGCCGCAGGGGCCACATCCCGAGGAAGCGCGCGCGGACGCCCTTCTCCGGCACGCCCGTGGTGAGCATGACGACGAGCACCGCGGCCGCCGGGGTGAACATCATCACGGGAAGGATCGCCCCCGCGAAGGGCTCGGCGAGGCCGTCGCCGAGCCAGAGGGGCAGGCAGACGAGAGCGGCGAGCCCGCAGGCCGTGAGGGTGAAGATGAGGACGGCGCGCCACGGGACGCGCGTCGGTGTCGTGGTGGTCATCGCTCCGCCCTCTCCGTCTCCCCGGAGACTGCAGGCCCCGCAGACCGGTCCACGTACGTCTGCAGGAGCGCTGCCGCCTCCTCCGCGCCGTCGATCGTGATGACGAAGGGACCGTGGTCGCGGCGATGCACCTCGATCGCCGGCCCCTGCCGCATCACGATCCCGCTGCGGCCGTCCGGGGCGAGACGCCAGCCCCAGCCGCCGAACTCCCCGAAGGGCGAGATGCGCACGGCCCGGACCGAGACGATCTCCGCCACCGGGATGGTCCTGCGAGGCCACCCGATCACGGCGCGGGCGTCGATGCCGTCCGGCGTGACACGCACCCGGAACGACGTGGTCGCCGCCAGCGCGAATCCGACGACGAGCGCCACCAGGGCCGAGACCCAGGCCATCGGGGTTCGGGTGACGACCATGATCACGGCGAGCGCCACGAGCCCGAGCAGCACGAGCAGCAGGAAGACGAGAGCACCGGTGGGCATGGTCGTCGTCCCCACCCACACGACGCGCTCCCCCTCGCCGACCCGCACGTCGTGTCGCGGCGTGAGGGCGGCGCCGGGGATCGCACGGACGCGCGGCTGCACGAACCACGCCATCGCGCCCACGCCGAGGAGGGCCGCGAAGGCCAGCCCCATCACCCCCGCGATGCCAGGGACGTCACCGGCGGGCGGCAGGTCGCGCTGGATCGCGAGGGAACCCAGGCAGATCACGGCCGCGAACGCCGACATGCCGGCTGCGGTCGCCCCGAGCAGCCGGGCGGTGGCGCCCCAGTGCGCCCCGACGGCGACGAGCGTCGTGATGGTCAGGAGCACCGGGATGCCGAGACCGACCCCGAGGAGCACCCAGAGGTAGGTGGTTGCCGGGCCGAACCCGTCCGCCCCGTCGACGCCCCAGTGGATCGCGACGTCGGCGGGGAACGACGGCAGCAAGGTCATCAGCACGAGAGCGGAGATCGCGACGATGAGCACGGGGAGGACCGACGCCACGAGGACGAAGGCCCGTCGCGCGCGGCGCAGGGTGGCCGGAGGGGTGCGAGTGGGGTCAGGCGTCGTCATCGGGGGCCTCCTGGGGAGTCGCGGCGGGAGTGGGCGGTTCGGCTTCTGCGCGGTGCGTGCGGACGATTCCGGCGAGAGTGTCGGCGGAGACCCCCAGGGCGGCGGCCCGTCGGATCAGCCCGTCGATCTCGTGCGAGAGCACCGCGAGGGGCGCGGCGGAGGCGGCGATCACGGCGCCCCTGCCCCGCCGGAGGTCGACCAGGCCCTCGTCGCGCAGGCGCTGGTAGGCGTGCAGGACGGTGTGCTGGTTGATGTCGAGCGCAGCCGCCACGTCGCGGGCGGCCGGCAGACGGTCGCCGGGCGCGAGGGCTCCGGAGAGGATGTCGGCGCGCACCGAGGCGGCGACCTGGTCGTAGAGCGCGTGCGGGCTGTCGACATCGACGCGGATGAGCATGGCGCCTCCCTTCCCTAGTTATTCTAGGTGAACTAGAACAACTGTGCCAACCCTCCAGTCGTCTTCGTCGCAGCCGCGCGCATCCTCCACACTGACCTCATGCGCATCACGCCCCGCCGCCTCGCCCTCGGCATGAGCCTCTGGATCCCCAACCTGTGCAGCGGCATCCGTGTCCGCCGGTTCAGCGACGACTGGACGCGCGCGACCGTGGAGCTGCACGTGAACCTCCTCACCCGCAACTATGTGAATACCGCGTTCGGCGGGTCGATGTCGGCGATGACCGACCCCTACTTCTTCATGCTCGTCATGCACCAGCTCGGGCGGGACTACGTCGTATGGGACACGCGCGGCGAGATCGAGTTCCTCAAGCCGGGGCGTGGGGTGCTGACCGCGGAGTTCGAGGTGACGCGGGAGAAGGCCGAGGAGTTGCGACAGCGTGCCCACGGCGGGGCCAAAGTGCTCGAGTGGTTCGAGACCGTCATCACCGATCGCCACGGGGACGTCGTGGCGAAGGTGCGCCGCGAGGTCTACATCCGCGAGAAGAAGCGCGTCACCGCCGCGCGGGGATGACCCGTCACCCGCCGTTCACCCCGGCGTGGGACGATGACCGGATGCCCCTCGCCCGCCGCCTGACGCTGCCGGACGCCGTAGCGATCGGCCTCGGATCGATGATCGGCGCCGGCGTGTTCGCGGTCTGGGGTCCGGCCGTCGACGTCGCCGGAAACGCGACGCTCGTCGCCCTCGCGATCGCCGCCGCGGTCGCCTACGCGAACGCCACCGCCTCCGCGCAGCTCGCCGCCGTGCACCCGGTCGCCGGCGGCACGTACGCCTATGCGCGGGCGGAGATCGGACCGTGGTGGGGCTTCGTCGCCGGATGGAGCTTCGTGATCGGCAAGATCGCGAGCTGCGCCGCCATGGCCATGACCTTCGCCGCCTACGCCGCGCCGGCGGGATGGCAGACCCCCGTCGCCGTGATCGCCGTCGCCGCCCTCGCGGTCGTGAACTGCCTGGGCGTGACCCGGACGGCGCTGGCGACCCGCATCCTCGTGGCGTGCTCCCTCCTCGGGCTCGCGGTCGTGGTGGCGGTCGGCTTCGGCGCCGCCCCGGCCGCCTCGCCCGCACCGCTGCCTGACGCGACCGTCTACGGGGTGCTGCAGGGCGCCGGGCTGCTCTTCTTCGCCTTCGCGGGCTACGCCCGGATCGCCACGATGGGCGAGGAGGTGGTGGACCCCGCGCGGACGATCCCGCGCGCGATCGTGCTCGCTCTCGGCGGTGCCGTCGTCGTCTACGCGCTCGTGGGCCTCGTGGTGCTCCTCGTCCTCGGCGGCGACGCGCGGGGAGCGGCCGCGCCCCTGGCCGACATCCTCACCGCGGCCGGCTGGTCGGCGTTCGCCCCCGTGGTGCGGATCGCTGCGGCGGCCGCCTCCCTCGGCGCGCTGCTCGCCCTGCTCACCGGCATCGGCCGCACGACGCTCGCCATGGCGCGGGAAGGCGATCTCCCCCGGGTCCTCGCCCGTATCGACGACCGGCACCAGGTGCCGCGCCGTGCCGAGATCACCCTCGCCGTCATCGTGATCGGGCTGGTGCTCGTGGGAGACCTCCGGGAGGTGATCGGGTTCTCGTCCTTCGGCGTGCTGCTGTACTACCTCATCGCGAACGCCGCCGCGTTCCGCCAGCAGGGGGCCGCCCGACGCTACCCGCGGATGCTGCAGGTGGGAGGAGCGCTCGGCTGTCTCGCGCTGGTGAGCACGCTCCCCGTCCTGGCCTCGCTCCTCGGCACAGGCGTCGTGCTGCTCGGCATCGCCGGACGGGCCCTGCGGATGCGGTGGCCGCAGCGCGGGCGGCCCTGATCGGTCTCAGCCGGAGACACCCGCGCGATAGTCGCGGGGTGGCAGACCGAGGACGGCCGCGAAGTCGCGCGTGAGATGGGCGTGGTCGGCGTACCCCAGCGCGGCGGCGAGCGACGTCAGATCCGTCTCCGGCTCCTCGCGGAGACGCTGTGCCGCCTCCTGCAACCGGCGGCGGCGGATGATCGCGCCCGGCGAGAGCCCGACGGTGCGGTGCGTGAGCCGCTGCAGCGTGCGCACCGAGACCGCGAGTCGGGTCGCCGCCTCCTCCGGAGTCAGCGCCGCCCCCTCCCCCAGCAGCACGTCGAGCATCGCGTTGGCCTGCCGCCCCACCGCGCCGACCGGGCCGACGCGCTGAGACAGCCACGCGGAGAAGACCGCGACGGCGCGCTCCCGTCGCCCGGGCTGTGACCGCATCGCCGCCGTCACCCCCTCGTGCAGATCGGGGGCGTCGAAGGACCGCTCCGCGTCGATCAGACCCGGCGCGTCGTCGGTGAGGGCCACGACGGCCGCCGGGCGCAGGAGAGCGCCGACAGCCCACCCCGACCCCCGCAGCTCCCTGGTCGACGCCCGTGTCGTGGCGCCCGAGATCGACACGCCCTCGGGGGCGACGACGAGGTTGACGGCCGGATACGCGACGATCTCCTGCCGGGACACCTCGCCCTCCGGAAGGCTCCACTCCGGGATCCAGAACCAGGCGACGAGCGCGGCGGCGTCTTCGGGCGGGGGCAGCCGATGGAACGCGGGCAGCCGCGCGGGGTAGAGCACTCCGCGCGTCCGGTCCACCATGGCCCCCAGCGTAGAGCGCGCCACCGACGTGTCGTCGAGGACGTGTCGCGGATCTTCAAGCGGCTGTCGCCCTCCCCGTCCTACCGTGGCGACATGACGGATCAGACACCCCCGGCCGGCGTGACCGGCGCGCACACGACCGACGGCCGCCCCCACAGCGCGACCTCGCTGACCCCCTTCCTCGCGATCCCCGACGCCGCCCGCGCCGTCGAGTTCTACCGGGACGTCTTCGGCGCCCGCGTGGTCGACGTCACGGAGTTCGGCGGCACCGTCGCGCACGCCGACCTCGACTTCGGACTCGGCCGGCTGCAGCTCGGCGAACCCAGTCCCGAGTACCACCTCGTGCCCGCCCCCTCCGGCGACGACGACTGCTATTCGATGGGCCTCTACGTCCCGGATGTGGACGCCGTCGTCGCGCGCGCCGTCGAGGCGGGGGCGACCGTCCGCGAGGCGCCGTCCCTGTTCGTCTCCGGCGACCGCTACGCGAGCATCCGCGACCCGTTCGGCGTGCGGTGGTCGATCATGACGCGCGTGGAGGATCTGTCCGACGAGGAGAGCGCCCGACGGGTGGCCGCGTGGGCTGCCTCCTTCACTGCGGCACCGGAGGGCGCCGAGAGCTGAAAGCGGCCACGGCGGAGCGCTCGACCGCGGGCAGCAGCGCCTCCGCGGTGCGGCGGTAGCCGAGGGCGCTCGGATGGAAGCGGTCGAGGCTGAACATCTCCTCGGGCTCGTCGAAGAACATCGGCCCCACGGCGCGCCGCAGGTCGACCGTCTCCGCGCCCTCTCGGCCTGCCGCCTCCGCCTGCACCTCGGCCAGCCGCCGGGACAGACCGGAGGCGATGCGGCGCAGCGGCTGGGGCACGGCACGCAGGGCGCCGAGGTCGGGGCAGGTGCCGACGACGACGCGGGCGCCGAGCGCGTGCAGGCTGACGATGGCCTCGCGCAGATGCCGTGCCGACTCCGCGGGCGGGAGGCGGTGGGTGACGTCGTTTCCGCCGACCACGATCACGGCGACGTCGGGGCGATAGTCCGTGGGGAGCCGGGAGATCTGCCCGGCGAGATCCCGCGACTCCGCGCCCACGACCGCGGCGGTGCGCAGCCGCACCGGACGCCCGAGTCGGCGTGCCGTCGCCTTCGCGAGCCGCGCCCCGAGGGTCTCCTTCCGCCGTGCCGCTCCCAGCCCGGCGGCGAGGGAGTCGCCCAGCAGCAGGAGGTCGAGCGGCTCGCCCTCGAGCCCTGGGCGCCAGACACGGTCGGCGTCGAGCGACTGCTCCCCCAGCGGCTTCCCGATGCGCCGGCGCGCGACGGCGGCCTGCCGGTCGAGGACCGTGCGGGCGCCCACGAGCAGGGCCGCGGCGAGCGCGATGACGGTGAAGAGAGGCAGGCGGCGCACGGCCCGATTCGAGCCGACCGCCGTGAACGCCCGGTGAACGCGTCTTCCGACGGGGGCGACTCAGGCCAGCGTCTTGATCTCGAGCTCGTCGTCTCCCGGTCGCACGCTCGCGAAGTGCGTGTACCCGTCCGCCGCCGACCGTTCCAGCAGCGCCTTGAGGTTCTTCGTCCGCTGCTCGAGTCGCACCCGCGCGCCCTTGGCGACGAGAGCCGTCTTGTGCGCCACGAGCTCCGCCACGGGGACGGCGGCGTCGTGGACGAGCACGATGGCCTGCGCGGCGGTCGCCGGATCCGTCGAGACGAGGTCGACCAGGCGCTCGAAGCCGAGGGAGAAGCCCACCGCGGGGACCTCCTGCTGCAGGAACCGGCCGATCATGCCGTCGTACCGTCCACCGCCGCCGAGCGAGTACGTCACGGAGGGGTGCGCGAGCTCGAAGATGGTCCCCGTGTAATAGCCCATGCCCCGCACGAGGAAGGGGTCGAACACGAGAGGGATGTCGTCCTGCCCGCGCCCCGCCGCGACCGCCTCGCCGATGCCGACAAGGTGGGCGACGAGCTCGTCCGGCGCGCCGTCCGGGAGCGCCTTGCGGATCTGGCTGTCGCCGAACGGGTGGTACTCGAGCGTCTGCGGGCGACCGAGGAAGGCCTGGAACGCGTCGACCGCCGTGGCCGTCGCCCCCCGCTCGCGGAGCTCGGCGGCCACGCC
Source organism: Microbacterium meiriae (assembly GCF_025143875.1). Classification (NCBI taxonomy): domain Bacteria; kingdom Bacillati; phylum Actinomycetota; class Actinomycetes; order Micrococcales; family Microbacteriaceae; genus Microbacterium; species Microbacterium meiriae. Next base: position 142,237 of record NZ_JAMBDU010000004.1, on the reverse strand, counting down.
CTCCGGTCCGATCTTGTCGAGCTTGTCGATCGTGATCAGCACCTGCGGGCGCTCGTCCTCGGTGAAGCCGAAGTGCTCGAGCATCCACTCCAGGACGCGGCGGTCGTTGATCCGCACGCTCGCGCCCTCCAGACCCAGCGCGTCGACGGTGTCGAGCGAGGCCGCCAGCAGCTCGGCCTCCGCGCGCGCCGACGCGTCGCCGATGATGTCGATGTCGCACTGGACGAACTGGCGGTAGCGCCCCTTCTGCGGGCGCTCGGCCCGCCACACGGGCCCGATCTGGATGGACCGGAAGACACCGGGGAGCTGCCCGCGGTTGCTCGCGTAGAAGCGGGCGAGCGGCACCGTCAGGTCGTAGCGCAGGCCGAGATCGGAGAGCTCGGCGGGGTCATCGGCAGCGGCGCGGATGGCCTCCGCATCCAGGCCGCGGCGCAGGATGTTGAACGACAGCTTCTCGTTGTCGCCGCCGATGCCGGCATGCAGCCGGTCGTACTCCTCGACCACGGGGGTCTCGATCTCATCGAATCCGTGCGCGCGATAGCGGTCGCGGATGACGGAGAGCACCCGCTCACGGCGGGCCTTGTCGGCGGGGAGGAAGTCGCGCATGCCGCGCGGCGCGTTCACGGTAGCCACCCGTCCATCTTCCCAGGTCGGCGGCGGTGTCCGCGTCGCGTCAGCCGGCCTCGGCGGCGCGGACCTCGTCCTCCAGGCGCGTCAGCCGTTCCCGGAGCGCGCGCTCCGCGTCCCAGCCCTCGGCCCTGGCGGTGTCCACGAGTGCGAGCAGGGCATCGCCGAGTTCCTCCTCCGAAGACGGGCGCAGGGCGGACGGATGCGTGGGCACCACGCCGGCACCGGCGGCACGGCCCGACATCTTCTGGGCGCGGGCGAGGGCCGGCATCGCGCGCGGGATCCCGTCGAGCACGCTGCGGCGGGTGCGCTTCTCCGCCGCCTTCGCCGCGGTCCAGTGCACGAGCACCTCCTCCGGCGTCTCCGCGACCTCGTCGCCGAACACGTGCGGGTGCCGCCGCACCATCTTCTCGGTGAGCGTGCGGGCCACATCGTCGATGTCGAAGGGGTCGTCCGGATCCTGCGCCGCGATGGCGGCGTGGAAGAGCACCTGCCACAGCAGATCGCCGAGTTCCTCGCGGAGGTCGGCGCGAGACCCGTCCTCGACCGCGTCGATCACCTCGTGGGACTCCTCGATGAGGTACGGCACGAGATCGCGATGCGTGATGCGCTGCGACCACACGCACCGCTCCCGCACCGTGCGCATGGTCTCCGCGGCCGCACGCAGCGGATCATCGATGCCCTCGGGTCCTCGCTGCTCGCTGGTCATGCTTCCTCCGGACTCCGGCTCACGCGGGAATGGGCGCAGCGCGACGGTACCACCGGGCGCGCAGGGTGACGACGATGCCGGACAGGATGAGCGCGAGCAGCGACCCCACGAGGACGCCGAGGATCGCCTGGTCCCGGATGACCGCATCGCCCTCGAACGCGAGGTTCGCGAGCAGGAGCGAGACGGTGAACCCGATACCGCCCAGGGCGCCAGCGGCGACGATGTCCGCGAAGGGCAGAGCCGGGTCGGCGCCCTTCGGCCGGATGCGCATGGCGAGCCAGCCGAACAGGGAGATGCCGATGATCTTCCCGACCGGCAGCGCTACGACGATCGCCCAGAACGCCGGGGACAGGGCCGTCGGCGAGACCGCCGGGATCACGACGAACGCCGCCACGAACGCGAACAGCGGCAGGATCGCCCCGTTCACGGTCGGCTCCAGCGCATGCCGGGTGCGTCCGGCGGGTACCGGCGCCATGACGAGGCCGAGCATCACGCCGGCGATGGTCGCGTGGATGCCGGACGAGGCGACGAGGCCCCACGTGACGACGCCGACGACGGCCATCGCGACAGCGACGAGTGTGTGGCCGGTCGCATGCAGCAGGCGGCTCAGCAACCAGAACACGGCCACCCCGACGATCGCGAGACCGAAGAGGAGCCACTGCACGTCGTGCGCGAAGAGCACCGCGATGAAGATGATGCCGATGATGTCGTCGAGGATCGCAAGGGCCAGCAGGAACACCCGCACCCGGGAGGGCAGGCCGCGACCGAACATCGCCAGCACGCCGAGGGCGAAGGCGATGTCGGTGGCGGTCGGGATCGGCCAGCCCGACGCCGTCTCCGGCCCGCCCGCGATCAGCAGGTACACGAGGATCGGCACGAGCACGCCGCCGGTCGCCGCGATGGCCGGCTGCACAGCCTTCCGCGGGGAGTCGAGCTCGCCGTGGGTGAGCTCGTGCCGCAGCTCGATCGCCACGACGAGGAAGAAGATCGCGAGCAGGCCGTCCGACACCCAGTGCGCGATCGAGAGGTCCAGCGCCGTCCCCGGGACCGCGAGATGCGTCTCCAGCAGTCCGGCGATCGCGTCGTGCGTGGGCAGGTTCGCGAAGAGGAGGCCGAGGCCGGCGGCCACGAGCAGGAGGACGGCGGGGAACTGCTGCCCGCGGAGGGGGTTCGCTGTGATGCGCATCCCGTCCATCGTAGGCCGGGATGTCACACGGTCGTCATGCGTGCGGGACACCCCGATCCACCCGGCTACTCTCGGAGGGTGATCCCCGATTCCCCCGCTTTCTCCGAGCCGACGCCCACCGAGGCCATCCGCGTGATCGGTCGTTTCGAAGCCGGTCGCGGCATCCCCGATGCCATGCGCTCCGACGTGCGGATGCTGGGCCAGCTCCTCGGCCAGGTGCTCCGCGAAGCCGGCGGCGACGACCTCTTCGAGGACGTCGAGCGCCTGCGCCTCGCGACGATCCAGGCCTACGAGGACCACAGCTCCGACGCGTTCGACCGCGCCGCGGCGATCGCCGACTCCTTCACGATCGCCCGCGCCGACGAGGTCGCCAGGGCGTTCACCTGCTACTTCCACCTCGTGAACCTCGCCGAGGAGCACCAGCGCGTGCGCGTGCTCCGGGAGCGGGCGGGACAGCCGAGCCCTTCGACAGGCTCAGGCCCTTCGACAGGCTCAGGGACCCAGGGGGGCACGGGCCCTTCGACAGGCTCAGGGACCCAGGGGGGCTCGGGCCCTTCGACAGGCTCGGGCCCTTCGACAGGCTCAGGGACCCAGGCGACGGACACGGTCGCGGGGGCGTATGCGCGGCTGCGCGAGGAGGTCGGCGACGACGAGGCCCGCCGGCGTCTGGACGGCCTGCGCTTCCACCCGGTCTTCACGGCGCACCCGACCGAGGCCCGTCGACGCGCCGTCTCGTCGAGCATCCGCCGCCTCTCCGAGCTGCTCACCCAGCACGACGCGGCGAGCGTCGGCGGCTCCGAGGAGCACCGGGCCCGCCGCCGGATGCTCGAGGAGATCGACACCCTCTGGCGGACGGCGCCGCTGCGCGCACAGAAGCCCTCCCCGACCGACGAGGTGCGCACCGTCATGGGCGTCTTCGACGAGACGCTGTTCACCACGGTCCCGCACGTCTACCGCCGGATCGACGACGCCCTCCGCGGCGAGGAGTCCGGCGCCAGCGCTCCGGTCGTCCCCGCGTTCGTGCGTGTCGGCTCCTGGGTCGGCGGCGACCGCGACGGCAACCCGTTCGTCACCGCCGCCGTGACCCGTGAGGCTTCGCAGATCGCCTCCGACCACGTGCTCCGCGGGCTCGAGCGGGCACTCGACCGGATCGGCCGCACCCTCACGCTCGCCGCCGACGACACCCCGCCCAGCACCGAAGTCATCGCGCTCTGGGAGCGTTTCGCGGCCGCAGAGCCGGCGGTCGCCGACGAACTCGCAGCCCGCTCGCCCGACGAGCCGCACCGCCGTGTCGTCCTCGTCATGGCCCGCCGCGTGGCGGCCACCCGCCGCGGAGACGACGAGGGCTACACCGGTCCCGAAGAGCTGCTCGCGGAGCTGCGCGCCGTGCAGTCCTCCCTCGTCGCCGCCGGAGCCCGCCGCCACGCCTTCGGGGGCGTGCAGCACCTGATCTGGCAGGTCGAGACCTACGGCTTCCACCTCACGGAGCTCGAGGTGCGCCAGCACTCCCAGGTGCACGCGAAGGCTCTGGCCGAGTTGGAGGCCGGCGGGGCGATCAGCACGCAGACGGAGGAGGTGCTGGAGGTGTTCCGCGCGATCGCGGACATCCAGCGCGACCGGGGGCTTCGCGCCGCGGGCCGCTACGTCGTCTCCTTCACACAGGCGGCCTCCGACCTCGCGAACGTGCACCGCCTCGCCCGCCACGCGCTCGGCGACGACGCCCCGGTGCTCGACGTCGTGCCCCTGTTCGAGACCTTCGCCGACCTCCAGGCCGCCCCGGAGATCCTCGCCGAGGCCGTCACCTTCCCCGAGTTCCGCGAGCGGATGGCCGCAACAGGGAACCGGCTGGAGGTCATGCTCGGCTACTCCGACTCCTCCAAGGACGTCGGGCCCGTCGCCGCGAACCTGGCGCTGTACACGGCGCAGGAGAAGATCGCCCGCTGGGCGCAGGAGTCCGGCATCGAACTGACTCTCTTCCACGGCCGCGGCGGTGCGCTCGGCCGCGGCGGCGGTCCCGCGAACTCGGCGATCCTCGCGCAGCCCCCGCACTCGGTCGACGGCCGGTTCAAGCTCACCGAGCAGGGCGAGGTCATCTTCGCCCGCTACGGCGAGCCCGCGATCGCGATGCGGCACATCGACCAGGTCGCCGCGGCGACGCTGCTCGCCTCGTCCCCCACGGTCGAGGAACGCACCAGCAGCGCAGCAGCCCGCTACGCCGATGTCGCCGCAACCATGGACGCCGCCTCGCGCGAGCGGTTCTTCGCGCTCGTCAAGGCCGAGGGCTTCGCCCCGTGGTTCGCCACCGTGACCCCGATGGAGGAGATCGGTTTGCTCGCGCTCGGCTCGCGTCCCGCCCGCCGCGGCCTCTCGGTCGAGTCGCTGGAGGACCTCCGGGCCATCCCCTGGGTGTTCGCGTGGACGCAGGCCCGTATCAACCTCGCGGGCTGGTTCGGGCTCGGCACCGCGCTCGAGGCCGTCGGCGACGAGGAGCTGCTGGCGGAGGCCTACCGCGAGTGGCCGCTGCTGCGCACGATGGTCGACAACGTCGCGATGAGCCTCGCCAAGACCGACGAGCGCATCGCCCGGCAGTACCTCGCCCTCGGCGACCGCGACGACCTCGCCGCCCTGGTGCTCGACGAGCTCGCGCTCACCCGCCGCTGGGTCATCCGCCTCACCGGTGGCGAGGGCCTGCTGGAGAACAAGCCCGTGCTGCAGCGGGCCGTGCAGCTGCGCAGCCCGTACGTCGACGCCCTCTCGCTCCTGCAGCTGCGGGCGCTCCGCGCTCTCCGGTCGGCGCCGGAGCAGCCGGAGGGATCGGGGGCCGACGCCGAACAGCAGCGCCTGCTCCTCCTGTCCGTCAGCGGGGTCGCCGCCGGCCTGCAGAACACCGGGTGACCCGAGCCCTCCCGCCGCGTGCGCGGAGGCCCTCGTCGCCGACGCTAGAGTGAAACCTCCGCCTCACCCGGCTCTGCTTTCGCGCGCGACACGATCGCCCGCACCCCATCCCCCATCAGAAAGCCCTCCCGCGTGACCGTCACCACCCCCACCGACTTCCACCCGCTCGCCGACTCCGTGCAGCCCGTCTTCGACACGGTGCTGGCACGCAGCCCGCACGAGCCGGAGTTCCACCAGGCCGTCCACGAGGTGCTGCACTCCATCGCCCCGGTGCTGGAGCGCCACCCGGAATACGTGGACGGCGGGATCCTGGAGCGCCTGGTCGAGCCGGAGCGGCAGATCATGTTCCGCGTACCGTGGGTCGACGATGCCGGAAAGCTGCAGGTCAACCGCGGGTACCGCATCCAGTTCTCCTCTGTGCTCGGCCCGTACAAGGGCGGCCTGCGGTTCCACCCGTCGGTCAACCTCTCGATCATCAAGTTCCTCGGCTTCGAGCAGATCTTCAAGAACGCGCTCACCGGTCAGGGCATCGGCGGCGGCAAGGGCGGCTCCGACTTCGACCCGCACGGGAAGTCCGACGCCGAGGTCATGCGGTTCTGCCAGTCGTTCATGAACGAGCTCTACCGGCACCTCGGCGAGCACACCGACGTCCCCGCGGGTGACATCGGCGTCGGCGGCCGCGAGATCGGCTACCTCTTCGGCCAGTACCGCAAGGTCACCAACCGCCACGAGTCCGGCATGTTCACGGGCAAGGGCACCGGGTGGGGCGGCGCCGAGGTGCGGACGGAGGCCACGGGCTACGGCGCGGTGTTCTTCGCGCAGGAGATGCTCGGCGTGCACGGCGACTCCCTCGAGGGCAAGCGCGTCGGCATCTCAGGCTCCGGCAACGTGGCGATCTACGCGATCCAGAAGGCCGCCCAGCTCGGCGCGACCGCGGTCACGGCGTCCGACTCCTCCGGCTATGTCGTCGACGACGCGGGCATCGACCTCGATCTGCTGCGTCAGCTCAAGGAGGTCGAGCGCGCCCGCATCGTCGAGTACGCGAACCGCCGCCCCAGCGCCCGCTTCGTGGAGAGCGGCAGCGTGTGGGACGTGCCCGTGGACATCGCGGTGCCCTCCGCCACGCAGAACGAGGTCAGCCTCGCCGATGCGGAGGCCCTCATCGCGAACGGCGTGCGTGCCGTGTCCGAGGGCGCCAACATGCCGTGCGTCCCCGAGGCCGTCGAGGCCTTCCAGAAGGCGGGCGTGCTGTTCGCCCCGGGCAAGGCAGCGAACGCGGGCGGTGTCGCGACCTCCGCGCTGGAGATGAGCCAGAACGCCTCGCGGCAGCGCTGGAGCTTCGGCGACAGTGAGAACAAGCTCCGCGAGATCATGGGCGACATCCACCGTGCCGCCTTCGAGGCCGCCGAGCGTCACGGAGTCCCCGGCGACTACGTGGCCGGCGCCAACATCGCCGGCTTCGAGCGCGTCGCTGCGGCGATGCTCGCCCAGGGCGTCATCTGACCCGGTTCGAATCGCCTGATTGGTCGTGAATCCGGCCGGAATGCGACCAATCGGACGATTCGAAGGGTGTGCGGTCAGACCTGGCGGTCGTCGGCGTGCCGCGCGAGGGAGCTGCCGTAGCGCTCCGTGAGCTGGACCATGAGGTCGGGAGTGTCCCGGTCGACGCCGAAGACGTGTCCGGGGAAGTCGAGCTCGGGCTGTGCCGCCGCGATCTCCGCGTCCCTGTCGGGTGAGAGCAGCTGCACGGGATCCCCCACCGCGACCCAGCCGATCGGCACCACCGTCCCCGACGGCAGCACGGCCCGGCGATGCACGATGGCGTTGACCCGCACCTCGCAGCGGTCCCCGACGAGCGCCCCGTTGAAGACCCGGGCCCCGGACGCGAAGAACACCTCCTCGCCCACGGTGGCCCCCGCGATGCTCGCCAGCGTGCCGACGAGGGTGTGCGCACCGATGTGCACGGCGTTGGCCGCGGTCGCCCTGATCAGCGCGTTCTCCATGACGATGACGTGCGCCCCGAGGGTGATGGGGCCGCCCTCCGCAGTGATGACGGCGCCGTGCAGCACCTGGCAGCCGGGTCCGAGCTCCACGTCGCCGGAGATGACGGCGGTGGGAGCGACGACGGCGGTGTCGTGGATGCGGGGGCGAGCCCCGAGGTGCTCGTACAACATGCGGCCAGACTAGCCCCGGGCGTCTGCGGCGTGCACGACTTCGGAGATCATCACCGACACGCCGGACCCGAGCCGCCGGCGACGGCGTGTCGTCCGCGGGCTCCGCAGTCGTGCACGGCGGAGGCGGCCGCGACCGCCGGCCGGGTCACTCGGGCTTGGCGGGCTCGGGGAAGATGGCGGTGAACAGCTGGTCGACCCAGGCGAGCAGCTCCGCGTCGGGCAGCGGCTCCACGCCCACGCCGACCGCGGCGGGCACCGTGGGCATCGGCACGACGAGAGCCTCCCCGCCGGAGACGAGCTTCGCCTTCGGATAGAGCCGCTGCAGCCGGACCTTGATCGAGTCCTCGAGGCGGGCGGGCGCGAGGCGCAGGTTCGAGCCCATGGCCACGACATCGGTGAGCCCGGCCCTGGCCGCCCGGCGCCGCAGTCGCGCGATCGACACGAGTCCGGTGACCTCGTCCGGCGGCGTGCCGTACCGGTCGACGAGCTCCTCCACCACGAGGTCGATCGCGTCGTCCTTCGCGGTCGCGGCTGAGGCGGCGGAGAGCTTCTGGTACGCCTCGAGCCGGAGGCGTTCGCTGTCGATGTAGTCCTCCGGGATGCGGGCGTCGAGCGGCAGCTCGAGTCGGAGCTCCTGCCCGGTCTCGACCTCCTCGCCCCGGAAGGTCGCGACGGCCTCGCCGATCATGCGCAGGTAGAGGTCGAAGCCGACCCCCGCGATGTGTCCGGCCTGCTCGGCGCCGAGGAGGTTGCCCGCACCGCGCAGCTCGAGGTCCTTGAGGGCGACCTGCATACCGGAGCCGAGGTCGTTGTTGACCGCGATGGTCTGCAGCCGGTCGGCCGCGGTCTCGCTCAGCGGCTTCATGTCGTCGTAGAGGAAGTACGCGTAGGCGCGCTCCCGTCCGCGACCCACGCGTCCGCGGAGCTGGTGGAGCTGGCTCAGACCGTACTTGTCGGCGCGGTCGATGATGATCGTGTTCGCGTTGGAGATGTCGAGGCCGGTCTCGATGATCGTGGTCGACACCAGGACGTCGAACTTGCGCTCCCAGAAGTCGTCGACGACCTGCTCCAGCGCGTGCTCGCCCATCTGGCCGTGCGCGACGGCGATCCGCGCCTCGGGGACCAGCTCGGCGAGCTCCGCCGCGACGCGCTGGATCGACTGCACGCGGTTGTGCACGAAGAAGACCTGGCCCTCGCGAAGGATCTCGCGGCGGATGGCGGCGGCGATCTGCTTGTCGCTGCGGGGGCCGACGAACGAGAGGATCGGGTGCCGATCCTCCGGCGGCGTGGCGAGGGTCGACATCTCGCGGATGCCGGTGACCGCCATCTCCAGGGTGCGCGGGATCGGGGTGGCGCTCATGGCGAGGATGTCGACGTTGGTCTTCATCTTCTTCAGCGCGTCCTTATGCTCGACGCCGAACCGCTGCTCCTCGTCGATGATCATGAGGCCGAGGTCCTTGAACAGCACCTGGTCCGTGAGGATGCGGTGCGTGCCGATCACCATGTCCACGGAGCCGTCGAGCAGGCCCTGCAGGGTGAGCCGCGCCTCCTTGTCGGTCTGGAACCGCGACAGCGGCCGCACCTTGACCGGGAACCCCGCGAAGCGCTCCGTGAACGTCTCGAGGTGCTGCTTCACGAGCAGGGTCGTCGGGACGAGCATGGCCACCTGCTTGCCGTCCTGGATGGCCTTGAACGCCGCCCGGACCGCGACCTCGGTCTTGCCGAAGCCGACGTCGCCCGAAAGCAGCCGGTCCATCGGGATCGGCCGCTCCATGTCGGCCTTGATCTCGTCGATGGTCTGCAGCTGGTCGTGGGTCTCCGCGAACGGGAACGCCTCCTCCAGCTCGCGCTGCCAGGGGGTGTCAGGGCCGAAGGCGTACCCCTTGGCGCTCATCCGGGCGGAGTAGAGCTTGACGAGCTCGACGGCGATGTCGCGGACCGCCTTGCGCGCCTTGCCCTTGGCCTGCGCCCAGTCGCTGCCGCCCATCTTCGACAGCGTCGGGGCCTCGCCGCCGACGTACTTCGACAGGAGGTCGAGCTGGTCGGTGGGCACGTACAGCTTGTCGCCGGGGTAGCCGCGCTTGGACGGCGCGTACTCCAGCACGAGGTAATCGCGGATCGACTTCGCGGCGTTGCGGCCGCCGGTGGAGACCTCGCGCTGGGTCATCTCGACGAACCGGCCGATGCCGTGCGTGGCGTGCACCACGAAGTCGCCCTGCTTGAGCTGCAGCGGGTCGACGACGTTCTTCCGACGGGACGCGAGCTTCTTGACGACGCGCTGGTCGCCGCCGATCGTGCGGCCGTAGAACTCGTTGTCGGTGAGGACGGCGAGCTTCGCCTCGGGCACCTGGAAGCCGGCCTCGACCCCGCCCACCGTGAGGGTCGCGACCCCCGGGTCCGGTGCGGCCGCGATGGTCTCGACGACCCGGGCCGCGATGCCGCGGTCGGAGAGCACGTCGCGGGCGCGGTCGACGAGGCCGTGACCGGTCGCGAGGACGACCACCCGCCAGCCGTCGGCGACCTTCGCCTCCACGAAGGCGATCGCGCCGTCGACGTTGCCGTGGAAGGAGGGGATGACGGTGGCCGCCTCGACGCTCTCCGCGGTCGCGTCGCCGATCCCGAAGGGGCTCAGGCGCCACCACACGCCGCCGCGGTCGCGGACGACCTCGCGCAGATCGGCGATGGTGAGGAAGTCGCCGGCGCCGAGGTCGATGGGGGCCGAGGCTCCCGAGGTCGCCGCGCTCCAGGCGGCGTCGAGGAACTCGCGGTTCGTCTCGCCGAGGGTGAGGGCGCGGGCGGTCGAGCGCTCCGGGTCGATGACGGCGGTCGCCGTGCCCTCGGGCAGGTACTCGACGAGCGACTTGAGGGGACCGGCGACCGCGGGCAGCAGCGACTCCATGCCCTCGACCGGGATGCCCTCGGCCATCTTCTCGAGCATGCCGCTGATGGCGGGGAAGCCCCCGATGAGCGCCCTGGCCCGCTCCCGCACCTCGGCGGTGAGCAGGAGCTCGCGGCTGGGCGGGAGGTCGACGCCTGGCACGTCGCCGGGCAGCGAGCGCTGGTCCGCCACGGAGAACGCGCGGATCTGATCGATCTCGTCGCCGAAGAACTCCACGCGGTACGGGTGTTCGGACGTGGGAGGGAAGACGTCGAGGATGCCGCCGCGGACGGCGAACTCGCCCCGTCGCGACACCATGTCGACGCGGGAGTAGGCCCGTTCCACGAGCTGCTCGGCGACGTGGTCGAGCTCGTTGCCGCGGCTGCCCACCGTCAGCTCCAGCGGCACGATGTCGCCGAGGTTCCCGGCGATGGGCTGGAGCGCGGCGCGCACGGAGGCGACGACCACGAGAGGGCGCTCCCCTGTCCATTCGGCGACGCGGCGCAGGGTCTGCAGTCGCAGGCCGACCGTGTCCGGGCTGGGGCTGAGGCGCTCGTGCGGCAGCGTCTCCCAGGCCGGGAAGGTGAGCACCTCGGCATCCGGGACGTAGGTCTCCAGGGCCTGCGCGACCGATTCCGCGCGGCGCCCCGTGGGCACCACGGCCAGCAGCGCCGCCGGGTGGCCGGCCGCCGCACGCTTGGCGAGCAGACCGGCGAGAACGGGCGCGTCGAGCCCGTCGACCATGCCGAGGTCGGCGTCGGTGTGCGCCCAAGCGAGAGCGTCACGATACAGAGACGCCTCTTCCAAGGCGCGCAGAATCCCCGGAACAGTCACCGGACAAGCCTAATCGCGCCCACGGACACTGCGGTCGACTCTCCCTGTCCCACCCCTTTCCGTGCCTCCCACCCCGTTACGGACGCGCGGAAGGGGCCGGGGCGGACCGAAGGGGCCGGGTCGGGCGTCTTAGGCTGGAGGGATGCCTCCGGTCACCCTCACCACCGCACGACTCGTCCTCCACGCTCCGTCGGAGGCCGACGTCGACGCGATCACCGAGGCCTGCCAGGACCCCGAGATCGGGCGGTGGACGACGGTGCCCTCCCCCTACTTCCGCCAGGACGCGGAGGACTTCGTCGCCCTCGTGGAGCAGTGGTGGGAGGACGGCTCGCAGACCGTCTGGGGTGTCTACGCCGACGACGTCCTCGTGGGCATGGTCGGCCTCCACCACATCGAGGAGCATCCGGCCGGCGGTCATGCCGAGCTCGGCTACTGGGTCGTCGCGGACGCACGCGGCCGCGGCTACCTCGTCGAGGCCGCGCGCGCGGTGCTCGACTGGGGTTTCGCGGAGCTCGGCCTCGCCCGAATCCGCTGGCAGGCCGTCGTGGGCAACGTCCCCTCCGCCCGCGCCGCCCGCGCCCTCGGCTTCCGCTTCGAGGGCACCATGCGTCAGGGCCTCACCAGCCAGCGCGGTCGGGACGACGGCTGGCTCGCGGCGCTGCTGCGCGACGACGACCGGACGCCGGTGGAGTGGCCGGTGCTCTGAGCGCACGCCACGCGTGACAGCGTCGGACCCCGGTGACAGGATGGCTGCATGCCTGAGATGCCGGAGGTCGAAGGACTCGTCGCGTTCCTCGGCGAGCGCACCACCGGACGCACGATCACCCGTGCCTCCGTGGCCGCGATCGCCGCGCTGAAGACCTACGACCCGCCGATCTCGGCGCTGGAAGGCGCGTCGATCACCGGGGCGGAGCGCCGCGGCAAGTTCGTCGTGCTGTCCTGCGGGCCCGAGCTGCACCTCGTCTTCCACCTGGCGAAGGCGGGATGGCTGCGCTGGTACGACACCCTGCCCACCACGCTCCTCAAGCCGGGCAAGTCGCCCATCGCGCTGCGGATCGCCCTCGACGACGGCAGCGGCTTCGACCTGACCGAGGCCGGGACGAAGAAGTCGCTCGCCGTGTACGTCGTCCGCGACCCCGCCGAGGTGCCGGGTATCGCCCGCCTCGGCCCCGATCCGCTCGACCCGTCCTTCACCCGCGACGCCTTCGCCGCGCTGCTCGACGACCGCCGGATGCAGATCAAGGGGCTGCTCCGCGACCAGGGCGTCATCGCGGGTATCGGCAACGCCTACTCCGACGAGATCCTGCATGCAGCCCGCATGTCGCCGTATGCCATCGCCGGCACGCTGGACGACGCCGAGATCGACCGGCTGTTCGCGGCGATGCAGGAGACCCTCGCCGAGGCCGTCGCTGCTGCCGCGGGCAAACCTCCGGCCGACCTCAAGGACGCCAAGCGCCGCGGCATGCGGGTGCACGCCCGCCGGGGCGAGGCGTGTCCGGTCTGCGGCGACGAGGTGCGCAGCGTCTTCTTCGCCGACCGCTCGCTGGAGTACTGCCCCACCTGTCAGACCGGCGGCAAGGTCCTCGCCGACCGGCGACTGTCCCGCCTGCTCAAGTGAGGGCCGGGCACGGCCCCTGCCACGGAATGAAACGGGCGCAGACGCGTTGAGTACACTCAGAGCAGCAACGTGCTCCGGGGTCGGTGGGAATCCGAACCGGCGGTGACAGTCCGCGAGCGTTCCGAGTGATCGGGATGCCGATCCGGTGGAATTCCGGAACCGACGGTGATGCGAGGGACACCTCGCTAGTCCGGAAGGGAGGCAGCACGAGGCGCACGCGCGTGCGTCCGTTCCGCCAGCCTGCAGCGACCCCGAGCCGCAGAGAGGACGACGACGGATGGCAGTGACCGCGACAGAGCGCCGTGCGATGGATCGTGCGCTCGCCCTCGCGACCCGCGGCCCGCGCGGGGTCAACCCGCAGGTGGGCGCCGTGATCCTCTCCCCCGACGGCGAGGTGCTGGCCGAAGGCTGGCATCGGGGCTCCGGCACCCCGCACGCCGAGGTCGACGCCCTCTCGAAGCTCGCGCCGGGCGCTGCACGGGGCGCGACGGCGATCGTGACGCTGGAACCCTGCAACCACACCGGTCGCACCGGCCCCTGCGCGCTCGCGCTCATCGAGGCCGGCGTGACGCGGGTCGTCTACGCGCTCGACGACCCCGGTGAGGTCTCCGGCGGCGGCGCGGAGCGGCTGCGCGCCGCGGGCGTGAGCGTGGAGTCCGGCGAGCGAGCCACCGAGGCCCGCGCCGTGATCGGCGACTGGCTCACCGCGTCGCGCCTCGGCCGTCCGCACGTGACCGTCAAGTGGGCGCAGAGCCTCGACGGCAGGGCTGCGGCGGACGACGGTTCCAGTCAGTGGATCACTGGCCCGGAGGCCCGCGCCGACGTGCACCGGCGACGCGCCCAGGCCGACGCGATCGCGGTGGGTACCGGCACCGTGCTCGCCGACGACCCCGCGCTCACCGCCCGCGCCGGCGACGAGCTCCTGACGCACCAGCCCGTCCCGGTCGTGATCGGCACCAGACCCACCCCTGCGGATGCGGCGGTGCATCGTCATCCGCACACGCCACTGTTCTTCGACACGCACGACCTGTCGGCGGTCCTCGCCGAGCTGCATGCGCGCGGCATCCAGACGCTGTTCGTGGAGGGCGGCCCGACGCTCGCCAGCGCGTTCCTCTCCGCCGGGCTCGCGGACCGCGTGCTCGCGTACGTCGCCCCCGTCCTGCTCGGCGGGAGCCGCCTGGCCGTGACCGACATCGGTGTCCGCTCGATCGACCAGGCACATCGCCTCGTCGTGGACGAGTGGCTGCCGTTGGGTGCAGACCTGCTCGCGATCGCGCATCCTGCGGACGCGGACGACCCGGACCGCACCGGCCCGGAGAAGGAGGGAACCCTCTGATGTTCACCGGAATCATCGAGGAGATCGGCGAGATCACCGCCATCGCGGAGTCGGGCGACGGCTGGCGCCTCACGGTGCGCGCCCCGAAGGCCGCTGCCGACGCCGTGCACGGCGAGTCGATCGCGGTCTCCGGCGTCTGTCTGACCGTCGTCGGCTCCACCGCCGAGACCTTCGACGCCGACGTCATGAAGCAGACGCTCGACGTCGCGGCCCTCGGCGCGGCGACCGTCGGCACCAGGGTCAACATCGAGAAGGCGATGCCCGTGGGGGCGCGGCTCGGCGGGCACATCGTGCAGGGCCACGTCGACGGCACCGGCACCGTGCTCGAGGTGCGCCCCGGCGCGCAGTGGAGCGTCCTGCGTATCAGCCTTCCCGACGACCTCGCGCCGCTCGTCGTCGACAAGGGCTCCATCTCCGTCGACGGCACGTCGCTGACGGTGAGCGCAGTGAGCCCTTCGACCCCTTCGACAGGCTCAGGGACCCAGGAGGGCTCAGGGACCCAGGAGGGCTCAGGAACCCGGGAGGGCTCAGGGACCCAGGAGGGCTCGGGCACCGGGGGCGGGCACTGGTTCGAGGTGTCGCTCATCCCGGAGACCCTGGCGGCGACCACCCTCGGCACCCGCGCGGTCGGCGACCGCGTGAACCTCGAGACCGACATCCTCGCGCGGCACGTCGAGCGGCTGCTCGCATTCCGCGCCGCACCGGAAGGGGGCTCGCGATGAGCCTGGCAACCATCCCCGAAGCCCTGGAGGCGCTGCGCGCAGGACGCCCCGTACTCGTGGCCGACGACGAGAATCGGGAGAACGAGGGCGACGTCGTCCTCTCCGCCGAACTCGCCACACCCGAGTGGGTCGCCTGGACCGTGCGCTGGTCCTCCGGGTTCATCTGCGCGCCGATGCCCACCGACCTCGCGGACAGCCTCAACCTCCCGCCGATGGTCGCGGCCAGCGAGGACGCGCGCTCCACCGCGTACACCGTCAGCGTCGACGCCGCGGAAGGGGTGACGACCGGGATCAGCGCCAGCGACCGCGCCCGCACCCTCAACGTGCTGGCGAACCCCGACTCGACGGCGACGAGCATCATCCGCCCCGGCCATGTGCTCCCGCTCCGGGCCGTGGACGGCGGCGTGCGCGAGCGCAGCGGTCACACCGAGGCCGCGGTCGAGCTCATGAAGCTCGCCGGCCTCCGGCCCGTCGGCGCGATCGCGGAGGTCGTCGCCGAGGACGGCAGCATGATGCGGCTTCCCGGGCTCCTCGAACTCGGCGCCCGCGACGGCGTGCCGGTCATCACGATCGAGCAGCTCATCGCACACCTCAACGAGATCGACCCGGAGGGGGCGACCCCGGCCGCCCAGCGCGGTCGCCGGGTGAGCCTCCGTGCCGACGCCACCGTGCCCACCGACCACGGCACGTTCCGCTTCCTGGCCTACAAGGACCGCGTCACCGGCACCGACCACATCGCGGTCGTATCGGGCGAGCCGACCGAGACCGCCCTCGTGCGCGTGCACTCGGAGTGCCTGACCGGCGAGGCGTTCGGATCCCAGAAGTGCGAGTGCGGCCCGCAGCTGGATGCCGCGCTGGACGCCATCGACCGCGAAGGCGGCATCGTCATCTACATGCGGGGACACGAGGGCCGGGGCATCGGTCTCATCAACAAGCTGCGCGCCTACAGCCTGCAGGAGGACGGCCTGGACACCGTCGATGCGAACCTGGCACTGGGCCTCCCGGCGGACGCCCGCGACTACGCGGCGGCGGCCGGGATCCTCACCGATCTGGGGGTCTCGAAGGTCCGTTTGCTCACCAACAACACCGACAAGGTGAACAAGCTGCGTGAGCTCGGCCTCGACGTCGTCGAGCAAGTGCCGCTGATCGTGGGCGTGGGTCCGAACAACCACCAGTACCTGGAGACCAAGCGCGACCGCATGGGCCACATCATCGGCGAAGCAGAGCTCGCCGAGGCCCTCGCGGCAGGAAAGGACGAGGAATGAGCGGCGCCGGAGCACCCAAGACGGGGAACATCGACGGGCGGGGGCTGGAGGTCGTCGTGATCGCCGGCACCTGGCATGAGGTGATCTCGAACGGCCTGATCGCCGGCGCCCAGCGGGTGCTCGACGAGGCCGGAGCGACGCATCGCCTGGTGCGGGTGCCCGGCTCGTTCGAGCTCGCCGTGGCCGCGCAGGCCGCCTTCGCGGGCGGTGCGGACGCGGTGGTCGCCCTCGGGGTCATCATCCGCGGCGGCACGCCGCACTTCGAGTACGTCTCGGCCGCGGCGACCGACGGCCTCACCCGTGTCTCCCTCGATGCCGGCAAGCCGGTCGGGTTCGGGCTGCTCACGCTCGATGACGAGAAGCAGGGGCTCGACCGCGCGGGCCTGGAGGGCTCGAAGGAGGACAAGGGCGCGGAGGCCGCGGACGCGGCGCTGCGCACCGCCCTCGTGATCCGCGAGCTGCGCGGCTGAGCACGCTCACGCTCTGCGCCCGGTCGCGGGCGCGAGGTCAGGCGTGCCTTGGTGGCGCGGAATGCCGCGCTCTCGTACGGTGAGGGCATGGAGACCCTGCGCCACATCGTGCTCTTCGTCCACCTCATCGGCTTCGCCGTGCTCTTCGGGGCCTGGGCGGCGCAGGCGTTCGGCGGCAAGCGGGTGTTCACGCGTCTGATGACCATCGGCATGACGATCGCCGCGGTCGCCGGCCTCGCCCTCGCCGCCCCGTGGGGCCTCCCGGAGGGCGTCGAGATGAACTACGCCAAGATCGGCACGAAGCTCGTCATCCTCCTCGTGATCGGCGCCCTGCTCGGCATCGGCACGGCGCGCCAGAAGCGCGACCAGGTCGTGCCGCCCGCGATCTTCTGGCTCGTGGGCATCCTCACGGCCGTGAACGCCGCCATCGCCGCGATCTGGCGCTGACGCGCGGATCAGCCCCGGCTGCGCTCCCAGAGCGCGGATGACTGCTCCCCGGCCCCATCCGTACGGATGCGCTGGCCGTTGCGTCCCCCGCGGGCGAACGTGGCGGTGACGCCCGGCGGGACGTCGGAAGCCGCCACCGGGCTCGACGACCAGGTGCAGGCGCGCACGTGCACGAGGTCTGCCGCCACCGCGGCCGGATCGTCGTCGTAGCGCCACGGTCCCGTCAGCCGCCCGAGCCAGAAGAGTCCGTCGACGTCCCTGGTCCAGACGAGGGTTCCCATCGGAAGCGCCGCGAAGCGCTCCAGCCGCCGCGCGGCCCGCTCTCCATGGCGGGCGTCGACGGCGGCGAGCGCCGCAGTCAGAGAGCCGGGCGTGCTGTCGAGCCGCCCACCCATGCCGCAGACGCCCTCGGCGAGCGCACGCTCGACCGCGACTCCCGGCGCGACGGCATCGTCGCGAGAGCGCATCGGTGCGCGGTAGGCGAGCGGTTCGCCGGGGCCATCGTCCGTCATGGGAGCGGCACGAGGGTCGCCTCGACATCGCGCCCGTCGACCACGACGCGCATCATCGTGTGCACGGGCTGTCGACGCCGGTCGGTCGGAGAGCCCGGGTTGAGCAGCCGCAGACCGTTCGGCGTGACGGTGTCCCAAGGGATGTGCGAGTGTCCGAAGATCAGCACGTCGACATCGGGGAAGGCGAGATCCATCCGCTTCTCCCGCCCGGTCGCGGCGCCCGTCTCGTGGATGACGGCGACGGCGGTGTCCTCCACGGTGAACCGCGCGATCTCCGGCAGCACCCGGCGGATCTCGGGGCCGTCGTTGTTGCCGTGCACACCGTGGAGCACGCGCGCGCGGGACTGGAGCAGCTCAACGGTGGGGAGATCGACCCAGTCCCCCGCGTGCACGACGACGTCGGCCTCGTCGATGGCCTGCAGCACCGCGTCCGGCAGCCGCTTCGCCCGCTTCGGGACGTGCGTATCGGCGAGGAGCAGCATCCGTGTCGTCATGATCCCCCTCCGGCCGGTCTCCCCCGACTCTACGCGCGGGCACCGACGCCCTCGACCCGGTCCGTCATCAACGTCCAGGGAACTCCCAGGAAGGCGTAGACTCGCCCGAG
This sequence comes from Microbacterium meiriae, assembly GCF_025143875.1. Taxonomy (NCBI): domain Bacteria; kingdom Bacillati; phylum Actinomycetota; class Actinomycetes; order Micrococcales; family Microbacteriaceae; genus Microbacterium; species Microbacterium meiriae. Next base: position 123,960 of record NZ_JAMBDU010000004.1, on the reverse strand, counting down.
TCCGCCGGTATACCGGCGGAGGATCGGAGACCCCTTGAGCACCGCCACCACCCCCGCGAACCCCCGCTCGCGCGTCATCACCGCGAGCCTCGTAGGCACCACCATCGAGTTCTACGACTTCTACGTCTATGCGACGGCAGCCGTGCTCGTCTTCCCCACACTCTTCTTCCCGAGCACGAACGACACCGCGTCGCTGCTGTCGTCGTTCGCCGTCTTCGGCGCGGCCATGGTCGCCCGCCCGATCGGCGCCGTCGTCTTCGGGCACTTCGGCGACAAGTTCGGGCGCAAGGCGACCCTCGTCGCCTCGCTCCTCACCATGGGCATCGCGACGTTCGTGATCGGCCTCCTGCCCACGTTCCAGCAGATCGGCTGGGTCGCCCCGCTGCTCCTGCTGATCCTCCGTCTCGCCCAGGGCTTCGCGCTGGGCGGCGAGTGGTCGGGCGCGGCGCTCGTGGCCACCGAGAACGCCCCGAAGGGCAAGCGCGCCTGGTACGGCTCGTTCCCGCAGCTCGGCGCACCGCTCGGCTTCATCATCGCGAACGGCATCTTCCTCGCCATCAACTTCGCCCTCCCGCACCCGGAGGACTCGGCGCTGAAGTCGGAGGCCTTCCTCTCCTGGGGCTGGCGCGTGCCGTTCCTGTTCTCCGCCGTCATGGTCATCATCGGTCTGTGGGTGCGGCTCCGCCTCGTCGAGTCGGACACGTTCAAGAAGGCGGAGAAGACCGGCGCGATCCGCAAGCTCCCGCTCGCGACCGTATTCCGGCACCACTGGAAGCAGCTCATCCTCGGCACGTTCATCATGCTGGCGACGTACGTGCTGTTCTACCTGATGACGAACTTCACGCTCACCTACGGCACGAAGGCCGCCGACCTCGAGACCGCGTCGGCCGCCGCCCGGGCAGCGGCCGAGGCGACCGGCAAGGACTTCGACCCGAGTGTGTTCGCGGCGCAGTTCTACCCGGGCCTCGGCTTCGGCTACACCGACTTCGTACTCATGCAGATCATCGGCGTCGTGTTCTTCGGCATCTTCACGTTGCTGTCCGGACCGATCGCCGACGCCATCGGGCGCCGCAAGCTGCTCCTGTGGGTCACGGGACTCATCGTCGTCTTCGGTCTGTCGTTCAACCTCTTCCTGCTGCCGCAGGCCGACCCGAAGTTCACCGGGGCCCTCACCCAGGCTTTCCTCGTGTTCGGCTTCATGCTCATGGGCACGACGTTCGGGCCGATGGGGGCGCTCCTGCCGGAGCTGTTCCCGACGAACGTGCGCTACTCCGGTTCGGCGATCGCGTACAACGTGTCGTCGATCCTCGGAGCGGCCGTGGCGCCGTTCATCGCGGTGGCCCTGTGGGCGGCCGTCGGCGGCGAGCCCTGGCTCGTGGGCCTGTACCTGTCGTCGATGGCGGTGCTGACCTTCATCGCGCTCATCTTCACTCCCGAGACGAAGGACCACGACTACGAGGACGACCTCGGACTCGCCTCCGCCGTCGAGCTCTAGAACCGAGACGAGCGGAACGGCTGCACTCCCTCGGGGGTGCAGCCGTTCTCGTCTTCCTGGTCAGACGCTCACAGCACCACGACATCGCAGTACCGGGTCGCCGTCTTCGCCAGCCGGCGATCGGCCGTGAGCAGTGGGACGTCGAGGGCCTCCGCGAGCGCGACATAACCGGCGTCGTACGCGGAGACGTCCTCGCGCAGCGACCAGATCCGCGGGATGAGCCGACGCAGCGGATGGCGGGTGATCTGCAGCGCCGCGAACGCCTCGAGGGCCTCACGAGCAGCATGCGCCGGCACCGAATTCCGCATCGTGAGGCGTCGGAGCACGGAGAGGACCTCGATGTCGAGGCCCGCGTGCGCATGGAACCCCTCGCCGTGCGTCCAAACCTCCTCGCCGAGCAGTGCCTCGATCGCCGCCGAGGCATCGAGCACGACCGCCTCGGACGTCCCGCTCACTCCCGCTCGTCCCGTTCACGATCACGGGCGGCGAGGATGCTCTCGCGCGTCAGAGAGACGCCGGCCGCGCGCGCTCGTGCTCGCGACGCCTCGAGGATCTCGGCATTGCTGCGGTAGCGGACGAGGTCTTCCAACTCGCGCGCTACGTAGTCCGACAGGCTCATGCGCTCCGCCGCGGCACGCTCCTTGAGCCGGGCATGCACGTCATCGGGCAGGTTCCTCACTTGCAGCATGCGAGCCATCCTGTCAGCATCGCATGCGCCACACATGCGGACAAGGGCGCCCCTGTGGACAACGCGCACGTCAACACTTCTTGACACCGCCCCAAGCGTCAACGAATATTGACGCGAAGGAGGTCTCCATGTCTCACCCCACCACCATCGCCGCGGCCGAGGGCGGCGAACCCCTCGCCGAGCTCCACCGCCTGGCGGCGCTACGCAAGGAGCTCGCGCGCGCCGAAGAGGCCCAGGTCCGTCGCGCTCGCACGAGCGGCTACTCGTGGCAGGCGATCGCGAGCGCCCTCGGCGTCACCAAGCAGGCGGCACATCGCCGTTTCGGTCGCACCTGAGCCCATACAGCCACCCCATAGGAAATGACCGCGCCCCGAGTACGGTCGAAGTACCATCTCCAGATCGAGGTCCCCCATGTCCCGCACGGCGACAGCACGCCGACGCGGACGGGGCGCACCGGCCGACGGGCCGCGCGCCACCTTCCGCCAGCTCCTCCCCTTCCTCTTCGAGCACAAGCGCACGCTCGTCGTCGTCGCCGTCCTCAGCGTGTTCGGCGCCGCGACCTCGCTCGTGCAGCCCCTCCTCGTAGGACAGGTCATCGAGGCCGTGCAAGCCGACGGCACGATCGGCGTCCTCGTGTGGCTGCTCGTCGGTTTCGTGATCGTGTCGTCGATCATCTCCGGGTTCCAGCACTATCTGCTGCAGCGCACCGGCACCGCGGTCGTCTACTCGAGCCGCCGCAAGCTCATCGCCCGCATCCTGCACCTGCCGACGTCCGAGTTCGACGCACGGCGCACCGGCGATCTCGTCTCCCGCGTCGGCACCGACACCACGCTCCTCTACGCCGTCCTCACGCAGGGGCTCGCCGACGCCGTCGGCAACGTCGTGCTCTTCGCGGGCGCGCTCATCGCGATGCTGCTCATCGACCCCGTTCTGCTCCTGCTCATCGTCCTGGTCATCGGCGTCTCCGTCGTGGTCGTCGTCGCCCTCAGCGGCCGGATCCGGACGGCGTCCACTGCCCAGCAGGAGAAGGTCGGCGAGCTGGCCTCGGGCGTCGAGCGGGCCGTCGGCTCCATCCGCACCATCCGGGCCTCCGGTGCGACCGAACGCGAGACCGCGGCGGTGACGGAGCGGGCCTCCGAGGCGTACGGCATCGGCGTGCGGATCGCGAAGATCTCCTCGCTCGTGGTGCCGGTCGCCGGCATCGCCCTCCAGCTCTCCCTCCTCGTCGTGCTCGGCGTGGGCGGCTTCCGCGTCGCGGCCGGAGCCATCTCGATCGCGGCCCTCATCTCGTTCGTGATGTTCCTCTTCCTGCTGGTGATGCCGCTCGCCTCGACGTTCGGCGCGATCACCTCCGTCAACCAGGCCCTCGGCGCGCTCGGCCGCATCCAGGAGGTGCTCGACCTGCCCACCGAGACCCGGGACGACGCGGCCACCGCCGCGGCCCTGCCCCGTGACGAGGAACCGGCTCCGGACGCCCCCGCTCTGGAGTTCCGCGACGTGCGCTTCCGCTACCCGGAGAACGTCGTCGCCGCCCGCCGTGCCGCCGCGAGGGAGGCGCAGACCCTGCTCGCCGATGCGCACCTGGAGCAGGCCGAGGCCGCACCCGACCCCCAGGACCACGAGGTGCTCCGCGGGGTGTCGTTCGCGGTCCCTCGTGGGGCACGCGTGGCGCTGGTCGGTCCGAGCGGAGCGGGGAAGAGCACGATCCTCTCCCTCATCGAGCGCTTCTACGACCCGACGGGCGGATCCATCCGGTTGAAGGGGCACGACACCCGCACCTATCCGCGGGACGAGCTCCGCGCCCACTTCGGCTACGTCGAGCAGGACGCTCCGACGCTGGCCGGCACCCTCGCCGAGAACCTGCGGCTCGCCTCCCCCGACGCCACGGACGCGGACTGCGAGCGCGTGCTCCGCGCCGTGAACCTCGGCGACGTGCTGGAACGGAACCCGCTCGGCGTCGACGCTCCCGTCGGCGAGGACGGCGTGATGCTCTCCGGCGGCGAGCGGCAGCGGCTCGCGATCGCCCGGGCGCTCCTCACGGACGCCCCGATCCTGCTGCTGGACGAGTCGACCTCCTCGCTCGACGGCGTGAACGAGCAGCGCATGCGCGAGGCCATCGATGCGGTCGCCACAGACCGTACGCTCGTCGTGATCGCCCATCGTCTGTCCACCGTCGTCGACAGCGACCTCATCGTGGTGCTGCAGGACGGCGTGGTCGTGGGACAGGGCACCCACGCCGAGCTCGTGGAGTCGACCCCGCTCTACCGCGACCTCGCCCGCCACCAGCTCCTCGCCTAGCTCCCTGTCCCCCCTGTACACCGCCGAGACCCCGCCTTTCTGCCGAGACCCCACCTTCCGCACGTATGCGGGGCGGGGTCTCGACGCGAAACCGGGGTCTCGGCGGGAGTGGGTGCCACGAAAGCGGGGCGTCGGAGACCACTCAGCCATGGGTTCGTCTCTGATGCCCCGCCTTCGCGGGTAGGGCTCGGCCTGAGGCCGAGGGTGCCGGCTCCCCCGAACCGGCACCGGTCTGGGGGCTACGCCTTCGCGAGGCGGTAGCGCAGCGACGCGAGCTCCGTGCGGAGGGCCGCGGGCACCCGGTCGCCGAAGGTGTCGTAGAACTCCTCCGTGAGGTCGGCCTCGGCCTTCCACGCCTCGGGGTCGACGGAGAAGAGCTCGTCGAGGTCTTCCGCGGGGATGTCGAGCCCGTCGAGGTTGAGGTCCTCCACGCGCGGCAGGCGTCCGATGGGGCTGTCCACCGCCGGCACGTCACCGGCCACGCGGCGGATGATCCAGTCGACGACGCGGGAGTTGTCGCCGAATCCGGGCCAGAGGAACCGGCCGTCCGCTCCGCGACGGAACCAGTTCACCTGGAAGATGCGCGGCGCGCGGTCGAAGCGCAGGCCCCGGCCGACCTTGAGCCAGTGCCCGAAGTAGTCGGCCATGTTGTAGCCGCAGAACGGCAGCATCGCGAACGGGTCGCGGCGCAGCTCGCCGACCGTGCCCTCGGCCGCCGCCGTGCGCTCGGAGGAGATGTTCGAGCCGAGGAACACGCCGTGCGTCCAGTCGGTGGCCTCGACTACGAGCGGCACGTTGCTCGCGCGGCGTCCGCCGAAGAGGATGACGTCGAGCGGCACGGCCTCCTCCCAGTCCTCGGAGATCTGCGGGCACTGAGCCGCCGACACCGTGAAGCGCGAGTTGGGGTGCGCCGCGGGACGACCGGAGTCGGGCGTCCAGTCGTTGCCCTCCCAGTCGATGAGGTTCGCGGGCGCCTCGTCGGTCAGGCCCTCCCACCACACGTCGCCGTCGGGGCGGAGCGCGACGTTGGTGAAGATCGTGTTGCCCCACAGCGTCTCGACCGCGGTGACGTTGGTCGACTCACCCGTTCCGGGCGCGACGCCGAAGAAGCCGGCCTCGGGGTTGATGGCCCACAGGCGGCCGTCCTCGCCGGGACGGATCCAGGCGATGTCGTCACCGAGGGTCTCGACCTTCCAGCCGGGGATCGTCGGGCGGAGCATCGCGAGGTTGGTCTTGCCGCAGGCCGACGGGAACGCGGCCGCGACGTGGTAGGCCTTGCCCCGCGGGTCGATCACGCGGATGAGGAGCATGTGCTCGGCGAGCCAGCCCTCATCACGCGCGATCACCGAGGCGATGCGCAGCGCGAAGCACTTCTTCGCCAGGATGGCGTTGCCACCGTAGCCCGAGCCGTACGAGTAGACCTCGAGCGTCTCCGGGAAGTGCACGATGTACTTGTCGTCGTTGCAGGGCCACTCGACGTCCGGTTCGCCGGCCTCCAGCGGAGCACCGACGGAGTGCACCGTCTTGACCCACGGCGCGCCCTCGGCGATCTGGCGGGTGACCTCGTCGCCCACGCGGGTCATGATGCCGATCGATGCGACGGCGTAGGCGCTGTCGGTGATCTGCACGCCGATGTGCGACAGGGGTCCGCCGACGCGACCCATCGAGAACGGCACGACGTACATCGTGCGGCCGCGCATCGAGCCCTCGAAGATCTCGTCCATCTTCCTGTGCATCTCTTCCGGGTCGGCCCAGTTGTTGGTGGGCCCGGCGTCCTCCTCGCGCTCCGAGGCGATGAAGGTGCGGGCTTCGGTGCGGGCGACGTCGCTGGGGTGCGAGCGCGCCAGGTACGAGCCGGGGCGCCACTCGGGGTTCAGCTTGATGAGCTTGCCCTCGTCGACGAGTCCGCGCAGCAGCCAGTCGTTCTCGGCGCGCGAGCCGTCCACCCAGTGCACGGCGTCCGGCTGCGTGAGCGCGCGGATCCCTTCCACCCAGGCGGCGAGCTCGGCCATTGCGGGGGTGTCGTAGGAGGGGGCGGTGCCGAACGTGCGCGTCGGGGTGACAGGGGACGTGCGAGGGGTGAGGACTTCGGCCATGGCCATGACTGCTCCTTCGAAGTGTGGGGCGTTGCTTCCATCTTCTTCGCCCTTGACGCGGACTTTCGGCCAAACCGAACGATAAGAATCGCTGTTCTTTCGCTAGACTCAAACAATGGCGTCCTCCGGCATCCACCTCACGACCCTCGGCCACCGCATCCGGCACCGCCGCCTGGAGAAGGGGTACACCCTCGACGAGCTCGGCGCCCTCGTCGGCGTCGCCGGCTCCCAGCTCAGCCTCATCGAGAACGGCAAGCGCGAGCCCAAGCTCTCCCTCCTCCAGGCGATCGCGCAGGCCACCGGCACCGAGGTGACCGACCTCATCTCCGGCGAGCCGCCGAACCGGCGCGCGGCCCTGGAGATCGAGCTGGAGCGGGCCCAGGAGAGCCCGGTGTTCCGTCAGCTCGGGGTCTCCCCGGTCCGCGTCACGAAGGGCATGAGCGACGAGACCATCGAGTCCATCCTCGGGCTGCACCGCGAGCTGCAGCGCCGCGAGCGCGAGGCCATCGCGACACCGGAGGAGGCCCGTCGCGCCAACACGGAGCTGCGCCTGCGGATGCGCGCGCAGAGCAACTACCTCCCCGACATCGAGAAGCTCGCGGAGAAGCAGCTCAAGGCGGCGGGCCATTCGCAGGGTGCCCTGACCCACCGCACCGTGAGCATCATGGCCGAGAAGCTCGGCTTCGAGCTCATCTACGTCAACGACCTGCCGCACTCGACGCGCTCGGTCACCGATCTCGAGAACGGTCGCATCTACCTGCCCCCCGCCTCGATCCCCGGTGGACACGGCCTGCGGTCGATGGCACTGCAGGCCATGGCGCACCGACTGCTCGGGCACACGCCGCCGACGGATTACGCCGACTTCCTGCAGCAGCGGTTGGAGATCAACTACTTTGCCGCGTGCTGCCTGATGCCGGAGACCGCCGCGGTGGCCTTCCTGCAGCAGGCGAAGAAGGACCGCAACCTCGCGGTGGAGGACTTCCGCGACGGGTTCGGCGTGACGCACGAAGCGGCCGGCATGCGCATGACGAACCTGCTCACGCAGCACCTCGGCATGTCGCTGCACTTCCTGCGCGTCGACTCGACCGGAGCCATCACGCGCGTCTACGAGAACGACGACCTGCCCCTGCCGATGGACGTGACGGGAGCGGTGGAGGGGCAGCGCGTGTGCCGGAAGTTCCAGGCCCGCTCCGCCTTCACGGAGCAGAACCGCACCGTCGAGCACCACCAGTACACGGACACCCCGTCCGGCACGTTCTGGTGCTCCACGCAGACCGGGTCGTCGAGCGAGGGCGAGTTCTCCGTCACGGTCGGCGTGCCGTTCGACGACGCCCGGTGGTGGCGGGGACGCGAGACGAACGACAGGGCGGTGTCGACCTGCCCCGACGAGGCGTGCTGCCGCCGCCCGTCGGCCGAGCTCACGGAGCGCTGGAAGGGACGGGCGTGGCCGAGCGCCCGCGTGCACACCCACATGTTCTCGCCGCTCCCCCGCGGCATGTTCCCCGGCGTGGACGACAACGAGGTCTACAACTTCCTCGGCCGCCACGCGAGTGAGTGACCCGCCGACCCACCCCCTTGCGTCCACCCCGGCCCGTTACGCGCTGCCGTAGGGGGCCGGGAGGCACGGAAAGGGGTGGGTCGACGAGGGGCTCAGGCGATGAAGGCCGCGAAGCGGGCGAGTGCGGCGGTGACGGCGGCGGGGTCCTCGGGGGGCTCGAAGAGAGTCGGAGGGGCGGTGTGGGCGGCGGCGGCGTGCGTCCAGCAGCCGATCACGCGGCCGTGCTCCACCACGGTCGCCCGGACCATCCCGTTCTTCCCCGGCCCGACGGCGGCGAGGTGTTCCGGAGCGCACACGACGGTGCGGTCGGCATAAGAGATGTAGTACTCGTCGAAGGCACCGAGGGCGAACACGGACGGCCGGCCCGCCGCGCGCCGGGGCGGGGTGCTCCCGACGAAGACCCCCTCGTCAACCTCGGTCACCCGGGGTGCCGCCCGATCCGCCGCCTCCCGGGACCGCCCGAGCGTCAGGCCCGACCACCACGCGAAGTCCGCGACCCCGGCGGGCCCGTGTCCCTCGACGTAGCGGACGAACAGCTCGGCCAGCGGGTCCTCCGGGTGGGCGTGGTCGCGGATGTGATCGGCCGCGAGCACGAACCGCTGCTCCCGCGTGATGCCCTCCCGCGGCACGACCGGCCCCTGCACGAGCACGCCGGAGACGGTCATCGCGAACAGCAGGTGGATGCCGCGCTGCCCCGAGGGGTCGATGCCGATGCCCTCGAGCACCGCGAAGATCTCGCTCCGGGTGAGGCCGCCGTCACGGAGCCGCGGCGTGAGCTCCCGGACGACCGCGTCGATCATGGCGTCGTCGATGCCGAGCTGCCGCTGTCGGGAGGCCGCCTGCTGCTGCTGTCGTGCGGCCGTGACCTCCAGCACCCACCCGAGATCGCGCGCGGGGATCGTGTGGAGCGTCCCCCGCATGGTCCAGGCCCGGACGAGGTCCCCGCGGTCGAACGCGGCATCGACGTCGCGGAGGCGTACGTCGCCCTTCGTCCGCACAGCCAGCGCCCACCGTCCGGCGGTGAGATCCTGGCTCTGCACCGCGAGCAGCCGTCCCGCCGCCCCCGCCACGTCCGCCTCCGGCGCGGTCAGCCCCTGCCACCGCAGCCGCTCCTCCCGCCACTGTGAGGTCTTCATGCCCCTCATCATGCCGCGACCCACCCCCTTTCGCGTGCCCCGGCCCCGTGCGTGCGGACGCAGGGGGCCGGGTCGAGCGGAAGGGGGTGGGTCGACGGGAGAGGTCAGAGGGTGACTTCGCGGCGGGTGGGGAGGACGACGGGGTGCGAACCCGCCATGGTCTCCAGCACCCGGATGACCTGGCAGGAGTATCCGAACTCGTTGTCGTACCAGACGTAGAGGATGAGGGTGTCCTCGTCGGCGATCGTGGCCAGACCGTCGACGATGCCGGCGCGGTGCGAGCCGACGAAGTCCGTCGAGACCACCTCGGGGCTCTCCACGTAGTCGATCTGCTGCCGGAGCTTCGAGTGCAGCGACACCCGGCGCAGGTAGTCGTTGACCTGGTCCTTGGTGGCGGGGCGCTCCAGCGTGAGGTGCAGCACCGCGAGCGAGACGTCCGGCGTGGGGACGCGGATCGCACTGCCCGTGAGCTTGCCCTCCAGCTGCGGGAGGGCCTTGGCCACGGCCTTCGCCGCCCCGGTCTCGGTGATCACCATGTTCAGCACGGCGGAGCGGCCGCGGCGGTCGCCCTTGTGGAAGTTGTCGATGAGGTTCTGGTCGTTCGTGAACGAGTGCACGGTCTCGACGTGGCCCTTCACGACGCCGTAGGCCTCGTCGATCGCGGCGAGCACCGGGGTGATGGCGTTGGTCGTGCACGACGCCGCGGAGACGATGCGGTCTTCCTCGGTGATCGTGTCGTCATTGATGCCCTGCACGATGTTCTTCAGCGGGCCCTTACCGGGGGCGGTGAGCAGCACGCGGGCGACGCCCTTCGCACGGAGGTGCTGGGAGAGTCCGGCTTCGTCGCGCCAGCGGCCCGTGTTGTCGACGACGATCGCGTCATCGATGCCGTAGGCGGTGTAGTCGACCGCCGCCGGGTCGTCGGAGTAGATGACCTGGATGCGCGTGCCGTTCGCGATGATCTGCTCGGCCTCTTCATCCACCGTGACCGAGCCCGCGAAGCGGCCGTGCACCGAGTCCCGCAGCAGCAGCGACGCGCGCTTGACGAGGTCGTTCTCGGAGCCGCGGCGCACGACGATGGCGCGGAGCCGGAGTCCGCTCCCGCCGCCGGTGTGCGCGATGAGGATGCGGGCCAGCAGCCGGCCGATGCGCCCGAAGCCGTAGAGCACCACGTCGGTCGGCGGCGCCGGGACCGCGCCGACGGCCGGGGCCAGGGTCTCGGCCAGGTACTCCTCGAGCGGGCGGCCGCTCTCCGCGTGCCCCTCCACGAGGCGGGCCACGTCGATCGACGAGGCGCCGGGGGCGAGAGCGTGGATGCCTTCGAGCACCGCCAGGCTGTCCTCGACCTCGAGCCGCTCGTGGCCGAGCTGGGCCACGCGCTCGTGCACCTCGACGAGGCCGGTGGCCGAGAGGCCGAGCAGGCGGTGGCCGTGCAGCGAGGTGACCACGTCGCGCTCGCGCTTGAGAGCCCCGATGAGCGGGATCATCCGCTCCGCCAGCTCTTCGCTCGCCGTCCATTCGTCGCGGTGTGCCGCGGAATCGTTCATCTGCGTCCTTGCATGTGTGAGCGCGCGCCGAGGTCGCCGGCGCGCGCGAGGTTGCCGGGGTGTTCGGGGGATGACTCCAGGGTACAAGCCGCGGAACCGCGCGCCGAATCGGTCGGCGCGGGACATCCCGAGTGCGCGAGTTTTACGTCTACACTGGTGGAATAATGAGCAGCACACTCCTCGGCGACGACGCCGACCTCCTCCTCCGCGGTGGCCACATCCACACCTTCGACGCCACCGATTCCGTCGCCACCGCGATCGCCGTCCGCGACGGGATGATCGTCGCCACCGACGCCGCGGCCGAAGCTCTCTCGGCCCGCGAGATCGTGCAGCTCGACGGCCGCACCGCGATCCCCGGCCTCAACGACGCGCACCTCCACGCCGCGTGGCTGGGCGCACGCTGGCCACACCTCTTCTTCTCCGACACCCCGCCCGACGAGCAGCCGACCGGCCGCCTCGTGACCACGGCCGGTGAGCGACGCAGCGCCCTGCGCCGCGCCTGGGCTCTGCTCGCGGAGCTCGGCATCACGAGCTACACGGAGCCGGGCATCGGCCCCGGGGAGGACGACGGGGAGACCGGCTGCTTCGGCACCGACATGCTCGAGTCGTATGTGGAGCTGCACCGCGAGGGGGCCCAGACCTCGCGCGTCACGCTGCTGCGCCTGTTCGGGACAATCGACGGAGAGAGCTCCCTAAAGGACTTCGCCGCCGGACTCCCGGTGCCGCCGCCGACGACCGACCCGCGCTGGCTCGCGATCCCCGGCGTGAAGATCTTCGCCGACGGCATCCCGCCGATGGCCACCGCATGGACGTCCGACCCGTACCCCGACGGGACGACCGGGCACCTGCTCACCCGCGGCGACGCCGATCCGCTCAGCGCCTTCCAGCAGATGATCGCCCTGGCCGCCGGTCGCGGACTCCAGATCGCCGTGCACGCCACCGGCGATCGCTCGATCGAAGAGTTCCTCACCGCACTGGAACGCGCCGGCGAGACTCCCCCGCCGCCGGCACCCCACCACGTCGTGCACGGCGACCTCGCGACGCCGGCGCAGATCCGCCGCGCGGAGCGTCTCGGCGTCGGGTTCGCCGTGCAGCCCCTCATCGCCGCGCACACGCACTCCTGGGCGGCCGTGCAGCTCGGAGAAGCCCGCGTCGCCGCCGCCTGGCCGCTGGCCGAGATGCTCTCCTCGGGGGCGCTGACCACGCTGACCAGCGACGCGCCGATCGCCACGCCGGACTGGCGCCCCAGCCTCGACGCCTCCCTCGCCCTCCTCGCCGCCGACGGTCGGGCGGACGACGCCGCGACTCGGCGCCGGCTGCTGCGCACCATGACGGCGGACGCCGCGATCCAGGACGGTGCCGCGACCTGGAAGGGAACCCTCGAACTCGGCAGGGTCGCGGACATCACGGTGCTCGACGAGGATCCGTGCACCCCGGGGCGCCCGTTCGCCGCCCTCCAGGTCGAGCGCACGATCGTCGACGGCCGCACGGTGTTCGCGCGCGGCTGACCACCCACCCACGAAAACGGCGGGCGGCATGTTCACGCATGCCGCCCGCCTCTGATCCCCCTCGGACCAGTCTCGGACCGCGGTCGTCAGACCGCGGTGGCCAGGAGCACGCGCGGGCTCCCCGGCAGGGCGACGGTGTCGCGCACCGCCCACCCGGCATCCGACAGCCAACCGCGAACCTCGGACTCGGGGTACACCACGGTGCCGTCGATCACGAGGTACTCCCCCGCGTGCAGGGCATCCAGGGCGCGCTGCTCGTCGTCGTCATCGAGGAAGAAGTCGAGCACCGTCAGCGTCGCCCCGTCGGCCGCCGCCGCACGGAGTCGGCGGAAGATCTGCGCGTTCTCCTCCGCGGAGAACCGGTGGATGACGTGGTTGGCGAACACCGCGTCGTACGCGCCCTCGGGAGCCGTGGTCGCCGTGTCCCCGACCTCGACGGCGGCCCGGTCGGCGACGCCCGCCGCTGCGACCGCCTCGGCCACGCCGTCCTCGAATCCCGGGGCGTAGACGAACGTCGTGTGCAGCTCGGGGTTGCGCGCCATGACGGCGAGGGCGAACTCGGCGGACAGACCACCGAAGTCGAGGGCCCTCGTCGCGCCGGCGAGGTCGACGAGCCGGCCGAACTCCTGCGCGTGCAGGCGGTTGTACGTCATGACGCCGGCCATGAACGTCCCCCACCGCGCGTCGTCCATCTGCAGGTCGCCCGGTTGGGTGGTGTCGACCGTGTGGGCGAACTGCAGCCAGTGCGGGTAGCTGATCTCGTCGAGGAACGTGAGGAAGGGGGCGAGGTCGATCACCGCGTCCTCCCCCGTGAGGTAGGCGGACGCGTCGGGGCCCAGCGCGTAGCGCCCCTCGGTGCGGAGGAGGAGACCCTTCGCGGCGAGGGCGTCGGCGAGCAGCCGGGCGATCCGCTCGCTCACCCCGCAGCGCTCGGCGATCGCCACGGCCGTGTCGGCGCCGGCGGCGACGGCGGCGAACAGACCGATGCGGCTGGCCTGGAAGAGCTGCTTCGCGGCCATGTGGCCGGTGGCGATGTCGAGGATGCGGGCGGCGTCGGGAGTGGGGGTGTCGGTCATGGCGGATGCCTTTCGATATGTCTACGAACGTTGGAAATAAAGGACAGGAGGGGGCCGGGCGTCGATCGGGCGGGTCAGTCCGCGAGGAACCCGCGCACAGCGTCGCGGAACGCGGCGGTGTGCAGCGCCGCGAGATGATCCCCGGGGACGCGTCGCACCCGGACGTCGGGCAGCCGCGCGGCGAGCTCGTCGATGCCCGCGGCCATCGGGTCGTCGGTACCGCCCAGGAGCAGCACGGGCATCGCCGGGGCAGCAGCCTCGGGCGAGAACGGCTCGGTCGCGAGCCCCTCGATGAGGTCGAGCAGATCGTCCGGGCGGTTGCCGGGCAGGCTCACCATGTGCACGATCATTCCGGTCAGCGGATCGACGGGAGCCGGTCCGCCGGCGATCGCGGCCCGAGCGGCGGAGAGGTCGACGAGCGCGAAGGGCTCCCCCGCACTGAGGCCGCCGAGCACGAGACGCCGCACCGCGACACCCGGGTGCCGGGCGAGGTCCCACGCGAGCCGGGCACCGAGCGAGTACCCGACGAGGTCGATCTCGTCCGGGCCGATCGCTGCGGCGAGCGCGTCGAGCACCGCGGAGGTCGGCACGGCTCCGAGCCCGGGGGCGTCGCCGTGCGCCGGCAGGTCGAGGACGCGGCGCGGTCGGTCGCCGAGCACCGCCGCCCACTCGCTCTCCGGCCAGTCCTGCGTGCCGCGCGAGGCGAGGCCGTGCAAGAACACCACGGGTCGTTCAGGGGGAAGGGTCATGACGGGCCGTCCTCTCGGGACCGGCCCCTCGCCCTCAGCGCAGCCGCGCGAGGAACCGGTCGATGTAGTTCTCGTAGTCGGCGATGCGGTCGCCGTCCGGGTACATGAGGTTGATGACCGTCGCCCCGACCGCCGCGGAGATGTACTCGTCGGCGAGCGGGCCGTAGTCCTGATCGCGGATCGATCCCTCGTCGCGGGCCGCCTCCATGCGCGCGATGAGCGAGGATCGCCACGAACCCAGGTGTCCGCGGTAGAGCTCGGCCAGCGACTCGTTCGCCATCGCGTACTCCCAGAGCGCCAGGAGCACCCGGCCCGCGGCGATCTGCTCCGGGTCGCGCGGCACGGTGGCCTGCAGGAAGCCCCGCAGCGCGTCGTCTGCCGCCACCGGTTCCTGCCCCGCGGCCTCCACGCCCTCGGACATCTGCTGCAGGATCGTCTCGAACGTCGCCGCGACGATGCTCTCCTTCCCGGGGAAGTAGTGCTTCAGCGCGCCGTTCGCGAAGCCCGCCTCCGCGGCGATGCTGCGCATGGTCGCCGCCTCGAACCCACCCTTCAGGATGATGCTCTTGGCCACCTCGACGATGTCCCGTCGCCGCTGGTCGTGGTCGATGATCTTCGGCATGGCGTCCTTCCGGCCGAGTCCGGGGTGTGGCGTGTTCCGGCCTGGAGCTACCGTACCGCCGCATCGGGCACCTCCCGCAGAGCGAGCCATTGCGCCCGGCGTTCCCGCTGCGCCACCGGGTCGGCGACGGGTGAGGCCAGTCGCAGGCGCTCGGCGTACGGGTGACGCGGCGCGCGGGTGACCTGCTCGCCGTCCCCGATCTCCACGATCTCCCCCCGGTACATCACGGCGACCCGGTGACAGACCCGCCGGACGACGCCGAGGTCGTGCGAGACGAACAGGTAGGCCACGCCGGTGTCGCGCTGCAACTCGATGAAGAGGTCGAGGATGGTCGCCTGCGTGGTGAGGTCGAGTGCACTGACCGGCTCGTCGCACACGATCAGCCGGGGTCCGCGGACCAGGGCGCGGGCGATCGCGATGCGCTGCCGCTGCCCGCCGGAGAACTCGCTCGGATACCGGTCCATGCTTGTGGAGGGCAGGCGCACGCGGTCGAGCATGTCGCGCACGCGCGTGTCGGCCGCCTTCGCTCCGATGCCGGTCGTCAGCAGCGGCTCGGCGAGGATGTCGCCGATGGTCAGTGCCGGGTTGAGGGAACCGTACGGGTCCTGGAACACGACCTGCACATCATCGGCGAGTGCCCGTCGGGCCTTGCGGCCGAGGCCGCCGATGTCCCGGCCGTCGAAGCGGATGCGGCCCGCGGTCACCGGGGCGAGGCCGAGGATGGCCTTGCCGAGGGTCGACTTTCCCGATCCGGACTCGCCGACGAGGCCCAGGCATTCACCGGGGGCGATGTCGAGGGAGACGCCGTGCAGCGCGCGGAAGGCGTGTCTTCCGCGGCCGTACTCGACCAGGAGGTCGTCGACCTGCAGCAGGGGGTTCACCGGAGCGGCGTTCATGCGGGGACCTCCGTCCGCCTGCCGTCGAGCGCGGCGCGGCCCTCGGCTTCGTCGAGCGACGCGGCGATGAGCTCGCGCGTGTACTCCTGGGTGGGCGCGGCGAAGAGCTCGTCCACGGGCCCCGACTCCACGATGTCGCCGCCGCGCATGACGATCACGCGGTCGCAGATGTCGGCGACGACGCCGAAGTTGTGCGTCACGATGAGCAGCGCCATGCCGTACTCGGCCTGCAGCTCCCGCAGCAGTTCGAGCACCTCGGCCTGCACGGTGACGTCGAGGGCGGTGGTGGGCTCGTCCGCGACGAGGAGCGACGGTCGACCGGCGATCGCGCCGGCGATGAGCACGCGCTGGGCCATGCCGCCGGACACCTGATGCGGGTAGCTGCGCATCACGCGATCGGGATCGGACAGCCCGACCCGCAGGAGCACCTCCCGCGCGCGCTGCCGGGCGGCGGCCTTGCCGAGCCCCTGTGTGCGACGCAGCGGTTCGATGAGCTGATGCCCGATCGTGTACGAGGGGTCGAGGTTGCTCATCGGCTCCTGCGGCACGTATCCGATCGTGCGGCCGAGCAGCGCCTGGCGCTCCTTCGGCGCCGCGTGGGTGACCTCCGCGCCGCCGACCCAGATCGCGTCGGCGGTCGCCCGACCGGTCGCGGGGAGCAGGTCGAGCACCGAGAACACGGTCTGCGACTTGCCGGACCCGGACTCGCCGACGATTCCGACGACCTCCCCAGGTGCGACGTCGAGGGTCACGCCGTGCACGACCTCGGTCTCCCCTGTCGGCGTCGCGTGCACGACGTGCAGGTTCTCGACGCGGAGGGCCGACTTCGGGGCCTCATGGCGGACGCTGCCCGTGGCGGGAGCCGCGGCGACCTCGTCGGCGGTCTCGAGCACGCCGCGCCGCCGCCGTCGGGCCGCACGCGGCGTGCGCACCTGCACGAGCTCGGCGAGCGTGGAGCCCATGATCGCGAGGACGGCGATCGTGAGCCCGAGGGCCGCGGAGGGCCACAGCAGCATGAGCGGGTAGGTGAGCATGAGCCGGAACCCCTCGAGCATCATCGCACCCCAGCTCGGCACGTTCGAGTCGCCGATGCCGAGGAACTGGAGGCCGGCCTGCATGCCCATCGCGATGCCCGCCGTGAGCGCGGTCTGGATGATGACCGGCGGGTAGACGGCGGTGATGACGTGCCGGAAGATGATGCGCGCGTCCGACAGGCCCGACACGCGGGCGGCATCGATGTACGCCTCGCCGCGGACGGCGAGCGTCTGCGACCGCGCGATGCGGAAGTACCCCGGCACCATGAAGACGCCGACGGTGACCATCAGCAGCTCGAAGTTGTTGCGGCTGCCGGCGGCGACCACGAGGAGGATGATCATCCCGGGGATCGACTGGAGGGCGTCGCTGATCCAGGTCGCGACCCGGTCGAAGACGCCGCCGAAGTACCCGGCTGCGACGCCCGACGGGACCCCGACGACGAGCGCCGTGACGATCGTGATGAGCGCACCCCACAGTGTCGTCCTCGTCCCGTAGATGAGGCGGCTGAGGATGTCGCGGCCGGTGGAGTCGCCGCCGAGCAGGTGCTCCGGCGAGGGCGGGGCCTTGGCTGCCGCGAGGTCGACGAGGTTCGGGTCCATCGGCGCCAGCAACGGCGCGAACACCCCGACGAGCACGATGAGCACGAAGATCGCGAGCGGGATGTAGCCGCCGGGGTGACGGAGGAAGCGTCGGAACAGGCTCGACCGGCGCTTCTGGGCGGCCCGGTCGAAGGCGACGCGGATGTCTGTCGTGGTCATGCGACGCGCACCTTCGGGTTGATCCAGCCGAGCACGAGGTCGAGCAGGAGATTGATGAGGACGACGAAGACGATGGAGACCACCGTGATCCCGAGCAGCATCGGGATGTCGCCGTTCTGCGACGACTGGTTCGTGAGCTGCCCCAGACCGGGGAGGCTGAAGATCTGCTCCACCACGATCGCCCCGGAGAGCAGGCCCACGAACATCAGGGCGATCACCGTGAGCGCGGCGGGCGAGGCGTTGCGGAGGATGTGCAGGTTCACCCGGGCGGCGGACAGGCCGCGGCTGCGGAGCGTGCGCACCCAGTCCTGGCGGCTCTGGGCGATCACGGCATTGCGCAGCTGCTCCGACACGGCGACGATGCCGCCCAGGGCGAGGGAGATCGCCGGCAGCGTGATCGAGCGCAGCCAGCCTTCGACGGACTGCGTCGGCGGGACGTAGCCCACGGCGGGGAACCACTTGAGTTGCACCGCCAGCCACATCACCAGGACCAGGCTCACCCAGAACCCGGGAAGTGCGAAGAGGACGACGGAGATCCCCTTGATGATGCGGTCGAACCAGGTGCCGGGGCGGAGTCCGGTGATCATGCCGAAGGCGACGCCGATGACCGCGGTGATGAGGGTCGCGAGGGTCACGACGGAGAGAGTGACGGGGACCTTCACCGCGAGCTGCGCGCCGACCGGCTGGAAGTTGCGCCACGAGACGCCGAAGTCGAGCAGGACCGCGTGGGAGAACCAGTCCCAGAACTGCACGATCAGGGGGCGGTCGAGTCCGATCTTCGCCGCTAGGGCCTGCTGCTGCGCGGGACTCGCGGTCGTGCCGAGGAGCGAGGCGGTCGGATCGCTGATCGCGAGGTGGGCGAGGAAGAACGTGCCGATCGAGACCGCGACGAGCAGGAGGATGCCGGACAGCACCCGCTTCGCCGTGAAGAGGAGCATGGGGGCCTCTCGATGGTGAGGAGGAGGGGAAGGGGTGCCGGGGCGGCCGCGGGGCGACCGCCCCGGCGGGCGTTCAGCCCTGCGTGATGTACCGCAGCGTCGGGAACATCATCCCCACGACGGGCTGCAGCTGGATGCCGGGCGCCGTGTAGTAGATGTTGTTCGCCTGGTACCAGACCGACCACCAGGCCTGGTCGACGAGGGCCTCGTTGAGCTCCTTGATGGCGGCGGTCTGCGCGTCGCCGCGCTCCGTCTGCACCTTCTCGACGAGCGGGGCGATGACCTCGTTCTTCGCGTAGTCGGGCTCCGGGTTGAACCACTGCACGCTCGTCAGCTGGCGAGAGACGGTGGCCACGTCGTTGCCGTCCATCGCGAGGAAGGAGATGAACATCGGGTAGTTCGGGGCGTTGAGCTGGTAGTCCGGCATCTGCATGTTGTCCCAGGTGACGGTGATGCCGAGCTCGTTGAGGGCCTGCTCGGCCGACGGCTTCCACATCTCGAAGATCGGGGACATCGGCATCGAGATGTCGAAGCCGTCCGGGTAGCCGGCGTCGGCCAGGAGCTCCTTCGCCTTGTCCATGTTGAACGCGTAGGCATCGTTGAGCTCGGGGTCGTTGATGTCGCCGCCGTCCGGGAAGACCTGGTTGGTGGCCACACCCGCACCGCTGCCGACCGCCGCGAGGACGGCCGCACCGTCGAACGCGTAGTTCAGCGCCTGGCGGACCTCGAGCGTGCCGAGGGGCTCGCTCTTCGCGCCGGTGTGGTCGGTGATGACGAGGCCCGCCCACCCGGAGACGCGCTGGGCGGTGTTCCAGCCTTGCTGCTCGGCCTGGTCGAGGTTGGCCACGTCGCCGTACTGCACGTTGATCTGTCCGCTGAGCATCGCGTTGTGCCGGGCGGTCGCGTCGGTGATCGGGTAGATCGCGAGCTCGGAGAACGGGTACGTCTTCGCGTCCCAGTGGTCCTCGGTCTTGGTGAAGTGGTACTCGGCGCCCGCGACGCTGGTGTCGCTGTCGAGCACATAGGGGCCGGAGCCGACCGGGTCGCTGCCCAGCGTGCCCGCCTCGATGGAGGCCGGGGGCATGACGTAGCTGCGGCCGAGGCCCATCAGGTAGAGGATCGTGTCGTCGCGCTGCGTAAGGGCGATGCGGACGGTGTCGTCATCGACCTTCTCGAAGCCCTTCGCGTTGACGTAGGCCTCACCGGACCGGGCGCCGGCCTTGAGGTACTCGAGGCTCGCGACGACGGCGTCGGCGTCGACCGGGGTGCCGTCGCTGAACACGGCGTCGGTGCGGATGTCGAGGTCGATGCTGAGGTCGTCGTCGGCCACGGTCCACTTCGTCGCGAGCGACGGGATCGGGGTGCCGTCGGCGTCGAGGGCGATCAGGGCGTCGTACACCGCGGACAGGTAGGGGCCGTCAAAGCCGATGTCGGCGAGGGACGGGTCCCACGAGGTGACGTCCAGGAAGTTGCCGATGTTGAGGGCGTCGGGGCCTTCGGCGCCGCCGCCCTCGGACGGCGAGGGCGTTCCGCCGCCGCTGCAGCCGGCGAGTGCGAGGGTCGCGGCGACGGCGGCGGCGACCGCGAGGGGCATTCGTTTCATGGTTCCTTCTCTCGGGTGCAGGGGGTGGTGAAGAAGGTTCGAAGAGCCGCTGACCGGAGACCGGGACCGACGCCACTTCGATGTGTCGTGCTGGTTAGTCTACATGCGTGGAAAAAGAGCGCAAGCGGGTTTCTTCCTCTGGCCGCGCGGACCGATGCCTCAGCGCGCACCCGCCTTGCTCCCCCGCGCACACCCCGCCCCGTCCCGTACCCCGCCCGCCCGCACCCCGCGGGTGCAGGTGCGGGTACCGGGATCAATAACGCACCCCTGTCCTCCCCGCGCGGCCCACTTCTGACCCCGCCACCGCGCCCACCCCTCCAGCCGGATCAGAAACACCCCTCGGCGACGCCTTTTCGGCACCCTTCTCATCCCGCATCGGGGTGAACGACGGCGCGAACGGGCCACACTGCCGCTCCCGAGGGCCCCGCACCCCTTCCCGGGATCAAGAACGCACCTCCCACCCGGGCCCCAGGAGCACTTCTGATCCGGAGCGTGCGCGGGGCACTTCCGATCCAGCACGGAGGCGAGGAGCGCTTACGATCTGCTGCGAACTCGAGGAGCACTTCTGATCCGGGGCTCCGGAGAGCGGTCCGGTCGCGCACGAGCGGCGCGCCCGACGACCGACACACAGCCGCCACCAGAAGCGGGATCAGAATCGGCCGCACGCCCTCCCTACTCGGCGCGTTCTCGAATCGGCACGCAGAACGTCACGTCCTGCGGGATCAGAAACGTGCCCGTGGGGCGCGCGCGAGGTGCGGAACTGATCCCGCGCCCGGAGTGGGACGCGGGGGCGGAATGAGACGGGGCCGAGCGAAGCGGGATCAGGAACGTGCTTGCGGGGTGCGCGCGAGGTGCGGAACTGATCCCGCACCCGGAGTGGGACGCGGGGCGGAGTGGGACGGGGCCGAGCGAAGCGGGATCAGGAACGTGCTTGCGGGGTGCGCGCGAGGTGCGAAATTGATCCCGCACGCGGAGTGGGACGCGCGGGCCGAGTGGGACGCGGGGGCGAGCGAGTGCGGGATCAGAAACGGGCCTGCGGGGTGCGCGCGAGGTGCGGAACTGATCCCGCACCCGGAGTGGGAGGCGGGGGCCGAGCGAGGCGGGATCAGAAACGGGCCTGCGGGACGCGCGGGAGGTGCGGAAGTGATCCTGGACGCCGGGGAAGCGGGCGGGGGAAGCGGGGGGAGGTGCGGGTGCGAGATACGAAAGGTCACCAGGTGCCGTCGGGGCGGACGGCGTGGTCGACGCGGCAGTCGGCGAGGGCGGCGCGGACCTCGGCGCCATGGTCTCGGGCGAGGGCGAGGGCGGCGTGGTTGTCCTCGAGCTGCGCGACGCGAGAGGCACCGAAGAGTACGTTGGCCGTCGCGGGGTTCGCCAGACAGAAGGCGATGCCGAGGGCAGCCGGCGTCACCCCGAACTCCCCCGCGACCCGCGCGACCTCGGGGTACACGGCGAGGATCCGCTCGCGGATACCCCCGACATCGGCACCGATCTTGCGCTGGGGCATCCGTCCCGTGGCGAGGATTCCGCCCTCGAACACGTCGGAGGCCTGCAGCGTGAGGGTTCCGTCGGCGAACAGGGGCCCGTAGGCGTCGCCCTCCGCCATGGCCCGGCGCGCGATGCCGTACTTGAGCTGCGCGAACGCGGGGCCGATCAGCCCCTGAGCGTCCGCCTCGGCGAGCGCCGCCCTGGTGTCCGCGATCCGCCAGTTGTTGATCCCCCACGAGTCGACCAGGTCGTCGGCGATGAGGGCGTTCACGTCGGCGACGAGTCGCGGCATGTCCGGGGCGTCCAGGTAGTCCCCCACCACGAGGGTGTCGAAGCGGTCGAGGCCGGCCCGCTCGAGCGACTCCTCGATCTGCCCGCGGAAGCCCTGGTGCGGCCAGTCCCAGAGCCAGAGCTTGCCGCACAGCACGACCTGGGCACGGTCCACCCCGCTCGCCCGGAAGGCCTCTCCGAAGAGGATGTCGGTCCGGGAGTTCTCGGCATGCGGCCCCATGTTGTAGTACGCGATGTCGAAGAATCCGGCATCGAGGTCGACCGCCCGCTGGATGAGCTGCACGGCATCGTCGAAGCCCATGCGGTCCCAGGTGTTCCACGATCCGAGGGCGAGCGGCGGCACCGTCGCACCCCGAGGAGACAGCGGCTTGCGGGGGTATGTCACATCGGGCATGAGGGCTCCTTCGCCGTCTCGGGGCACGGGGTTGTGTTTTTCTATGTTTGTAGAATATAACGGAGGAATCCCATCGGAACACCGTCAGTGAGGACGACCATGACCGCTTCCCCGCGCCGCATCCTCGTCACCGGAGGAGCCTCCGGGCTCGGCCGCGGCATCGCCAGCGCCTTCCGCGCCGCCGGGGACGAGGTGTTCCTCGGCGATGTGAACCTCGAGGCCGCCCGGGCCGTCGCCGCCGAGATCGGCGCCACCGCCCTCCCCCTCGACATCGCCGACGAGGGCGCGGTCACCACCGCCGCCGCGCAGCTCGCGGAGGCCGGCGGGCTCGACGTCCTCGTCAACAACGCCGGCGTCGTCGCCGGTGGGGGCACACTCCAGGAGGTCGCGGTCGACGCGGTCGACGCGGCCCTGCGCGTCAACGTCCGCGGCACGTTCCTCATGCTGCGGGTCTTCGGCGGGCTGCTCGCGGCCGCCGGCCACGGGGCCATCGTCAACATCTCCTCGATCGGCGCCCGGCAGCCCACACCGGGCCTCGGACACTACGAGGCCACGAAGGCCGCGGTCGACGCGCTCACCCGGACGGCCGCCATCGAGCTCGCCGGCTCCGGGGTGCGCGTCAACGCCGTCGCCCCCGGTCCCGTGCTCACGCCCCTGACCGCCGACTTCGCCTCGAACCCCGATGCCCGCGCCGCCTGGGAATCGCGCATCCCGCTCGGCACCATCGCCGAGGTCGACCAGGTCACCCCGCTCGTGCTCTTCCTCGCGAGCGAGGCCGCCAGCCACATCACCGGGGTCTCGGTCCCCGTCGACGGCGGCCAGCTCCTGGTCTGACCCCCGTCCCCCTCCGTGCGGGATCGATCCCGCCCCTCCTGGCACCGCGGAGGACCGTCTTCGATCCCGCCACCCGCCCCGCGACTGGAGAACCATGACCCTCCCCACCACCACCCGCGCCGCGGTGCTCACCGCGCACGGCGAGCCGCTCACGCTGCAGGACCTCCCGCTGCCCGCCGAGATCGAACCCGGCGCCGCCCTCGTCCGCATCGCCTGCACGACGCTGTGCGGCACGGACATCGAGATCTGGGAGGGGAAGATGTCGTTCCCCGGCATGCTGCCCATGGTCCTCGGTCACGAGATGGTCGGCGAGATCGTGGCCACCGGGCCCGACACCCGCGACGCGCTCGGCCGCGCACTCTCCCCCGGCGACCGGATCGGCTGGTCGGAGTCCACCTGCGGCGAGTGCCACGGCTGCGTCGTGCTGCGCGAGCCGGTCGCGTGCTCCCGCCGCGGCTACGGCTTCCTCCAGCGCGCCGACGTTCCGCCGTTCGCGACGGCCGGGCTCTCCGAGTACGCGTACGTGACCCCGGATGCCGCCACGCTCCTGCTCCCGGCGGCCGTCAAGGACACCTGGGCCTCCATGGCGGGCTGCGCCGCGAAGACCGTCCTCCGCGCGTTCGAGCGGGCCGGCCGGATCCGTCCCGGCTCCCGCGTGGTGGTGCAGGGCTCCGGCGCCCTCGGCATCTTCGCCACCGCAGTCGCGAGGATCGCGGGTGCCGGGCAGGTCATCACCGTCGGCGCACCCGCGGCTCGTCTGGAGCTCGCCGCCCGCTTCGGCGCCGACGCCGTCGTGGACTTCCGCGACGGGCCCGTCGTCGACCAGGTCCTGGCGCTCACCGGAGGCGAGGGGGCGGACCACGTGTTCGACTTCGCTGGAGCCCCGAGCGTCGGCCCGGACGCCGTCGGCATGGCCGCCCAACGCGGCACCGTGGCGATCGTGGGCTCGACCGGTCCGGCCGGGGACGGCTTCGCCCTCAGCACGATCATGGGCAAGGAGCTCACGGTCGTCGGCTCGCTCAACGGCGACATCTCCGACTACGCCCGTGCGATCGACTTCTTCATGGCGTTCGCCGACCGCTTCCCCTGGGACGACCTGTTCAGCGCCCCGGTCGGCCTCGCCGACGCCTCCGCGAAGATCGCCCACATGCACCACCTCGATGAGGTCAAGGCCGTCATCGACCCGAGCCTCTGAGGAGCACCATGACCACTCCCCTCCCCCTCCGCGAGATCGGCCGCAGCGGCCTGCACGCCTCCCTGTTCTCCCTCGGCTCCTGGCACACCTACGACCGCATGGACTTCGCCGACGCGGTGGCGCTCCTCCGCGAGGCCACCGACCGCGGCGTGAACCTCTTCGACGTGGGCGTGTACTCCGCGCCCGGCGCCCCGCCCGTCTTCACCGACGTGATCTTCTCGGCGATGGTGCGCGCGGCCGGGCTGCGCCGAGAGGAGTGGCTGCTGTCGTCGAAGCTCTGGCTCGAGGCCTTCGGCGCCGACGGCTTCCGTCCACAGCTCGAGAACGCGCTGATGCGGGTGGGAGTCGAGCACGCCGACCTCGTGATCCTCGGCGACCTCCGCCGCGACGACCTCGAGCTGCGCGATCTCGTGCTCGACCTCGCCGCGCTCGCCGACGCCGGCCTCATCCGCGCGTGGGGCGTGAACAACTGGTCGGCGGCGAGCATCCAGGCCCTGATCGACCTCGCCGCCGCGGAAGGCGTGCCCGGTCCGCAGATCGCGCAGCTCAAGTACAGCGTCTCGCGGCGGTCGATCCCGGACGGCGAGCCCTTCGCGCGCCTCTGGGAGCAGGGCCTCACGCTGCAGGCCTCGGACTGCCTGGAGGGCGGGATCCTCGCCGGGAAGGTGATCGGCGACCGGCAGATCGGGCGCGACCCTGGCGGCATCCGCGAACGGATCATCGCCGACGTCCCCGCGTTCACGGCGGTCGCCGACGACCTCGACGTGACCCCCGCCCAGCTCGGCATCGCGTTCACCCTCACCCACCCCGCCCTGACGACGACGCTGTTCGGCGCCTCCCGCGTCGCGCAGCTGCGGGCGAACCTCGACGCGGCCGCCCTCGTCGACCGCGTCGGCGCCGCCGAGCTGCGCCGTCTCGTCGAGCCCTTCTGGGCCGACCGCGGGGTCGTCGACCCCGAAGGCCCCTGACGCCGTCCCACCCGAGGAGAACCATGACCATCCCCGTCCCCTTCGATCCCGACGTGCAGGCCGTGCTCGACGAGATCGCGAAGAACCCGCAGCCCGCCCTCACCCGCGAGACCCTGCCGCGCGACGGCGTCGACCGGATGTTCCCGGACAACGACGCCGTGATCGCCGGCCGGGACATCACCTGGGAGGACCGCGTCATCCCCGGCCCGCCCGGAGCACCGGACATCGAGGTCACGATCTTCCGCCCCGCCGGCTCGGAGACCTCGACGCTCCCCGGCTTCGTGAACATCCACGGCGGCGGCATGATCGTCGGCCACCGCTCCTGGGAGACGGCTCGAGTCGTCGACATCGTCGCGGAGCACGGCGTCGTGGCCGTGAACGTCGAGTACCGCCTCGCTCCGGAGGACCCGTACCCCGCGGGCGTGGAGGACTGCTACGCGGCCTTCGTGTGGACGCACACCCACGCCACGGAGCTCGGCATCGACCCCGCGCGCATCGTCGTGGGCGGCGGCAGCGCGGGCGGGGGCCTCACCGCGGCCGTCGCCTTGCTGGCGCGTGATCGGCGGGGCCCCGTCATGGCCGGGCAGCTGCTGCTGTGTCCCATGATCGACAACACCAACACCACGGTGGCCAGTCGGCAGTACGACGGCATCGGCACCTGGCAGCGCGACATGAACCTCCTCGCCTGGTCGTGCGTCCTCGGCGAGGAGCTCGCCTTCAGCGTCGAGGCTCCCGCCTACGCCGCGCCGAGCCGGGCGACAGACGTCTCCGGCCTTCCGCCCGCCTACATCGAGGTCGGCGAGGCGGAGATGTTCCGCGACGAGGACACCGTGTACGCCCTCCGGATCTGGGAGACCGGCGGTCAGGCCGAGCTGCACGTGTGGGGCGGCGGCGCCCACGGCTTCGACATGTACATGCCGGACGCCGAGATCACCCGCGCTGCCCTCGCCGCACGTGCCTCCTGGCTGCGACGGATCTGGCGGACCGCCGCATGAGCACGCCCGAACCGGTGCCCTACGACCCGGAGCTCGTCGCCGGACTCGACGCCTTCGTCGACCTCGTCGAGGTCATCCCGCTGCGCGCGGACACCATCCACGCCAACCGCGATCACTTCGCCACGATCATCCCGCCGATGGCCGTGCAGGCGGAGGGTCGCGCCGTGACCTGGGAGGACCGGGTCATCCCCGGCCCCGTCGGGGCTCCGGACCTCGAGGTCACCATCGTGCGCCCGGCGCAGGCGCCCGCAGACCCGGCACCGGCGGTGCTGTCGATCCACGGCGGCGGCATGGTGCTCGGCACGCGCTTCTTCGGCACCGCCGAGCTCATCGACCTCGCCGAGCGGCACGGTGTCGTCGGCGTCGCGGTCGAGTACCGTCTCGCCCCGGAGCACCCCGGACCGGCGCAGGCGGAGGACTGCTACGCGGCACTGGAGTGGATGGTCGCCCACGCCGACGAGCTCGGCATCGACACCTCCCGCATCGTCGCGTCCGGGCAGAGCGCCGGCGGCGGACTCTCGGCGGCGGTCGCGCTACTCTCCCGCGACCGCGGCGGACCACGGCTGGCCGGGCAGCTCCTCGGCTGCCCGATGCTCGACGACCGCAACGAGACCCCGTCGAGCCGGCAGTACGACGGCTTCGGCGCCTGGGACCGGAACAACAACGACACCGCGTGGGACGCGATCGCCGGAGCCGACCGGTTCACCGACCGCGTGTCGCCGTACACGGCGCCGACCCGGGCCACGGATCTGTGGGGACTCGCTCCGGCGTTCATCGAGGTGGGTGCCGCGGAGACCTTCCGCGATGAGGCCGTCGACTACGCGTCGCGGATCTGGGCCACGGGCGGGCAGGCGGAACTGCACGTCTGGGCGGGCGGCTACCACGGCTTCTCCGGGTTCTCCCCCGAGGCCGAGGTCTCGCAGGCCGCGGTGGCCGCGCGGGAGAGCTGGCTGCGCCGCGTGCTGCGCCTGGGCGGATGAGTCTCCCGGCGCGCGGTGAGCCCGCGCGGATGGGCACGCTGCGGGCGATGCTGGTGCTCGGCATGCTGGAAGCCTTCGGTCCGCTGTCGATGGACCTCTACCTGCCCCAGCTCCCCCAGCTCGCGGCGTCGCTCGGCACGACCGAGGCCCTGGCGCAGGTGACCATGTCGGCGTGCATGATCGGCCTCGGCCTGGGGCAGCTCGTGGCCGGTCCCCTCAGCGACCGGCTGGGCAGACGTCTGCCGCTGCTGGTCGGAGTCGCGGCGTTCGCGGTGCTCTCCGCGGTGTGCGCGGTCGCCCCGACCATCGAGCTGCTGCTCGTCGCTCGCTTCCTGCAGGGGCTGGCGGGATCGGCGGGCATCGTGATCTGCCTGGCGATCGCCCGCGACCAGTTCGAGGGCATCGAGCTCTCCCGCATGCTCTCGCTGCTGTTCCTCGTCTCGGGCACCGCGCCGATCATCGCGCCGGTGGTGGGCGGCCAGCTCGCCCGCATCATGGACTGGCGCGGGATCTTCGGGGTGCTCAGCGGGATCGGCGTCATCCTGCTGCTCGTGGTCGTCTTCCTCCTGCCGGAGACGCTGCGACCGGAGGCGCGCCACGGCGGAGGCCTCCGCGTGCTGCGGGCGCATGCCGGCGCCGTGCTGGGCGACCGGCTCTTCGCCGCGGTCCTGTGCGCCTCCGCCGGTGCGGGCGTGGCGTTCTTCACCTATCTCTCGATGTCGTCGTTCGTGCTGCAGGACGAGTTCGGCCTCAGCCCGCAGAGCTTCAGTCTCGCCTTCGCCGCCGGCGCCCTCGCGAGCATCGTCGGCAGCCAGTCGAGCCGCCTGGTCGTGCGCCGCTTCGGCCCCCTCCGCGTCTACCTCGGCGGGGTCACGGCGACGCTCGTCGCGACCACGACCTTCCTCGTCCTGGCACTGAGCGGGACGGGGGTGGCGGGCGTGGTGGCAGCACTCGTCGGGTTCATGCTGTGCGCGGGCCTCGGCGGCCCGAACGGCCAGACACTCGCCCTCGCGCATCACGGCGCCAGGGCGGGGACGGCGTCCGCCCTGCTCGGCATGTCGTCGTTCCTGTTCGGCCCGGTGCTCGCCCCGGTCGCCGCCGGGATCGGGGGCACGAACGCCGTCACGATGGCGGTCACCATGACCCTGGCCGCCGCCGTCGCGGCGATCGCCGCCTGGGCCTTCGTCCGCCCCGCCGCGCGGGAGTGAGGTCGGCCGTCGCACCGGACGGTCAGCCCGCGATGCTCATCGCGACGACCCCGATCGCCATCGCCCAGGATTCCACCGCGAGCAGCCGGGCGGCGCGGCCCCGATGCGCCGTCGTCCGCCACCCTGCGGCGATCGTCCAGGCGACGACGCTGAGAGTGCCGAGGAGGACGAGCGCGCCGAGCGCGCCGCCGAGTCCATGACCCCCGTGCCCCGCGGACGTCACCACGCCTTGACCGACCGATCCCGCCGCGCCGTGGAAGGCGCAGATCGCCATCACGAGCGATCCGAGAGCGCGGTGACAGCAGGGGGCCGCGGACGTCGCCCCGCGGACGCCCATCGTGCCGATCATGCCGGACACGAGCAGCAGGGCACCGATCAGCAGGGCACCCAGCGGCCCGGTCCCGCCCGTCGCCATCAGCAGCATCCCCGCCGCCATCACCACCGCGGCCTGGCGCCCCTGCCACGGCACGGCGCGCCGCGCAGCGAGGCAGGCGCCGACCGACACGAGCGCCGCCGCCGCCATCAGCAACGATGCTGCCGGGAGCAGGAGGTCCACAGCCGAAGTATATTGATCGTTCGCTCAAAAAAGCGAGGCCGCACTTCATGCGACACAATGAGCACGTGCCCCGCATCGTCGACCATGATGAGCGTCGCCGTCAGATCGCCGACGCGCTGCTCGTCGTCGCTGCCAGAGACGGCCATGAGAGCGTGTCCTCGCGGGCGGTGGCGAAGGAGCTCGGCGTCGCGACCGGCTCCCTGTGGCACTACTTCGACGGCTTCGACGACGTCGTCCGGGCCGCCGCGGCCGAGGTCACCCGTCGCACCGACGAGCGCATCGCCGCGGCGACGGACGGACTCCGCGGCCTGGCGCGCCTGCGGGCCCTGATGGGCGAGGTGCTCCCCGTCGACGAGCGCACTCGCACCGAGGCGCACGTCGTCGTCGGCTTCTGGGGGCGCCTGGCCACCCTCGCCCCGACTCCTGACGCCGGAGCGCCGACCCTCGCGACGTGGCAGGGCAGCATCCGCGAGGCACTGGAGGAGGCGGTGAGCGACCGAGAGCTGCGCCCGGACACCCCCACCGGCGACCTCCTCGCCCTCCTGCGCTCGATCACGTACGGCCAGCAGGTCGTCGAGGTCACCGAACCGCAGACGGCGGCGGCGCACTTCGCGGTCCTCGACAGCATCCTCGCCCCCTGGCGTCGCTGACCTCGACATCGCCCACACGCCACGGTTGTGCGCCCGTGCACGCCGTCGTATCATCGTGCCAACCCGTTTCTTGAGCACTTGCTCGAAAATAGTGAGGTCAACGATGTCCCCGCACTCCCCCCAGCCCGTCTCCCTCGAGCCGATCGCCGTCCCGCACCCGCTCGACCCGCTCACCGGTGCCGAGATCGCCGCCGCCCGCGCCGTGCTCGACGCAGCCGGCCTGCTGACGGCGACCACCCGCGTGCCGATGCTGCTCCCCGACGAAGCCACGAAGGAGGAGCTCGCGGCCTGGCGTCCCGGCTCTCCCATCGACCGCCGTGTCGACGTGACGCTGCTCGACACCGCCACCGGCGTCGCGACCGAGCTGATCGTCTCGATCACCCGTGGCGAGGTCGTGCGGCAGGAGCGAGTGCCGAACGACGCCCCGCCGTACGGCCAGCCGCAGTACCTGTTCGAGGAGTACGAGCGGGCAGAGGCCATCGCCAAGGCGTCCCCGGACTGGCAGGCGGCCATGCGGCGGCGGGGCCTGGCGGACCACATGGCCCTCGCCTTCTGCTCCCCCCTGGCCCC
Organism: Microbacterium meiriae; assembly: GCF_025143875.1. Classification (NCBI taxonomy): domain Bacteria; kingdom Bacillati; phylum Actinomycetota; class Actinomycetes; order Micrococcales; family Microbacteriaceae; genus Microbacterium; species Microbacterium meiriae. Next base: position 93,828 of record NZ_JAMBDU010000004.1, on the reverse strand, counting down.
GGGCTACACCGGCCGGGCCGACGAGGTGGGCCGCCGCGTGATCCGGTCCCTCACCTTCCTCCGATACGACGAGCAGGATTCCCCGTGGGCCCACCCCGTCGAGGGGCTGATCGTGCACATCGACCTCACCACGGACAGCGTGATCCGCGTCGAGGACGAGGGCGACGTGCCGGTGCCCGCCGGGCACGGCAACTACTACCCGGAGGTGCAGGGCGCGGCACGGACGACGCTGCGGCCCATCGAGATCACCCAGCCGGACGGGCCGAGCTTCGCCGTGTCCGGATCGCTCGTCGAGTGGGAGGGCTGGTCCATGCGCGTGGGCTTCAACGCCCGCGAAGGCCTCGTCCTGCACGACGTGTCGTTCCAGGGGCGCTCCGTGCTGCACCGGGCGAGCGTGCCGGAGATGGTCGTGCCGTACGGTGACACCGCCCCCGGGCGCTTCTGGATCAGCTACTTCGACGCGGGCGAATACCTCCTCGGCAAGAACGCCAACCACCTGGAGCTCGGCTGCGACTGCCTGGGCGTGATCCGGTATCTCGACGGCTACGTCGCCGACGACCACGGCCACCCGGTGCGCATCCCGAACGTGATCTGCATGCACGAGGAGGACTTCGGCATCCTCTGGAAGCACACCGACCTCTCGGGACGGTCCGACGTGCGGCGCTCACGGCGCTTCGTGGTCTCGTACTTCTCCACGATCGGCAACTACGACTACGGCTTCTACTGGAACTTCGGACTGGACGGCTCCATCGAGGTCGTCGCCAAGGCCACGGGCATCGTGTTCGCCGGCGCCGGGGAGCCGGGCGTCCGTCAGAAGCACGCCACCGAGCTCGCCCCCGGCGTCTTCGCCCCGGTCCACCAGCATCTGTTCTGCGCGCGGCTCGACGTGGCTATCGACGGCCAGGACAACCGCCTCGTGGAGGTCGACGCGCAGCGGGTGCCGATGGGGCCGGACAACCCGTTCGGCAACGCGTTCACCTGGTCGGAGACGGTGCTCGAGACCGAGCACGCCGCCCAGCGTGAGGCCGACTCCTCCGCCGCCCGGGTGTGGGAGGTGCAGAGCGCCTCGCGGACCAACCACGTCGGCCGCCCGACCGCCTACCACCTCGTCCCGGAGCCGACCGCCCTGCTGATGGCCGACCCCGCCTCCTCCGTCGCCGCGCGCGCGGCCTTCGCCACGAAGCACCTCTGGGCGACCCGGTACGAGCACGGGCAGATCTGGCCGGCCGGGCGCTACCCCAACGCGCACCAGGGCGGCGCCGGCCTCCCGGAGTACACGGCCGACGACCGCCGGATCGACGGCGAGGACATGGTGCTGTGGCACACCTTCGGCCTCACGCACTTCCCCCGCCCGGAGGACTGGCCGATCATGCCCGTGGACTACGCGGGATTCTGGTTCAAGCCCTACGGTTTCCTCGACCAGAACCCCGCCATGGACGTGCCGGAGTCCTCCCAGGCGCACGGCGGCGCGACGGCGACGCCCTCCTGTTGCGGCGGCGACTCCTGCGCCTGCGGCCACTGAGCGCCCCCCGGGGCCGCTCCGCCGCGCGATCAGTAGCGGGCGGAGAAGGCCCCGTCGGCGTGGAGAAGCTGACCAGAGATCCAGCGCCCCTCATCCGAGACGAGGAACGAGACGACGGCGGCGATGTCACCCGGGGTGCCGAGGCGCCCGAGCGGAGTCATCCCGGCGAGGCCGACGCGCGTCTCCTCGTCCATCCATCCGGTGTCGATGGGGCCGGGGTTCAGGACGTTGGCGGAGATGCCGCGCGGACCGAGCTCCCGTGCGGCCGAGATGACGAGCCGGTCCAGCGCCCCCTTGGACGCCCCGTAGGGCAGGTTCCCGGTCACGTGATCGCTCGTGAGCGCCACGACCGCGCCGCCCTCCTCGGCCTGCCGGGCGAAGGCCGCGATGAGGAGCAGGCTCGCCCGCGCGTTCACGGCGACGTGCCGGTCGAAGCTCTCCGCCGTGGTGTCGAGGATTCCGGACTCGACGTCGTGCGCGTGGCTGAGGACGAGCGCGGAGATCGGGCCGTGCGCTGCCGCAACTTCGGCGATCAGGCGCTCCGGTCCGTCCGCGGTGGAGAGGTCGGCGGGGTGATCGGCGTCGTCGAGGTCGCTGGTGACGACGGTCCAGCCGTCGGCACGGAGCCGCGGGACGATGCCCGCGGCGATGCTGTTCGCGCGCGCGGCGCCGGTGACGAGAGCGAGGGGCATGCCCTCACGCTAGCGGGCAGCCCGTCGCGGGTGCGAAAAGGTGCCCCGATCGCTCCCGTCAGGCGCGTCTCTCATCCCTGCCGAGGGGAGAGCGGGTCAGGCGAGGGCGGCGATCGCGTCGCGGAGGATGCCGTCGGCCGCGGCCAGCGCCTCAGCGGCGGTCTCGGCGGAGGCGCCCGTCGCGAGCAGGAGCAGCGCGAGCTTGACGGAACCGTCCGCGGCCTGTAGCGCGGCGGACGCGGCGTCCACGTCCACACCCGCGAGCTGCGACACCGTGCGGATCGAGCGCGCGTGCAGCTTCTCGTTCGTGGCCAGCAGGTCGACCATGACCCCGCGGTACGTCTTGCCGAGCTTGATCATCGAGAGCGTCGTCAGCATGTTCACGACGAGCTTCTGGGCCGTGCCGGACTTCAGCCGCGTGGAGCCCGAGATGAACTCCGGCCCCGTGACGACCTCGATCGCGATGTCGGCCTCCGTGCCGATCGCCGACCCCGCGTTCGAGGCGATCGCCACCGTGAGGGCGCCGAGGCCCCGGGCGTACCGCAGCCCGCCGATGACGTAGGGCGTGCGGCCGGATGCCGAGATCCCCACCACCGTGTCCCGCTCGGTGAGGTCCAGGTCGCGCAGAGCCAGGGCCGCGGCCTCGTCGTCGTCCTCCGCGTTCTCCACCGCCGAGCGGATGGCCGTCTCCCCGCCGGCGATGAGTCCGACCACCATCGACGGGTCGGTGCCGAAGGTGGGCGGGCACTCGCTCGCGTCGAGCACGCCGATGCGACCTGCCGTGCCCGCACCGATGTAGATGAGGCGACCGCCGCGTCGGAAGCGCTCCGTGATGCCGTCCACCGCCGCCGCGATCTCCGCCGTGCGACCGGCCACGGCCTCGGGCACGCGACGGTCCTCGGCGTTCATGCGCTCGACGAGCTCAGTGGTGCTCAGCAGGTCGAGATCGCCCCGCTCGGTGGACGAGGCCTCGGTGTCCAGGCCCGCGAGCTCGGCGAGAAGGGTGGTCAGACGGGGGTCATTCGGCACGGTGCACGAACCTTTCATGGGGGAGGTCGAGGCGACGGGTCAGCAGCAGGGCCCCGTCCATGGCGCCGCCTCGCGCGGGGACGACCCGACGGCCGCTCCCTTCGAGCGCGCGTGCGAGGGCGGCGCGGAATCCGTCGTGGTCGGTGAGGCCGCCGTGCAGTGCGACGTCCGCGGTCGGCCCGGCGGCCGCAGCGGTCGTCGCCGCGAGGAGCCGGACGGCCTCGTCGACGATCCCGCGGGCTATGCGGTCGTCGGCTGCGGCGGCGGCGAGCACGAGGGGCGCGAGGGTCGCGAGGCGGCGGGCGAGGGCGCCATCGGCGGCGAGCCAGGCCTGCACGGCCGAGGGCGGGCCGACGGGGGCGGCGAGCGCCGCGGTGAGAGCGGTGGGCGCCGCCAGCCCGTCGTGGGCACGGAGCACGGCCCGCAACGCCTCGCGGCCGAGCCAGGATCCGCTGCCGAAGTCGCCCAGCTCGGGGCCCCAGCCGTCGACCAGACGCGCGCCGGAGGGGTCGACGCCCAGCGCCACGGCTCCGGTGCCGGCGATGAGCAGCACGCCGGCCGCGCCGTCGAGGGCGCCCGCATGGGCGGTGACCACGTCCGACGCCACGGCCACGCGCGCTCCGGTCCGTGCGGCGAGCGCGGCGGCGAGTTCCTCGGCCGCCTCCGGGGCGAACCAGGCGCCGGCCGCCCCCACGCCGAGCGTGTCGATGCGCTCGACACCGTCGAGCAGCGGGAGAATCGCGGTGAGCGCCGCCTCCAGTCCGCCCGCCGCGGCGAGGCCCGGCGCTCCGATCCCGGAGCGCTCCCCGGCCGTCGCGCCGTGCACGACGAGGCGGCAGCGGGACTTGCCGAGGTCGACGGTGGCGGTCGTCTCGCTCATCGGCACTCCTCGGATCCGGCGGAAAGAAAGAAAAGCGACTACACAACACGTAGACTCGCTGAAAAGAATTTACCATCCCGTTCCGCCGTTCCGGAGGATACCGTGAGCATCCAGTCCACGATCGAGGCCGCCGCTGCGACCCTGCCCCCGTCGCTGGCGCGCGTCGCGGCCGCTGTGCGGGAGAATCCGAGCCTCGTGATCGACAAGACGATCAGCGAGCTCGCCGAGGAGTGCCGAACCTCGGTCGCCTCCGTCGTGCGGTTCTGCCGCGCGATCGGCTTCACCGGCTACGCGCCGCTGCGGATGGCCCTGGCCACCGAGCTCGGCAAGGAGGCCGCGCAGTTCTCCGCCCGCGGCGCCTACGGCTCGGAGATCTCCGACGAGGACACCCTCGAGGAGGCGGTCTCCAAGCTCGCGGCCCTGGAGCTCCTCGCCATCGAGGAGACCGTCGGCCAGCTCGACTTCGCTGTGCTGGCGGCGGCTGTCGCCGCTATCGACGGCGCCGACCGGATCCTCCTCTACGGCATCGGCGCCAGTCAGTTCGTCGCGGAGGACCTCGCGCACAAGCTCCTCCGCGTCGGCCGCAACGCCCACGTCCTCGCCGACCCCCACGAGGCGATCGCCGCCGCGGTCCTGCCCGTCAGGACCACCGTCGCCATCGGGTTCTCGCACGCGGGGTCGACGATCGAGACGGTGCGGTTCCTCGAAGCCGCCGTCGCCAACGGCGCGACGACCGTCGCCGTCACCTCCGTGAAGGACTCCCCTCTCGCCCAGGTCGCCGACCACGCCCTGTTCACCGAGGTGCGCGAGTCGACCTTCCGTGCCGGGGCGATGGTGAGCCGGATCGCGCAGCTCGCCCTCGTGGACTGCCTGTTCATCGGCGTCGCCAAGCGGCGGTACGCCGAGACCGTCGACGCCCTGCAGCGCACGCGTCAGGCGACGCGCCTCCTCCGCGACTGACGACGCCGCCGAGCGCGGGTGCGTCAGCGGACAGGGGCGTCCAGCACCGTCGGAGCCTCCGTCCGTGACGTGTGGCTTCCCATCGTCCCCGCCGTGCGCAGGAACACGATGATCCAGCTGAAGATCAGCACGGCCGCGATGAGCTCGACCGCCGTGAGGTTGTAGTAGCCGACAGCGAAGAACGCCCCAAGCAGCACGATGACCAGCACGTACGTCCAGCCGAGGCCGACGAAGACGCGCGGGATGCTGCGCACGAACCACGGCAGACCGACGACGACCACCGCGAACACCACCACCATGCCCGTCGCGACGGTGTTGTGCAGACCGAAGAACTCGTCGACGGGGAAGATCCCGACGCACGCGAGGAAGATGCCCATCAGGATGAGCCCGCCGCGCACGATGGTCCGGCCACGGCGGTCGACCGGGTCGTCGACAGGCAGCCCCGCCGTCGCATAGCGCGAGATGGTCGTCACCATGATCCCCGCGATGACGAGGGTCACGTTGAAGGCCACCGAGGCGCTGTTGCTGCTCATGCCCAGCGCCGACAGGTTGTCGCGCCACCAGTGCACGTCACTGGAGGCCAGCATCGCCGCGAACGCCCCGACGACGAGGAACACCGCCAGGACCAGCGACAGCACGGTCGGCGTCAGAGCGACGGCGCTGAGGAAGGCGACGTAGCCCGTGAGCGCGAACGCCACGGCGACCAGGATCGCTCCGGGGAACGCGAAGACGGGGGCGTCCACGAAGCTCTGCTCCAGCAGCTGCGCGATCCCCAACCAGCCGAGGTAGGCGATCGCGGCGTGCGCGAAGGCGATGGCGGCGAGGTCGTACCAGCGCAGGCGGTCGCCGGGTACCGCGAATCCGTCCCTGGCGCGGGTGGGGTCGGGCTCCGGAACCCGCACAGCGAGCCGCCCCAGGGCGAAGGCGAGCGCCGCCGCGATCGCGCCGCCGTAGGCCGCGAACATACCGATCGAGCCGGTGCCGCTGATCGAGAGCTCCCGCCCCCAGAACACCGGCAACGCCACGAGGAACCCGACGAGGAGGAACGCCGCACCGACGATCAGCGCGGTCGCCTCGAACACCGCGTCGGAGGTGGCGGGTCCGCGCACCTGGCGGAGCACCTGCCGGATCCGCTGCGTCACCGTCGACATCATCCCGCCGTTCACGGACCACATCCTAGACGGCACCCCCGCAGGATCGTCGCCGGTGGTAGCATCACGGAACGGATCGTATACAACGTCGTCGTTCCCACCAGCCCGAGGTGATCAGTCATGAACGGTGCCCTCACCACCCCCGCCGAATCGGTGTCCACGCTCGTCGCGCGCAACATCAGCGAGTTCCGCGCCGCCGTCTCCGAGTCGTTCGTCCCGCTGCAGGTGTCCACCGCGGGCGCCGACCAGTTCCGCGGCGTGATCCGCGGCGCCGCCGTCGACGAGGTGCACGTCAACGACATCCGCGCGACCTCGCACGTCGTCGAGCGCACCACCGAGCTCATCGCCCGCGGGGACCGCTCGTACTTCAAGGTGAGCCTGATGCTCGCCGGGACAGGCCTGCTCATCCAGGACGACCGCGAGGCCGTGCTGGAGCCCGGCGACCTCGCCGTCTACGACACCGATCGGCCGTACTCCCTCGTCTTCGACCAGGACTTCCGCACCATGGTCGTCATGTTCCCGAAGCACCTGATCAGCCTCCCGCCGGACATGATCGGGCAGCTCACGGCCGTCCGCATCTCGGGTCAGGAAGGGCTCGGCGGCATGGTCGTGCCGTACCTGACGCAGCTCGCCGGCAACCTCGATGAACTCGCCGGCACGACGGGAGCCCGGCTCGCGCACAGCGCCCTCGACCTCGTGACCACCGTCTTCACGCGGGAGCTCGGTCTCGACCAGGTCTCCGCCGACCCGCACCGTGCCCTCATGCAGCGGATCCGCTCGCACATCGACCGCAACCTCGCCTCCACGGACCTCGGACCGGCCTCCATCGCCGCCGCGCACTTCATCTCCACCCGCCACCTGCACGGACTGTTCCAGGAGCAGGGGGTGACCGTGTCGACGTGGATCCGCACCCGCCGCCTGGAGCAGTGCCGTCGCGACCTCCTCGACCCGATGCTCGCCGACCGCCCCGTCGCCGCCATCGCCGCCCGCTGGGGCTTCGTCGACGCGGCGCATTTCAGCCGCGCGTTCAAGACCGCCTTCGGCGTCTCCCCCAGCGAGTACCGCGCCACCCACTGACCCTGTTGTTCCCGTTCTCCCCGTCGCGCGCGGGATCAAAACCGCCCCGCCAGCGCTCGCCCCGCGCTCGTTCCTGATCCCGCACCATCCCCTCGCCCCGCGTGCGGGATCAGGAACGCACCTCACTCCCGTCGGGCAGGGGCACTTTCGACCCCGCACCGACGCGCGGCACTCCGTGCGCGAGAGACACGACTCCCGCGCGCCAGATGACACGACTCCAGCGTGCGGGATCAGGAACGCACCCCACACGCGTCCGGCAGGGGCGGTTTCCGTCCCGCGCCGGGGCGGCCGCAGGCGGGACGCCCGTGCGGGATCAGGAAGGCACCCCACTCGCGTCCGGCAGGGGCGGTTTTGATCCCGCACGGGGGCCAGGGGCGAATCCAGGGACGGAACCGCGGGGACGGAGCTGCGCGGGGGCGGGGCTTGCCCGGGAGGGCACGCCGGTTGACTCTCGGTGCGGGATGGACTCCGCGCGCTTGAGGGCTCCCCCGGGCCGGCCGGAGCATGAGGCAAGCGCATCGCGACGACGCGGTGCCCGGGGCGACGAGGCCCCGCCGTGTGCGACGTCAGGACCCTCATGACCGACATCTCCGCCGACCCCGCTCTGGACGAATGGCGCACGTACGACGAGTTCGCCGCGGGCATCGACACGTTCCGCCTGCCAAACACGATGCTCGCCGGAACCGCGCTCACGCTCACCCTCGACGACGACACCGCGCTCGCGCTCCGCTTCGACGAGGACTCCGTGGCCTGGGAGGGCCTGGGCTCCTCCGGTCGCGACCCGTACGACGCCGTCCGCGTCCGTGACGACGTCGTCTTCGTGAACATCCCCTTCGAGACCCGCGAGCGAGAAGCCCTCACCGTCGTGTTCTCCACCACGACCCACCGCGCCACCGTCATCCGCTCCCGCATCGCCGCCGAGGCCGTCGAGGGCACCCCGCAGGTGGGGCAGGACTTCTGGGCCGCGACCACTGACGCCGGACCCGCGACCGGCGAGGTCCCCGGTCCGAGCCGTGACCTCATCGGCAAGCGGAACATCTACCGCTACAGCCCCCACCACCTGTACGAGCACGTCTACGTCTCCAGCCAGCGCTACGCGTGGCAGTGCCTGGAGGGCGTCCAGCGCGGTCACGGCGACATGGACCTCTCCACGGTGTGGAAGTTCGCGGACGGCCTCTACCTGTTCTGCTTCCGCGAGTTCCGGATCGCGGTGGCGAGCGTCTGGCTTCACGACCTCGGCTACCAGCTCATGACGACGGGGATCTTCCTCGGACTCAACGGCGACGGCGAGTCCGAGCACTCCCGCGCCGGCGGACACATCTACCCGCTGGGCGCCGTCGCCTACCCCGACGCACAGCCCGCCTGACCCTTCGACCCTTCGACCCTTCGACAGGCTCAGGGACCCAGACGGGCTCAGGGCCCTTCGACAGGCTCAGGGACCCAGACGGGCGCAGCGACCCACCACGGAAAGAGAGCACATGAGCAACGCAGACCTGATCCGCGACCACTACGCCGCCAACGACCGCGGCGACCTGGACGGCATGCTCGCGCCCTTCGCGGCCGACATCGAGTGGACCGAGGCCGCCGGATTCCCCTACGCCGGAACGTACATCGGCCCGGACGCGGTCGCCGAGAACGTCTTCGGCCGCATCCAGGAGGAGTGGGACGACTACACCGTCGCGATCGACGAGGTCGTCGACGGCGGCGACGTCGTGGTCGGCATCGGCACCTACTCCGGCACCTACAAGCGCACCGGGCGGTTCTTCGCCGCCCGGGTGGCCCACGTCTGGCGCGTGGCGGGCGGCGAGATCGTCGCCTTCGAGCAGTTCACCGACACGGAGCTCGTGAACCGCGCCCTGCGCGCGCCGTCGACGAGCACCGAGACCCAGCCTTCGAGCTGACAGCACGACCCGAACAGGAGAGGCAGGAAGCACATGAACAGACGAGCATCCGGCGCCGCGGCGATCATCGCCGTGGCCGCCCTCGCTCTCGCCGGCTGCGCCGGCGGCGACGGAGCCGGGGGCGACGGTGCCCCCATCGTCGTCGGCTCCGTGAACACGATCAGCGGCCCGGCGACGTTCCCGGAGGCCTCGCAGGCGGCTGCCGCCGTCTTCGACGCGTTCAACGAGGACGGCGGCCTCGACGGCCGCACGATCGAGTACAAGATGCTCGACGACAAGGGCGACCCCGCCACGGCCACCGCCTCGGCGCGGGAGATCGTGGGCAGCGACGAAGCCGTCGCGCTCGTGGGCTCCGCGAGCCTCATCGAGTGCGAGATCAACGCGAAGTACTACGAGCAGGAGGGCATCCTCTCGGTGCCCGGCATCGGCGTCGACACGGGCTGCTTCGACAGCGAGAACATCTCGCCGGCGAACGTCGGCCCGTTCAACGACATGACCCTCACGCTGCAGTACGGCTCCGAGGTGCTCGGACTCGACGACATCTGCATCCTGCTGGAGATCGCCGGTTCCACCCGTCCGACCTATCAGGCCGCGATCGACAAGTGGACCGAGATCACGGGCAAGGAGCCGAAGTACGTCGACGACACCGTGCCGTACGGCGCCTCCGATTACACGCCCTACATCGTCAAGGCGCGGGACCAGGGCTGCAAGGCCCTCGCGATCAACCCGGTCGAGCCCGACGCGATCGGACAGGTCAAGGCCGCGAACGCGCAGGGCTGGGACGACGTGACCTGGCTCTACCTCACGAGCGTCTACAGCGAGAACTTCGCCGACGCGATCGACGACGCGGGCGCCGGCATCTACGTCCCCGCCGAGTTCTACCCGTTCACGGACGACAGCGACATCAACGCGGACTGGCGGACGCTGATGGAGGAGAACGACATCCCCCTCACCTCGTTCAGCCAGGGCGGCTACCTCGCGGCGACGTACTTCATCGAGGTGCTGAAGAGCATCGACGGCGACATCACCCGGGAGAGCGTCTCCGAGGCGCTGAAGGGCATGGACCCGATCGAGAACCCGATGGTGGGCACCCCCTACGCCTTCGGCACGCAGAACACCGCGGGCTGGCCGATCATCCTGAAGTCGGGCACGAACGCCTGGGAGAAGGTCGCCGACGACTGGCTCCGGATCGGCGAATAGTCCCCGCGCTTCGACAGGCTCAGCGACCCACGCCGGGTCCCCGCGCTTCGACAGGCTCAGCGACCCACGCCGGGTCCCGCGCTTCGACAGGCTCAGCGACCCACGCCGGGTCCCCGCGCTTCGACAGGCTCAGCGACCCACGCCGGGTCCCTGAGCCTGTCGAAGGGCCCTCACCAGAAAGGACGCCTGATGCTCCAAGGCGCCATCGCCGGACTCGCCGCCGGCGGCCTCTACGCCGTCCTCGGCGTCTGCCTCACCCTCATGTCACGCCTCGTGCGCGTCGTGAACTTCGCCCAGGCCGCGACCGGCATGTTCGGCGCGTTCACCGCCGTGTGGTTCGTGCGCGAGATCGGACTGCCCATCTGGCTCGGCTCGATCCTCGGCGTCCTCGTCGCGGGCCTGCTCGCCGCGGCCATCGGCTTCATCGCCGCGACGTGGCTGTCGGAGGCCTCGACGACGACCCGCTCCGCCATGACGGTCGGCCCGCTCCTGCTGCTCATCTCGCTGTCGTTCATCCTGTTCGGCAACAAGCCGCAGCCGTTCACCCCGATCATCGCCGGGCCCGCGTTCTCCTTCGGCGGCGTGGTCATCAGCCAGGTCACCGTCGCGACGGTGGCGATGGCCGTCGTCACCGCCGTCGCCGTCCGCATCGTGCTGCGCCGCACCAGGGTCGGCACCCAGCTGCGCGCGCTGTCGGAGCGGCCGACCACGGCGGAGCTGCTCGGCATCCGCTCCCGGCCGCTGTCGATCGCCGTCTGGTTCGTCACCGGGATCATCAGCGCCATCGCGATCATCATCGTCGCGCCCTCGCAGTCGAACGATGCCACGAGCCTGTCCATGCTCATCGTCCCCGCTGCGGCAGCCGCCCTCCTCGGTGGCTTCCGCCGGCTCGACCTCGCCGTCGTCGGCGGGCTGCTCCTCGGCGTCCTCGGCGGACTCGTCGCGCAGATCGACGAAGTGGCGCTCGTGCGCAACTTCCTGCCGTTCCTGTTCATCGTCGTCCTGCTGCTCTGGACGCAACGCAAGGAGGTGTGGGATGCCGCTCGCTGACCGCCCCTGGTTCCGGATCACCTGGCCGTTCGCCGTCGCCGTCGTCGGCATCGGCGTGGGCGCGCTCCTCAGCGCCGCCCTTCCCGGCTACTTCGTCTTCCTCGCGATCAGCGCCGTCACGGCCGCGATCGCGATCCTCGGCCTCGGCATCGTCACCGGCTCGGCCGGGATGATCGCCCTGTGCCAGCTGACCTTCGCCGCGGTCGGGGCGTGGATCGTCTCCCTGCTGAACGTGATGCAGGCGCCCGGCGGCTTCCCCGTCTGGCTCGTGCTCGGCGGTGTCGCGGCCGGTCTCGTCGGCATCCTCGTCGGCCTCCCCGCCCTGCGGCTGCGCGGCGTGAACCTCGCCGTCGTGACGCTCGGATTCGCGGCCGCGGCGGACGTCACGCTCGTGCAGATCCAGTTCCCCGGCTCCGCGGACGGCATCGCGATCGAGCGGCCCGCGCTGTTCGGCAGTGACCGGGAGTTCTTCTTCCTCTCCATCGTCGTGCTCGCCGTCTGCGGCCTGGCGGTGTTCTTCCTGCAGCGCGGACGCTGGGGCGCCAGCTGGAAGGCCGTCGCATTCTCCGAGCGGGGCACGGCCGCGGCCGGGCAGAGCGTGCGCACCGCGAAGCTCACGGCGTTCGCGGTGTCGGCGGCCCTCGGCGGCATCTCCGGCGGGCTACTCGCCGGACAGGTGCAGCTTCCCTTCGCCTCGAGCTTCACACCACTGCAGTCCCTCGCCCTGTACGTGCTGGCGATCATGTCCGGCGCGCACCTCATCGACATGGCCATCTTCGGCGGACTGCTCTGGGTGCTCGTGCCGGAGCTGCTCAAGCGCTGGGGCGTGCCGCAGGACTGGGGCTTCGTGGTGTTCGGCGTGCTGGGCGTCCAGGCCCTCACGAGCGGCACGAACCTCGGCCAGGGCATCCGCAACCTCCTGTACCGGCGGGCCGACCGGCGCACGGCCACCGCGGAGCTCACGGCGCTCCCGCCGGACGCGGGAACCGATGCGACGGCGATCACCACGACCACGACGGCCACCGTCGACGAGGCCGCCCTCGACGGCGCCCCGGTGCTCACGGTCGACGGGCTGACCGTGCAGTTCGGGGCGCTCAAGGCCCTCGACGACGTCTCGTTCACCGTGCCCGCCGCCTCGATCATGGGGCTCATCGGTCCGAACGGCGCCGGGAAGTCGACCTTCGTCGACGCCATCAGCGGGTTCCTCCCCCAGCACGAGGGCCGCGTGCTCCTCGGCGACCGCGACCTCGCCGGGCTCTCCCCCACCCGGCGCGCCCGCCTCGGACTGCGACGGACCTTCCAGCAGGACCGCGTCCCGCCGGCGCTCACGGTGGGCGGCTATGTGCGCTTCGTGGCCCGGCGGCGCCTCGCCGCGGCGGACATCGACGAGGTCCTCGCGTTCTTCGGGTGCCCGCCGGCCCGGGCGCGCCTCTCGAGCGTCGACGTCGGCACCCGGCGGCTCGTGGAGGTCGCGGCGAACGTCGCCGCCCGCCCGCGCCTGCTCATCCTCGACGAACCCGCCGCCGGCCTCTCGCACGAGGAGCATCTGGCGCTCGCGGCTCGCCTCCGCGAGCTCCCCGGGCGCTACGGCGTGGCCCTCATCATCATCGAGCACGATCTGGACCTCGTCCGCTCGGTGTGCCCGACGCTCACGGTCCTCGACTTCGGCCGCGTCCGGGCGAGCGGCCCGCAGGCCGAGGTCCTCGCGAACCCCGACGTCGTCAAGGCGTACATGGGAGAGACGGAGCTGCTGAAATGAGCGAACTGGTGCTCGACGGCGTGACGGTGAGCCGCGGCGCCGGGCCGGTCATCTCGGACGTCTCGCTGCGGGTGACAGGCGGCGAGGTCCTGGCGCTGGTCGGCCCGAACGGCGCCGGCAAGACGAGTCTGATCGAGGCGGTGTCCGGCGTGACACCGCACTCGGCCGGGTCGATCCTGCTGGACGGGGATCCGATCGACCGGCTCTCCCGCGTGGCGCGAGCCCGGCGCGGCATCGTGCACATCGAGCAGGGGCGCGCCGTGTTCCCCTCGCTGACCGTGCGCGAGAACCTCTCCCTCACGGCGCGTACCGCCGGCGAGATCGAGGCCGTGCTGGCGCAGTTCCCGGAGCTCGAGAAGCGCATCGACTCCCCCACGGCGCTGCTGTCGGGTGGGGAGCAGCAGATGGTGGTGCTGGCACGGGCGTTCGCGGCGAAACCCCGGGTGCTGCTCATCGACGAGATGTCCCTGGGCCTCGCGCCGGTGGTGTTCTTGCGCCTGATGCCGATCGTGTCGTCGATCGCGGAGTCGGGGGTGGCGGTGCTGCTGGTGGAGCAGTTCACGCAGCTCGCGCTCGGTCTCGCGCAGGAGGCGGTGGTCGTCGCCGGCGGTCGCGTGTCGTTCCAGGGCGCGCCGCAGGCCCTCCAAGACGACCCCGCCCTCCTCCACCGCGCCTACCTCGGGGGCTGACTCCCCGTCGACCCACCCCGTGGCGTTCCTCCCGGCCCCGTGCGTACGTGCGCAGGGGGCCGGGGCGCGCGAAAGGGGGTGGGTCGGCGGCGTGGGGGTTAGCCTGAGGGAGTGACCGAGATCCTCCACGCCCGCGCCGCCCTCCTCGACATGGACGGGACCCTCGTCGACTCGACCGCCGTCGTGGAGCGCCTCTGGCTCGCCTGGGCGGAGCCGCACGGGATCGACCCGGAGACCGTGCTGCGCACCGTCCACGGACGCCAGGGGCACCAGAGCATGGCGATCCTGCTCCCCGAGCGCGACCACGCGATCAACCTCCGCGAGAACGAGGTCATGCTCGCCACCGAGGCCTCCGACGTGGACGGTGTGATCGGCATCCCGGGTGCCGAGGACCTGCTCGCCGCGCTGCAGCCGTTCCCGCACGCCGTGGTCACCTCCGCCAACGTCGCCCTCATGACCGCGCGGATGGGTCAGGCCGGGCTCACGGTCCCCGAGCTCGCCGTCACGGCGGAGAACGTCTCCGCCTCGAAGCCCGATCCGGAGGGCTTCCTCCTCGCCGCCCGCACGCTCGGCATCGACCCCGCAGACTGCGTCGTGTTCGAGGACTCCGGCGCGGGCATCCAGGCCGCCCACGCTGCGGGCATGCGCGTGATCGGCATCGGCCCGCACGCCGCAGCCCACGCCCCGACCGCGCACGTCGACGACCTCACGCACGTCGCCGTGGTCCGGACCGACGACGGCTTCGAGCTCCGCATCGACTGAGGCGCGACAGCCGCCGCTCGACCCTGACCCCGCGCTACATCCCGGCGTGGTCGAAGGCGATGGTCGGCACGTCGACCACGTGCGAACCGCCGTCCGCCACGATCACGGCGCCGGTGATGTACGACGACTCCCCCGACCCGAGGAAGCGGACGACCGAGGCGATCTCGGCGGGACGCGCGGGGCGGCGCAGCGGCACATCGGCGGTGACCGTCGCGTACCCCTCCTCCCGGGAGCCGAGGCCGGCATGCGCGGCGAACTCGTCCATCTCCTCGTCGGCCATCGGCGTCTGCACCCATCCGGGGCAGATCGCGTTGACGCGGACGCCGTGGCGCCCGTAGTCGCGCGCGAGCGTCCGCGTGAGGCCGATGAGCGCGTGCTTGCCGACCGTGTATCCGGCCACCGACGGCCCCGCGAAGAGTCCGGCCAGCGACGAGACGATCACCACCTGCCCCTTGGCCTCGATCAGCGCCGGCAGCGCCTCGCGTGCCATCACGAACGCGGTGGTGAGGTTGGCGCGGATCGCCGCGTCCCAGCTCGCGTCGTCGGTCTCGGCGACCGGCGAGAACCCGTGTCCCCCGGCGTTCGCGACGAGGACGTCGATCCGGCCGAACCGCGCGAGGATCTCGGCGATCGCGGCCTGCGCCGACGCGGTGTCCGCCGCATCGGCGACGACGGGCAGGGCTCCGACCGCGCGCTCGACCTCGTGCAGCGGCTCCGGCCTGCGGCCCACCACGACGACGTGCGCCCCCTCGGCCGCGAACCGCTCCGCGACCGCTGCGCCGATGCCCGTGCCGCCTCCGGTGATGACGACGACGCGTCCGGAGACGCTTGATCCGACCACGGTTGCCATGTGTGCTCCTGTGTGTTCTGCGCGCGTGCGCTGTGGGGCCGGACGCGGTCGCGTCAGGCGGGGAATCCCGACCGGGCGGTGTACCCGAAGTCGCTGAGGAGGGTGGTGCCGTTCACGGTCCGGCTCCGCGGGGAGAGGAGGTACGCCACGTGCCCGGCGACCTCGTCGGCGCTCTGCACGGGGAAGGCGGGGTCGGCGAAGGCCTCCGAACCGAGATCCCCGCGGCTCATCGGAGTGTCGACGATGGACGGTGCCACCGCGTTCACCCGCACCCCGGTGCCGGCGAGGTCGACCGAGAGCGCCCGCCCGAACTGCACGAGCGCCGCCTTCGATGCGGCGTAGGGAGCCATGCCCGGCGAGGCCACGACGGCCGAGTCGCTCGCGAGCAGCACGACGGACCCCGGGGCGGACTCCCGGAGCGCCGGGATCGCGTGCTTGAGCACGAGGAACGCGCCGGTGACGTTGACGGCGAGGACGCGGTTCCACTCCTCCAGTGCGGTCTCCTCGATCGGCGTCCCCACCGGGCCGGAGATCCCGGCGCAGCAGACCACGGCGTCGAGACCGCCCAGCGCTCGGACACCCGCGCCGACCGCGGCGGCCACCTGCTGCTCATCGGTGACGTCGGCGGCGAGCAGCACCGGATCGGCGCCGGCGTCCTCGGCGGCGTCCCGGAGCGCAGCCGCATCCCGATCGAGCAGCGCGACCCGCACCCCCTCGGCGGCGAGCGCCCGGGCGACGGCACGGCCGATGCCGCTGGCGGCCCCCGTGACGAGGGCCGTCGTGCCGTCGAGCTGCAGGTCCATCGCGTCCTCCGACCGCGGCCCGGCGCCGCGCGGCGCCGACGAGACAGCGGTGTCGTCCCGGTCATCCTGCTCCGCGGGGCGAAGGGGCCGCACGCCCACCGGCGGGGTGTGCGCGGTGGCACCATCGTCCTTCGCTCACGGTCAAGCGCCGGATCGAGGCGGCGAGCAGACTCGCTCTATCGACGATTCCCCTCGTCGTCGATGCCGTGTCCGCACGGCCGTCACCCGAGCAAAGGAGCCGACGTGGCAGAGCAGATCTCCGCACCCACGACGCCGCACCACACCTCCCTCCGCCCCGGCGCCCTCGGCGTCGCCGGCATCGTCTTCCTCGTCCTGGCCGCCGTCGCGCCGCTGACCGGGATCGTCGTCGTCGCCTCCCTCGCCATCGCCCTGGGCAACGGCGGCGGCACCCCGATGTCGTTCTTCCTCGTCGCAGCGATCCTGCTGCTGTTCGCGATCGGCTACGCCCAGATGTCGAAGCAGCTCGTGAACGCGGGAGGCTTCTACGCCTTCGTCGTGAAGGGCCTCGGCCGCACCGGCGGACTCGTCGCGGGCCTCATCGCGACGCTCGGCTACAACTTCTTCGTCGTCGGCACGATCGGCACCAGCGGCTTCTTCATGCAGACGATCATCCGCGACCTCACCGGTCTCGACGTGCACTGGCTCGTCTGGGGCCTGCTGTCGATCGTCGTCTGCTTCGTCCTCGCCCGGATCGGCGTCGACTTCAGCTCGAAGATCCTCGGCGTGTGCCTCGTGCTCGAGGTGCTCATGCTCGTCGTGTTCGACGTCTCCGTCCTCGTGCAGACGGGGTACGACGTCGCCGCGTTCAGCCCGGAGGCCGTGTTCTCCGGCTCGCTGCCCATCGGCCTGCTGCTGGCGGCGACCGGCTTCCTCGGGTTCGAGGCCACTGCGCTCTTCAGCGAGGAGGCCAAGCAGCCGCTGCGCACGATCCCGCGGGCGACCTACACCTCGATCATCGCGATCGGCGTGATCCTCGGCGTCACGACCTGGGCCGTGGTGAGCGCGACCGGCGTCGCGCAGGCGCAGGCCACGGCGCTGGAGCACCTGCCCACGGGCGACCTCATCTTCTCGCTCTCGCAGCAGTACCTGGGCGGTCCGCTCACGACCGTGATGATGGTGCTGCTCCTGGTGAGCCTGTTCGCGGCGATGCTCGCGTTCCACAACTCGGCCACCCGCTACCTGTACTCGCTGGGTCGCGCGAAGATCCTCCCCCAGGCCCTCGCCCGCACCCGCCCGAACGGTGCCCCGCAGCTCGCGGGCATCGCGCAGGCCGGCTTCGCGGCGATCGTGGCGATCCTGTTCGCCCTCGCCGGCGCCGACCCCATCGTCACGCTCGTGCCCGCGATGCTCGGCTTCGGCACCCTCAGCGTGCTGATCCTGCAGGGGCTCGCGGCGATCTCGATCGTCGTGTACTTCCGGCGCCGGAACGACCCGCGGTGGTGGAGCACGTTCATCGCGCCGGGCATCGGCTTCCTCGGCATCGCGGCCATCTCGATCCTGGCGATCGTGAACTTCAACATCGTGGCCGGCTCCGAGGAGCTCGCGATCCGCCTGATGCCGCTCCTGCTCGTGCTCGCGCTGATCGGCGGCATCGTCTACGCCGCCTACCTCCGCCGCGCCAAGCCCGCCGTCTACGACGGCCTCGCCACCGACCTGGAGCGGTTCAGCGACCGCTGACGCCCGCGCCGACCCCGTTCCCCGAAGGAAGGAATCCCCATGACGACCCTCAACCCCGCCGACACCTCCACCTGGCTGCCACTGGAAGGCCTCGCGCCCGGTTTCGACGCCAACAAGGCCCCGCACAGCACCGCGCTCAGCGGTCGCGAGATCGCTGTCGTCGACGCCCGCGGCACCCGCATCGTCCACCGCTTTGACGACTCGACGGTCGCCTGGGAGTACCAGCCCGGCGCCGAGGACCCCACGGAGGCCGCGTCCGACACCGACGACTACGAGGCGTTCGAGGTCGACGACGAGCTCTACTTCGTGCAGTTCCACCACCGCTACCTCCCGAACGAGGCGGTCTCGCTCGTGCTCGATCTGCGGCACGGACGCTCCCTCGCGGTGATCTCCGAGATCCTCCCCGCGCCCGAGCAGGGCCGCACCCGGGTGCAGCACCACTTCGCCCCCGGCACCATCGAGGGCGCCGCGGTCACCGGTGCCGAGGCCGCACCCACGACCACGCTCATCGGCCGCCGCGTCGAGTGGGTCTACAGCGAGGAGCACGCCTACGAGCACGTCTACCTCTCCCCGCGCTGGTACTCGTGGCAGTGCCTGGCCGGTCCGGAGCGCGGGCTCGCCGACACCGACGAGAACAGCGTGTGGGAGGTCCGCCCCGGGATCTACATCTTCGCGTGGCGCGAGAAGGTGATCCCGTGCGCCTCGGTGACGATCGCCGACCACCGCGACGTGAACGCGATCCGCTCCCACGGCGTGCTGTTCGGACTGGACGAGAGCGGTGAGGTGCCGACGCACTTCACGTTCGGCGCACACGGCCGCCTGCTGTCGACCACCCACCACTCCCCGTCGTTCGAGCCCGCGACCTTCGGAGACGCCTGACATGACCGACGTCGCCGACCTCATCGTCACCGGTTCCGTGATCCGCACGTCGGACCGCGCCCGTCCGCGCGCCGAGGCCTTCGCCGTACGAGACGGACGGATCCTCGCCGTCGGCGACCGCGCCGACGTGGAGGCGTTCCGGGGCCGCCGCACGCAGGTGGTCGAGGTCGGCGACGCGGCCGTCTATCCCGGGTTCGTCGACGTGCACAACCACCACGCCCTCGCCGGACGGACCGAGCTCTTCGAACTGTCGCTGGCCCCTTCCCTCACGCTCGACGAGATCCTGGACCGGGTGCGGGAGAAGGCGCAGACCCTGCCCGAGGACGCCTGGATCGTCGGCGGCGCCGTGGCCACGACCCTGCTTCCCACCCTCGCCAACACCGCCACGCGGTTGCGTCTCGACGAGGCAGCGGGCGGACGGCCGGTGGCGCTCATGGAGGACTCCCGCCACAACCGGTGGGCCAGCACCCGGGCGCTGGAGCTGGCCGGCATCACGGCGGACAGCATCCCGACCTCCGGGGTGACGCTGCTCGACCCCGACGACGGCACCCCCACCGGCGTACTCCTGGAAGCCGCCGGCATCCCGGTGCAGGAGGCGTACGACCGCAGCGGCGGACTCACCGCGGAGCAGCACGCGGCCGCCTCCCGTCGCGGGATCGAGCTGCTGAACTCGTTCGGGATCACGGCGTTCCAGGACGCGGGGGTCTCCGTCGACATCCTCGCCGCGCTCGCCGGACTCGACCGCGCCGACGAGCTGCACGCCTGGGTGGTCTCCTCGCTCCTCATCAACGACGAGATCTTCGGGTTCGACCCCATCGGCGCTCCCCTGCTCGACCGCGGCGAGGAGTTCCGCACGCCGCACCACCGTCCCGACTTCGTGAAGATCTTCCTCGACGGCGTCCCGCCCGCCCGCACCGCCTCGTTCCTCGACCCGTATCCGGCGGATCCGGTGCACGGGGCGCACTTCCACGGCGAGACGACCATGACCCTCGACGAGCTCACCGACTGGCTCCGGGCCGTCGCGGCGCGCGGTCTCGGGGCCAAGGTGCACTGCACCGGCGACGGGTCGGCACGCCTCGTCCTGGACGCCGCCGAGCGCCTGCGCGCGGACGGATTCACGACGCCGGTGCAGATCGCGCATGGGCAGTTCCTCGCGGAGAGCGACATCCCCCGACTCGCGGCGCTGGACGTCTCCGCCGACATCTCCCCGTTCATCTGGTACCCGGGCGTCATCCCCCAGGCGCTGGCGGACGTGCTGGGAGAGCGTGCCGAGCACTCGCAGCCCAACCGCGCACTCCTCGACGCCGGGGCCCTCGTGGCCGGCGGCTCGGACTGGCCGGTGAGCGAGTCGCCGAACACGCTCGAGGGCCTGCAGGGGCTCGTGACACGCGCCGATCCGCTCGGTCGGGCCGCGGGCACGCTCTGGCCGGAGCAGGCGATCTCGGTCGAGGAGGCGCTGGAGGTCTTCACGATCAACGCCGCGACGGCGATGGGGCTCGGCGCCGAGACCGGGTCCCTGACCCCCGGCAAGTCGGCCGACTTCGTGATCCTGGAACGGGATGCGATCGGCGGACCGGCGGAGGAGATCGTGCACACCGAGGTCGTCTCGACGTGGTTCGCCGGGCGCCCGGTGCACGAGCGCTGAGCGCGCCGCGCCGTACGATG
Organism: Microbacterium meiriae; assembly: GCF_025143875.1. NCBI lineage: Bacteria > Bacillati > Actinomycetota > Actinomycetes > Micrococcales > Microbacteriaceae > Microbacterium > Microbacterium meiriae. Next base: position 73,261 of record NZ_JAMBDU010000004.1, on the reverse strand, counting down.
GGCGCATGCGCCGCTTCCCCGCCTCCGTCTATCGGGTCGGGGACGAGCCCGACCCCCGGTTCTCCCTCGCCAACGAACGCACGTTCCTGGCCTGGACCCGGACCGGCCTGGCGCTGATCGCGGGCGGCGTCGCGCTCGAGGTCCTCGGCCTCGACCTGCACCCCGGGTTCCGGCTGGCGGCCTCGCTGCTGCTGATGATCGCCGGCACGGCCGTGGCGCCGCTCGCGTGGTTCGAGTGGATGCGTGCGGAGCGCGCCCTCCGGCAGGGACGACCGCTGCCCGGCGCGCTGTCGGCGGTGGTGCTCGCGGTGGTCGTGGTGACGACGGGGCTGCTCGTCCTCGCCGGGGTGCTGTGGCGCTGAGCGAGGCCTGCCGATGACCGCCCCCGATACTCCGGTGCCCGACACCCCGGCGCCCGATCTGTACGACCCCGGGTTGCAGCCGGAGCGGACGGAGCTGGCCTGGCGGCGCACGGCCCTCGCGATCGCGGTCGGCTCGCTGCTGTCGCTGCGGGTCTTTCCTCTCGTGCTGCCGAGCGGCGCCGAGGGGTGGGGCCTCGTGCCGGGCGTGCTGGGCGTGGGCACGGCGGCACTGCTCTGGATCGCCGCGCGCCGTCGGCAGCGTCGGACGACCGCGGTGCTCACCGCGCGGGCGCGCGGCCCGCTGCCGGGCGGCGGTCTCCCGCTCGCGCTGACGGTGTTCGCGACCGGATTCGGGATCGTCGCCCTCGCGCTCGTGGCCGTGACGCTGCTCACGCGCTGACGCGCAGGAGCGCGAGGCGATCGCGACAGATGCCGTGATCGCCCCGCGTCCCCTCGCCGCCCTCCCTCAGTCCGCGAGGATGAATCGCGCGCCGCGTTCGCCGATCATGGCCGCGGGCGCGTTGGTGTTGCCGGTGGGCACGGTCGGCATGACCGAGGCGTCGATCACCCGGAGCCCCTCGATCCCGCGCACCCGGAGCTGCGGGTCGACCACGGACTCCGGGTCGGAGCCCATGCGGCAGGTGCCGACCTGGTGGTGATAGGTGATGGCCGTGCGGCGCACCCACTCCTCCACGTCGTCGTCCGCTACGTCCAGGCCGGGGTAGACCTCGACCGCTCCCCACTCCTCGGCGAGCGCAGGCTGCGTGCCGATGCGGCGGCACTGGCGCACGGAGGCCGCGAGGGCGTCGGCGTCGCGCTGATCCTCCAGCGCCGCCAGGTCGATGTGCGGCAGGTCGTCGACGCCGGGGCCGGTGAGGCGCAGCTCGCCACGGCTGTACGGCGTCACCAGGCCCGCCATGAGCGTGAACCCGTCGGTGCCGCGCGGCTCCAGCTCGCCCCACATGGGCACGGAGAAGTGGATGGGCTGCGTGTCCGGCTGTGCGAGGCCGTCCCGGCTCCGCCAGAACAGGTGGCTCTGCGTGACGGACACTCCCGGCTGCGGCGGGCCGACGGGCTTCTTCTCGGTCGCGAAGATCACGGGTGACAGGAGGTGGTCGTGCAGATTCTTGCCGACGGCGGGGGCATCGAGCACGACGGGGATGCCGAGGGCACTCAGCTCGGCAGCGGGACCGATGCCCGAGCGGAGCAGGATGACGGGCGTGCCGAGTGCTCCCGCGGAGAGGATGACCTCGTCCGCGAACACCTCCTCGGTGTCATCGCCCTCCCCGAGCCGGATGCCGACCGCGCGCCCGTCGCGCACGATCACGGAATGGACGGCGCGACCGGTGAGGATCGTCATCCGGTCGGCGGCGGGCTGCGCGTAAGCGGTCCACGTGTTGACGCGGCGGCCGTCCCTGATCGTGACCTGCTCCTGCGACACCCCGTCGAGCGTGCCGCCGTTGTAGTTCCGGTTGCGCGGCAGCCCCTCCTCCACCGCGGCATCGATGATCGAGGCCTGGATGGGCGAGAGCGCGTAGTCGTCGGTCACGGGCAGCAGGTCGTTCTCGATCGCGTCGTAGATCGGCTCGACCTCGGCCCACCCCCATCCGGTCGCCCCTGCCGCCTCCCACGCGTCGTAGTCGGAGGCCGCGCCGCGCACCCAGATCATGGCGTTCAGCGCGTGCGAACCGCCGGTGACCTTCCCGCGAGGCAGATGCAGACGACGACCGGCCGCGTGCGGCTGCGGCACGGTGAAGAAGTCCCAGTCCTCAGCGGAGTGCCAGAGCTCGCCCGCCCGCGAGGGGTCGTGGATGGCCGGGTTCGTGTCGTAACCACCCGCCTCGACGAGCGTCACCGCGACACCGGCGTCGGTGAGACGCCGCGCGACGATGGCGCCCGACGTACCGGCTCCGACGACGATCGCGGAGCGCACCGCGCCGCTGTTCGTCGCGGCCACGCTCAGGCCTTCCGGCCGGGTCCGGAGACGACCTGGGTGACCGCGACGGACTTGAGCCCCTCGACGCCGAACTCGAGCCCGTAACCCGAGCTCTTCACGCCGCCGAAAGGCACCATCGGGTGCAGCCCGCCGTGCGAGTTGATCCACACCGTGCCGGACTGCATACGCGCGGCGACGGCGCGGGCCTCCTCCGGGTCGCTCGCCCACACCGAGGCTCCGAGGCCCACATCGAGGGCGTTCGCCAGCGCGAAGGCCTCGTCGACGTCGCTGTACCGGATGACGGGGAGGGCGGGGCCGAACTGCTCCTCCTGGACGAGCGCCGCATCGTTGTCGATGTCGGCGACGATGGTCGGCCGGTAGAACAGCTCGCCGAGGTCGGATGCCGGCTCGCCGCCCGCGACGATCCGGGCGCCGCGGCTCTTCGCGTCGTCGACGAGGCGGCTGACGATGTCGAACTGCGGGCGGTTCTGCAGCGGTCCGAGCACGTTGCCCTCGTCGAGGCCGTTGCCCATCGGCACCTGCTCGGCAATCGCGGCGAGAGCGTCCACGACCTCGTCGTACACGGAGTCGTGCACGTAGAGGCGCTTCATGGCGGCGCAGGTCTGTCCGGTGTTGATGAACGCACCCCAGAAGAGGTCTTCCGCGATGGCCGACGGATCCGTGCCGGGGAGCACGATGCCCGCGTCGTTGCCGCCCAGCTCCAGCGTGAGGCGGGCGAGGTTGCCCGCGGAGCTCTCGATGATGCGGCGCCCGGTCGCGGTGGAGCCGGTGAACATGATCTTGGCGATGTCGGGGTGCGAGGCGAGGCGGGCACCCACCTCACGGTCTCCGGAGACCCCGATGAGGACGTCGGCGGGCAGCACGTCGTTCATGACGGCGAGCATCGCCAGGACGCTCAGCGGCGTGTACTCGCTGGGCTTCGCGACGACCGTGTTGCCCATGCGCAGCGACGGGCCGATCTGCCAGATCGTGATCATAAGCGGCCAGTTCCACGGCCCGATGGCCCCGACCACGCCGGCGGCCTTGTAGACGAGCTCGGCGTGCAGCGTCTCGTCGTCGACGAGCACCTGCGGCTCGAGGACGGTGGTGGCGTTGGTGCGCAGCCAGGCCGAGCAGGCGCCGAGCTCGAACCGCGCGTTGGGGCCGTTCAGCGGCTTCCCCTGCTCCCGCGACAGAAGGTAGGCGAGCCCTTCGGCGTTCGCGTCGATGGCGTCGGCCGCGGCCAGGAGGAGTGCGCTCCGCCTCTCGTGTCCCAGCGCCTCCCACGCGGGCTGCGCGGCCTTCGCGCGGGCGATGGCATCGTCGAGGTCCGCGACCGTGGCCACGGGCGCGCGTCCGATGACCTCCCGCGTCGCGGCATCGGGGATCTCGCGACCCTCGCCGCGCGGGGGCTGGATACGGTCGAGCAGCGCCGCGGCGGCGGACGCCGCAGCATCGGTGGATCCGGAGTCGACGGCTACGGGAACGGCGGAATCGGACATCGGTGTCTCTCCTTCGAGCGGGTCACGGCGCGGACGCCGGTCTTCTTCTCATTCTCGGTCGGCCCTTCCCGCCGCACTTGTCGCGGAGCGCGCCGGAGATGTCCCCGCGCGAAGGATGCGTCCGCGGACCGGTCCCGCGTGAGCGAATCGGGCCCCCGTCCGGTCCGGGGAGCCGGGAAGAGCCGGGCGCGGCGTGCGCCATCGTCGTCTCGGATCCCACCAGGCCGGCCCTCGCACCTGCGGCACTCCCCCTCGCATGCGGATCTGCCAGCCCGAGGTGTCCAACGTGCGGTGATGGTGCCAGCACAGCGCGACGCCGTTGTCGGTGTGAGTCGGACCCCCGCGAGCGTGCTCCGTGACGTGGTGGATCTCGCACCAGGCGGCCGGGACGTGACAGCCGGGGATCAGACACTCGCCGTCCCGCACGCCGATCGCCCGGCGCTGCGCGGGGGTGAAGATCCGGTCGCTCGACCCGAGCCCGACGATCCTTCCTCCGGCACCGAGCACCACGCGCTGGACTGTCCCTCCGCACGCCGTGTGCGCGGCCACCCGCGTCGACACCGGCGTCTCGACGCCCTCGACCCGCGCCCAGCCGTGCCCCGTGGCATAGTCCTCGGCGGCGACCGTGACCACGAGTGTCGGGGCGGCACCGCCCAGCCGCGGCATGTCGTCGTGCCGGGCCGCGATCCCCAGGGCCGCCGCGAGCGCGTCGTGCTGCTTCTGTGCCCGCGTGCGCCCGTCGACCATCCCGCCGGGATCGCCGGCCGGGAGCACATCGTCATCCGGGGAGACCGGTGCCTGTTGCTCCCCAGCAGCGTCGTCACGCACTTCCGACGGCACGAAGTGGACGCCGGGAAGCGGCGGACCGTCGACCTTCGGGTTCAGATACGCGTCCCAGATCCGTTGCAGCTGCCCCGCGACCTCGGGCAGCAGCGCGCCCCTGACCGGGATCACGCCGTCCTTGGCGCGGCCCAGCACGACGCCCCGGGCCCGCAGCGCGATGTCTTCCGCAGGCTCCGCGCCGTCCGGATCGAGGTACTGCACGATCATCTGCGCCCGCACCCTCAGGTCCTCGGGCGTCGGTGCCGGCCCGGTCTCGTTCTCGTCATCATCACTGTTCTCGGCGCCCTCGCAACTCTCCTCGCCCCGCGCGACCTCCGCCAGATACGCGTCGGCCTCCCAGCGGTCGGCGAGGCGCACGCGAGGGCCGGCCTGCTCGATCGGCCCGGTCGCGGCCAGCAACCCGGTCACCCCGATCGCCCCGTCGAGGAGGGCCTCGCGCAGCGCCGGCCACCGCGCCGGCAGCCACTCCCCGGAGGAGAGGTCGACCTCGCGCCGCACCAACCGCGCGCTCTTCACGAGGCGCGCGGCGGACGCGCCGTCGGTGCGGAGCACACGCTGTAGCAGCTCGTTCATCGAGCGGCAGCCGAACCGTCCGCAGAACGCCGGTTCCCCGGACCCCGCCGGACGCGGATCGGCGCTCGCCACCGCGTCCACGATCACAGCCTCCACGCGTCGCTGGATCTCGCCCGCGACCCGCAACAGGTCCATCATCTCCCGCGCGTCGAGAGCGCCCACCGTGCCGGATCGCAGCACGGCGTCGAGAGCGACGAGCGTGTCGTCGAGAATCGCTGCCGGGGTGCTTTCCATACGACGATTCAACAGAGGGCCACCGACATTGCGAGGCCCGATAATCCCCGTTCAGCGCAATATTCCGATACGCGCGAGGGACTCTTCCTGCATCCACAGAGACCCGCGATCGACATTCCCCAGCACCGCAGCATCCACACCGCCCGCCGCCGCCGAAACCCCCGCACCTCACCGGCGCCCGCCGCACCCCAGCGAGAAGCCCGTACCCTCGGCCGCGGGAGAGAACGTCACGCCCGGTCGGAGTCCTCGAAGATCAGGATCGTCCGCGTCGAGCGGATCGACGGGATCGCCTGGATGTCCTCCAGCACGATGCGGCGCAGGTCGCGGGCGTCGTTCGCGCGCACGAGCAGCAGCACGTCGAAGTCGCCGCCGACGAGCGCCATGTGCTCGATCTCCGGGATCGCCCGGAGCCGCGCGCTCACCTCCTGCCAGGTGGCCTGCTCGATCGCGAGCGTGACATAGGCACTCGCGTGATGCCCCAGCAGCACGGGGTCGGTGCGCACCGTGTACCCGGTGATCACCCCGGCGTCGGTGAGGCGCTTGATCCGCGCATGCGCCCCCGCCCGCGAGATGTGCACCGCCTCGGCGATTGCGGTCATGGACGCCCGCGCATCCTGCCGCAGCTCCGCGAGGATCGCGCGATCCGTCTCGTCCAGCGCCGCCATGACACCCCTCTCCCGTCCGGGAATCTTGACACTTCGGACGCCATTCTGACATGTGGAGCGCAATCGTCCACGATCACCCGACGGATCTTGGATGAGTGTCGCATGCGCGGCATGCTGTCCTCATCGAGTTCGGCAAGGAAGGCGGACGGATGCACCCCCACGACATGCTCCCGCGCGACACCGCGGTACGACTGATCGCCGAGGACGGGACCACCCTCCCCGACGAGACCTACGCGCTCCCCGCCGCCGACGCCCTGCTGGCGGCCTACCGCGGCCTCGTCGAAGGCCGTCGTATCAACGATCAGGCCGGCGCGCTCGTGCGCCAGGGCCGCCTCGCGGTCTACCCGTCGTCGCACGGCCAGGAGGCCTGCCAGGTGGCGGCGGCGATGGTGCTCGGCGACACCGACTGGCTCTTCCCCACCTACCGCGACTCGGTCGCCGTGATCGCCCGCGGCGTCGCGCCTGCGGAGGCGATGGTGCTCCTCAAGGGCGACTGGCACTCGGGCTACGACGTCCGCGCGCACCGCGTCGCCCCGCAGGCGACCCCGCTCGCGACCCAGCTCCTGCACGCGGTCGGCTTCGCGCAGGCGGCGAAGCACCGCGGCGAGGACACCGTGGTGCTCGCGCTCTGCGGCGACGGCGCGACGAGCGAGGGCGACTTCCACGAGGCGATGAACTTCGCCGCCGTCTTCCACGTCCCGGTCGTGTTCTTCGTGCAGAACAACGAGTTCGCGATCTCGGTCCCTCTCTCCCGGCAGACCGCCGCCCCCTCCCTCGCCCACAAGGCGGTCGGCTACGGCATGCCGGGGCAGCGCGTCGACGGCAACGACGTGGCCGCGGTCCTCGCGGTGCTCACGGAGGCCGTCGACCGCGCCCGCGCCGGCGGCGGCCCCTCCCTCATCGAGGCCCACACGTACCGCATGCAGGCGCACACCAACGCCGACGACGACACCCGCTACCGCGAACGCGAGGAGGTGCAGGCCTGGCTCGCCCGCGATCCGCTGGTCCGCCTGCGCGCGCACCTCACCGCGACGGGGACGCTGGACGACGAGGCCGAGACGCGCTTCGCCGCGGGCGCGGAGGAGATCGCCGCCGCCATGCGCACCGCCCTGAACACCGATGCGGAGCTCGACCCGGAAGACCTCTTCCGCTTCGTGACAGCGACCCGCTCGCCCCAGCGGGAGGAGCAGTGGCAGCTCCTCCGCGACGAGATCGCCCGCTCCCACCCCGCCGAGACGATGACGACCGGAGGCGCCCGATGACCATCGCCGAGCACGAGACGCCGGTCGCGACGACCGTCGGCACCACCACGACCATGACCATGGCCGCCGCCCTCAACCGCGCCCTCGCGGACGCCCTCGCCGCCGACCCCGACGTGGTCGTGTTCGGAGAGGACGTGGGAGCCCTGGGCGGCGTGTTCCGCATCACCGACGGGCTCACCGCCCGCTTCGGTGAGGACCGCTGCTTCGACACCCCGCTCGCGGAGTCCGGCATCATCGGCACCGCCGTCGGCATGGCGATGAACGGGATGCGCCCTGTGGTCGAGATGCAGTTCGACGCCTTCGCCCTCCCCGCGTTCGAGCAGATCGTCAGCCACGTCGCGAAGCTCGGCAACCGCACCCGCGGCGGGATGCGCATGCCGCTCGTGATCCGCATCCCCTTCGGCGGCGGCATCGGGGGCGTCGAGCACCACTGCGACTCGTCCGAGGCGTACTACGCGCACACGCCCGGCCTCACGGTCGTGAGCCCGTCCACCCCGCAGGACGCCTACTCGCTGCTCCGCGCGGCCATCGCCTCGCCGGACCCCGTGGTCTTCCTGGAACCGAAGAAGCTCTACTGGTCGAAGGGCGAGGTCGACACCGCGGTGACCGCGGAGATCGGCTCGGCGCGCATCGCCAGGGACGGCACCGACGTGACCCTCCTCGCGTACGGGGCCTCCGTGCCGCTCGCGCTGGAGGCGGCGGAGGTCGCCGCGGGCGAAGGACGCAGCGTGCAGGTGGTCGACGTGCGCTCCCTCTCCCCCTTCGACGACGAGACGGTCACCGCGGCGGTACGGTCCACGGGACGCGCGGTCGTGATCGCCGAGGCCCCGGGCTTCGTCAGCGTCGCCTCCGAGATCCAGGCCCGGGTGTTCGAGCGCTGCTTCGAGTACCTGGAGGCCCCCGTGCGGCGGGTGACCGGGTTCGACACCCCCTACGCGCCCCCCAAGTTCGAGCACTGGTACCTGCCCGACGTCGACCGCGTGCTCGACGCGATCGACTCGTTGCACTGGGAGGACGACGCATGAGCACGCCTGTGAAGACCGCCGCCCGCGTGTTCCGCCTGCCCGACCTCGGCGAGGGACTGACCGAGGCCGGCCTCGTGCAGTGGCTGGTGGCCGTCGGCGACACGATCACGACCGACCAGGCGATCGCCGAGGTCGAGACCGCGAAGAGCGTCGTCGAACTGCCCTCGCCGTTCGCCGGAGTCGTGACCGCCCTGCACGGCACCCCCGGCGACACCATCGACGTCGGGGCCCCGGTGCTGGAAGTCGCCGACCCCGGCAGCGAGGAGACCGCGTCCGCGCCGCAGCCCCCCGCCACGCAGCCCGAGCACGAGGCGTACCGGCAGGAGGAGCGTGCGGGGTCGGGCAACGTCCTCATCGGGTACGGCACCTCCGCGTCCGCCTCGACGGGTCGGCGACGGCGCCCCGCGCCGCCACGCCCCACGCCGGCGCCGGCCTCGACAGCGCCCGCACCCGCAGCACCCGCCTCGACCGCTCCGGAGTCAGCCGCACCGGTCGCCCGCGACGCCGCACGACCCGCTCCGGTCGCCGTGCGATCGCCGCTCGTGCGGCGCCTCGCCCGCGATCTGGGCCTCGACGTGCACGCGATCTCCCCCACCGGAGCGGACGGGGCGATCACCCGCGCCGACGTGCTGCGCGCCGCCGTGGACCACGCCGTGGACGGCGTCGCCGCGGCCCCGACGCCGACCTCCGCGACCACTCCCACCGGCGAGATCGACGGCCTCCCGGTCCGCAGCAGGGAGCGCCTCTCCCCGCTGCGTCGCACCGTGAGCGCCCGGCTCGCCCGCAGCCGCTCGGAGATCCCCGAGGCCACCGTATGGGTCGACGTCGACGCCACCGACCTCTGGAATCTCCGCGCTCAGATGGCTCCCGACGGCGGGAAGGCCCCGTCGATCACGGCGCTGCTCGCGCGGTTCGTGCTCCTCGCGCTCGAGGACTACCCCGTGCTCGCCTCGCGGCTCAGCGACGACGGCTCCGAGCTGATCTCGTTCGAGGGCGTGAACCTCGGCGTCGCCGCCGACACCGAACGCGGCCTCCTCGTCCCGGTCGTCCCGCACGCGCACCGGCTCACTGTCACCGACCTCGACGCCGCCCTGCGCGAGCTCGCGGCCACCGCGCGCGCCGGCACCCTGCCGCCCGAGCGGCTCCGCGGGTCCACCTTCACCCTCAACAACTACGGCGGGCTCGGGGTCGACGGCTCGGCGGCGATCATCAACCACCCCGACGTCGCGATCCTCGGCATCGGCCGGATCATCGAGCGCCCCTGGGTCGTGGACGGGGCGATCGTGCCGCGTCGCATCGTCCAGCTCTCCCTCGTGTTCGACCACCGGGTCTGCGACGGCGGGTACGCGGCGGGATTCCTCCGCCGCGTGGGGGAGCTCATCGAGCATCCGCTCCGCGCCTTCGGGAGGGTCTGAGGTCGATCCGGCCGTCGAACCCTCGTGGGCGGAGCGCCGATACGCTACGCTCGGCGATTACTGACCGATCATTCGGTAAGTCATCGCCGACGTACCCGCGTCGGTGCTCCCCCCTCGCAGAACAACGGAGTTCGCATGACCTCAGCCACCGCAGCCGCCTCGTCGACCGGAAGGATGCCCGCAGAGGAGCGGCGCGTCCTCGCCGGCACCCTCGTGGGGACGTCGATCGAATGGTACGACTTCTTCATCTACGCCCAGGCGGCGGGCCTCGTGCTCGCCCCGCTCTTCCTCGCTCCCATCGCGGAGTCGAGCCCCGGGCTCGCCCAGGTGCTCTCGTTCGCGACCATCGGCATCTCGTTCCTCTTCCGCCCGCTCGGTGCGATCGTCGCCGGGCACCTCGGCGACAAGCTCGGCCGGAAGAAGATGCTCGTCTTCACCCTCGTGATGATGGGACTGTCCACGTCCCTCATCGGCCTGCTGCCGACGTACGCCGCCATCGGCGTCGCCGCCCCGATCCTCCTGATCCTCCTGCGCATCCTGCAGGGCTTCTCGGCCGGCGGCGAATGGGGCGGCGCAGCCCTGATGGCCGTCGAGCACGCCCCGTCGGCGCGACGCGGCCTGTTCGGCGCGTTCCCGCAGATCGGCGTGCCGGTCGGCATGATCCTCGCCACCTTCACCCTGTGGGCGCTCACGAGTTCGATGTCTCCCGAGGCCTTCCTCGAGTGGGGCTGGCGTATCCCGTTCCTGCTCTCCATCATGCTCATCGCGGTCGGCTACGTCATCCGCCGCGCCGTCGACGAGAGCCCCGTGTTCGAAGACCTCCGCCGCCGCCGCAAGGAGGCCTCGGCCCCGCTCGGACAGCTCTTCCGCGCGCACACGAAGAAGGTCGTGCTCACGGCCGTCATCTTCATCGCGAACAACGCCGCGGGCTACCTGCTGATCGCCTTCTTCGCGACGTACGCGGTCACGGGCCTCGGCATGGAGCGCCCGCCGGTGCTGCTGGCGACGACGCTGGCCTCGTTCGGGTGGCTGATCTTCACCCTCTGGGGCGGGGCGCTCTCCGACCGTCTCGGCCGGATCCGCACGTTCCAGATCGGGTACGTCGCCCTCGCGGTGTGGGCCATCCCGATGTGGTTCCTCATCGACACCGCGAACATCGTCTGGTACTTCGTCGCCCTGTTTGTCATGACGTTCGCGCTCGGACTCTCGTACGGGCCGCAGGCGGCGCTGTACGCCGAGATGTTCCCCGCGAACGTGCGCTACTCGGGCGTCTCGATCGGCTACGCCCTCGGCGCCATCCTCGGCGGCGCATTCGCACCGATGATCGCGGAGGCGCTGCTGAACCAGTTCCACGCCGCGTGGACGATCGGCGTCTACATCGCGGTCGCGTCGCTCATCTCGCTCATCGGCGTCTCGCTGGTGAAGGAGACGAAGGGCGTGGATCTCAGCGTCTGACTCCCGGTCCGGGATCGCGGCCGGCCGTGCGCCTGTGCCATAATTACCTTACGATCGGTCAGTAATTCACGACCGGCCGCTCCCGGACCACACCAGGACGACGAAGTCAGGAGATCCGCATGCCAGAGGCCTACCTCGTCGGAGGGGTCCGCACCCCGGTGGGCCGCTACGGCGGCACCCTCTCCGCCGTCCGTCCCGACGACCTCGCGGCGCTCGTGGTCGGCGAGGCCGTGCGCCGCGCCGGGCTCGACCCGGCGCGTACCGAGCTGGACGAGGTCATCCTCGGCGCCGCCAACCAGGCCGGAGAGGACAACCGGAACGTGGCCCGGATGGCCGTGCTCCTCGCCGGTCTCCCCGACACCGTGCCGGGCATCACGGTCAACCGCCTGTGCGCCTCCGGGATGTCCGCCGTGACCATGGCCGCGCAGGCGATCCGCGCGGGCGACGCCGATCTCCTCGTCGCCGGCGGCGTCGAGTCCATGACCCGCGCCCCCTGGGTGCAGGCCAAGCCGGAGAAGGCGTGGGCGAAGCCCGGAGCCGCCTTCGACACCTCCATCGGCTGGCGCTTCCCGAACCCGCGGCTCGCCGCGCGGGACAAGGCCACCTTCACCATGCCGGAGACGGCGGAGGAGGTGGCCCGCGTCGACGGCATCACGCGCGCCGAGGCCGACGCCTTCGCCGTCCGCTCCCAGCAGCGCGCCGCCGCCGCGATCGCCGCGGGCCGCTTCGCCCCGGAGATCGTCGGCGTGCCGGTCCGCGACGGCGAGGTGCTCGTCGACGAGGGCCCGCGTCCGGACACGACCCTCGAGGTGCTCGCGCGCCTCCGCCCCGTCGTGGCCGGCGGAGAGGTCGTCACGGCCGGCAATTCCAGCGCCCTCAACGACGGCGCCTCGGCCGTGCTCGTGGCGAGCGCCGAAGCCGTCGAGCGCGACGGACTGACGCCCCGCGCGCGGATCGTCGTCGGCACCTCCGCAGCCCTGGCTCCGGAGATCATGGGACTCGGACCGGTCCCCGCGACGGAGAAGGCGCTGCGCCGTTCGGGGCTCTCCCTCGACGACATCGGCGCGGTGGAGCTCAACGAGGCGTTCGCCTCGCAGTCGCTCGCCTGCATCCGGCGGCTCGGCCTCGACGAGGACCGCGTGAACGCCGACGGCGGAGCCATCGCCCTCGGCCACCCTCTCGGCTCATCCGGCTCACGCCTGCTCGTGACGCTGATGGGACGCATGGAGCGCGAGGACTCCCGCTACGGCCTCGCCACGATGTGCGTCGGCGTCGGCCAGGGCGCGGCCGTGATCCTGGAGAAGGTGTGAGGGGCGCGGACGAGCCGCTGCTCGTCACCCGAACCGCGGACCGCGTCGTCGCGACCCTGAACCGTCCGCACAAGCGCAACGCGATCGACCAGGCCACGATCGACGCCCTGCACGCGCTGTGCGCCGAGCTGGAGGAGATGCCGCGCACGCTCATCCTCACCGGCGCCGACGGGGTGTTCGCGGCGGGCGCCGACATCGCGGAGCTCCGGGACCGTCGCGCCGACGACGCCCGTCGCGGCATCAACGCCCACGCGTTCGTCCGCGTCGCGGAGCTGCCAATGCCGGTGATCGCCGCGATCGACGGCTACGCGCTCGGCGGTGGCGCGGAACTCGCGTATGCCGCCGACATCCGCCTCGCGACGCCGACCCTGAAGATCGGCAACCCGGAGACCGGCCTGGGCATCCTCGCCGCCGCCGGAGCGAGCTGGCGGCTCAAGGAGATCGTGGGCGACGCCCGTGCCATCGAACTGCTGCTCACGGGACGCACCGTGCACGCCGAGGAGGCCTTCCGCATCGGGCTCGTCTCCTCGCTGCACGAACCCGCCGATCTCCTCGCCGCCGCCCACGCGGTCGCCGACCGCATCGCCCGCAACGACCCCGCGGCGACCATCGCGACCAAGCGGGTCTTCCGGGCGCCGCGCGACCAGCACCCCGCAGCCGACCTCGAGGAGCAGGCCGCGCTGTTCGAGAGCCCGGAGAAGCACCGTCGCATGACCGCCTTCCTGGAACGGAGAGACCGATGAGCACGCCCTCCTCCCCCGAGGCCGCAGTCCCGGCCCGCGTCGGCGTGCTGGGTGGCGGACGCATGGGCGCCGGTATCGCCCACGCCTTCCTCCTCGCCGGATCCCCCGTGACCGTCGTCGAGCGGGACGACGACGCCGCCGCGGCCGCCGCCGCCCGCGTGCACGCGTCGATCGACGCCTCGCTCTCCCGCGGCACGGCCGTCGAGACCGCCGAGGCGTATCGCGCCCGCTTCGCGACCGGGACCGACACCGCACTGCTCGCGGACTGCACCCTCGTCGTCGAGGCCGTCCCGGAGGAGCTGTCGCTCAAGATCGAGGCGCTCACCCGTGTCGAGCAGCACCTCGCGGACGATGCGGCGCTCGCGTCCAACACCTCGTCCATCTCGATCGACGAGCTCGCAGCCGTGCTCGACCGCCCCACCCGGTTCCTCGGGATGCACTTCTTCAACCCCGTGCCCGCCTCCACGCTCGTGGAGGTCGTGCGCGGCGCCGCGACCGCGCCGGACCTCGTCGCGGACGCGGCTTCCTGGGTCCGCGCGCTGGGCAAGACGCCCATCGTCGTCGCCGACGCCCCCGGTTTCGCGTCCTCCCGCCTCGGCGTCGCCCTCGGCCTCGAGGCGATCCGGATGCTCGAGGACGGCGTCGCCGACGCCGCCGACATCGACGCCGCCATGACCCTCGGCTACAAGCACCCGGTCGGGCCGCTCCGGCTCACCGACATCGTCGGGCTGGACGTCCGGCTCGGCATCGCCGAGTACCTCGCGGCACAGCTCGGCTCGCGCTTCGAACCCCCGGCCCTGCTGCGCCGCCTCGTCGCCGAAGGACACCTCGGCCGCAAGAGCGGACGCGGCTTCTACGAATGGGACGACTGATGAAGGGAACCCCGATGACCGAGATCCTCCCCAGCTACGTGCAGGGCTCCTGGTGGACGCCCGCCTCCGATGCGGACGCCACCGAGGTGCGCGACGCCTCGACCGGAGAGACGGTCGCCCGCGTCTCCACGACCGGCCTCGACCTCGGCGCGGCGCTCGGCTTCGCCCGCACCACCGGTCAGGCGTCCCTCGGGGAGCTCACGTTCCACCAGCGCGCCGTGCTGCTCAAGCAGCTCGCGCTCGCGTTGACCGCCCGCAAGGAGGAGCTGTACGCGATCTCCAGCCGCACCGGCGCCACCGCGCAGGACTCCTGGGTCGACATCGACGGCGGCATCGGCGTGCTCTTCGCGTACTCCAGCAAGGGCCGCCGGGAGCTGCCGAACGCGAAGGTCTACGTCGACGGCGCCGTGGAGAACCTCTCGCGAGACGGCTCCTTCCTCGGTCGGCACATCTACACCCGGCTGCCCGGGGTGGCGGTGCAGATCAACGCCTTCAACTTCCCCGTCTGGGGCTCGCTGGAGAAGTTCGCGCCGGCCTTCCTCGCCGGTGTCCCCACGGTCGTGAAGCCCGCCACCCCCACCGGCTACCTCACCGAGGCCATGGTGCGGGTGATGGTCGAGTCCGGTCTGCTGCCCGAGGGGTCGCTGCAGCTCGTGTCCGGCAGCGTGCCCGACCTCTTCGACCACCTCCGCCTGGGCGACCTCGTCGCGTTCACCGGTTCCGCGTCGACGGCGGAGCGGCTGCGGGCGCACGACGCGGTGCAGACCGGCGGGGTCCGCTTCACCAGCGAGACCGACTCGATCAACGCCTCGGTCCTCGGCACGGACGCCGCCTCCGGCACCCCGGAGTTCGACGCCTACGTGAAGCAGCTCGTCGCGGAGATGACGTCGAAGGCCGGGCAGAAGTGCACCGCGATCCGGCGGGCGATCGTGCCGGAGGACGCGGTGGACGACGTGATCGCCGCCGTGCGCGACCGGCTCGCGGCGCGGATCGTCGTGGGCGACCCGCGCGCCGAGGGCGTGACGATGGGACCGCTCGCCTCGACGGCCCAGCGCGACGAGGTGCTCCGGCAGGTGGCGCGACTCCGCGAGGGCGGCGGCGAGCTCGTGATCGGCTCCCCCGAGGCGCCGACGGTCCGCCGTGCGGACGGCAGCGAGGGCCCGGCGGAGGACGGCGCGTTCGTGGCGCCGATGCTCCTGCGCTTCACCGATGCGACGAGCCCCGCCGTGAACGAGATCGAGGCGTTCGGCCCCGTCTCCAGCATCCTCGGCTACCGCACGCTGGACGAGGCGGCGGCGCTCGTGGCCCGGGGCGGCGGCTCGCTCGTGACGAGCGTCGCGACGCACGACCCGGAGGTCGCGACGACGCTGGCCGCGGGGATCGCGGCGTACAACGGCCGCGTGCTCTTCCTCGACCGCGACGACGCCCGCAGCTCGACCGGACACGGCTCCCCGCTCCCGAACCTCGTGCACGGCGGCCCCGGCCGCGCCGGCGGCGGCGAGGAGCTCGGCGGCATCCGGGCGGTGCTGCACCACATGCAGCGCACGGCGGTGCAGGGCTCCCCGGAGATGATGACCGCGCTCACCGGGGTGTGGCACCAGGGGGCCTCGGCCCGTCCGTTCGACGCCGGCGACGGCGTGCACCCCTTCCGCAAGTCGCTGGCGGAGCTGCGCATCGGGGACCAGGTCGTCAGTCCCTCACGCACCGTCAGCCTCGACGACATCGAGACGTTCGCGGCGTTCACGGGCGACACGTTCTACGCGCACATGGACGAGGCGTCGGCGGCGGCGAACCCGTTCTTCCCCGGACGCGTGGCCCACGGCTACCTGCTCGTGTCGTGGGCGGCGGGGCTCTTCGTCGACCCGGCTCCCGGGCCCGTGCTCGCGAACTCCGGGCTGGAGAACCTGCGCTTCGTGACCCCGGTCTCCCCCGGCGACGAGATCCGCGTCGAGCTCACCGCCAAGCAGATCACGCCGCGGGAGACCGACGAGTACGGTGAGGTGCGCTGGGACGCGGTCCTGAAGAACCAGGAGGACGAGCTCGTCGCGACCTACGACGTCCTGACACTCGTCGCGAAGGAGCTCACCCCCGCCGCATAGTCCCCCGAGACCCCGGGCACTCGTCGAGACCCCGCCCTTCCCACGCGGAGAGGGCGGGGCCTCGGCGCGAAGCCGGGGTCTCGCGGGTCAGGGGTGGCGGAGGCCGTCGAGGGCGATCGCGACGACGTCGTCCGCGAGACGATCGGCGCCCTCGCGACCGCCGGGGCGGTACCACTCGACGATCGAGTTGATCATGCCGAACGTCAGACGGGCGACGACGGCCGCGTCGATGTCGGAGCGCAGAGAGCCCTCGGCCTGCGCCTCCGCGACGAGAGCGGTGATGCGGCGGTCGAACGCCCGCCGCCGGGTGAGGGCACGGCGCTCCACCTCGGTGTTCCCACGCACGCGCAGCAGCAGCGTCACGGCGGGGAGCTGGTCCACGAGCACATGGACGGCCCCGCGGAGCACGTGCTCCAGGCGGGCGACCGCATCGGCGGCTCCCCCGCTGTCCGGGAGGGGCGCGTCGACCACGCCCTCCAGCCCGCCGAGGGCGCTGTCGAGGGCGCGGTCGAGCATCTCGTCCTTCGACCCGAAATGATGGTAGATCGCCGACTTCGACAGCCCGAGGCGCTCCGCGAGCATCCCGATCGAGGTCGCGTCGTAGCCGTGCTCGTTGAAGGCGGCCACCGCGACGGCGAGGATCCCCTGCTGGTCGTACCCGGGGCGGCCGCGCCGCGTGGTCTGCATCTCGGACATCCCCCTCAGTCTCGCACCGCCCGCCGCGCTCATCGCGGAGGTCGCCGCCGAGACCCCCGCGTGTCAGCGCAGGTCATACACGCGCTTGTACTTGCCCTCGCTACGCGGCAGTGCCCCGGCTCCTCCAGCCGCACGGCGACCGACGAGCCGATGAACACCTTGATACGCTGCACCAGCACCTGTGCCGCCGCCTCGCACGTCTCCACGGAGAGGTCGGGGTGACGCTCGATGCGCACGGTGAGGGCGTCCATCCGGCCCTCCTTCGTCAGCTCCAGGATGAAGTGCGGCGTGAGCTGCTCGATCCCGAGCACCAGCTCCTCGATCTGCGTCGGGAAGAGGTTGACGCCGCGCAGGATGATCATGTCGTCGTTGCGTCCGGTGACCTTCTCCATGCGCCGCATCCCCGGCCGCGCCGTGCCGGGGAGCAGACGGGTGATGTCCCGTGTGCGGTACCGGATGACGGGAAAGGCCTCCTTGGTGAGCGAGGTGAAGACGAGCTCCCCCCGCTCGCCGTCCGGAAGCGCCTGCAGGGTGTCGCCGTCGATCACCTCCGGCAGGAAGTGGTCCTCCCACAGGTGCGGGCCGTCCTTGGTCTCGAGGCACTCGTTGCCGACGCCCGGTCCCATGACCTCGCTGAGCCCGAAGATGTCGAGGGCGTCGATGCCGAGCCGCTGCTCCAGCTCGTGCCGCATCTCGTTGGTCCAGGGCTCCGCGCCGAGCACCGCGACCTTGAGCGAGGTGGACCGCGGGTCGATGCCCTGCGCGGCCATCGCGTCGGCGATCGTGAGCAGGTAGCTCGGCGTGCACAGGATCGCGTCCGGCTCGAAGTCGCGGATGAGCTGCACCTGGCGCGCGGTCTGCCCGCCCGACATGGGGATCACGGTCGCTCCCAGCGCCTCGATCCCGGCATGCGCGCCGAGCCCGCCCGTGAAGAGGCCGTAGCCGTAGGCGTTGTGCACCTTCATGCCGCGCCGGATTCCGCTGGCCCGGAGCGAGCGGGCCACGAGTGACCCCCAGCGGTCGAGGTCGCCACGCGTGTAGCCGACGACGGTCGGGCGCCCCGTGGTGCCGCTGGACGCGTGGATGCGGGCGACGTCGGCCATCGGCACCGCGAACATCCCGAACGGGTACGTCTCGCGCAGGTCCTCCTTGGTGGTGAACGGCAGCCGGTGCACGTCGTCGAGCGTGCGGATGTCGTCGGGGTGCACGCCCGCCTCATCGAACTTCCGCGTGTAGAGCGGGACGTTGCGGTAGGCGTGCTGCACGGTCCACCGCAGGCGCTCGAGCTGGAGCTGCTCGATCTCGGCGCGGCTCATCCGCTCCTCGGGGTCGAGCTCATCGGCCGTGGGCGGGCGGAGGGCGGAGGCGGGGGCGGTCATCGTCGACACGGGGACTCCTCGGGACGGGGGCGGGGTCAGAAGGTGCGGGAAGTCGTGCGGGAGCGGCCGCGGAACTCGGCGACCGCGTCGCCGTGCTCGTCCACGACCGTCACGTCGTAGAGGCCGGAGCGACCGCTACGGGTGCGGCGGACGGCGGTCGCGGTGAGGGTCTGCCCCGCGACGGTGGGCTTGAGGAACGAGATGTCGGCACCGGCGGCGACGGTCACCCGATCGTCCTCGTTGCACGCGATCGCGAAGGCGGTGTCGGCGAGCGCGAACACGAGCCCGCCGTGGGTGATCCGGAAGCCGTTGGTCATGTCGTCACGGACGCGCATGGATACGACCGCGTGCCCGGGGTCGTCACGCTCCACGACCAGACCGAGCATCGCCGAGGCCCGGTCTCGTGCCATCATGGCCCGATTCGGCCGGACGGCCTCCGCCGTCTCCGTCGTCGTCTCCGTCATCGCCGACCTCCTCGTCGCGCTCGGGCGGGACGACCTCGTCCCGCCCGCCCATACTAACTGAACGATCGGTCAGTAACGCAAGGAGCTGGACGCAGGAGCCGTGCGGCTCAGCCGGCGCCGCCTCCGCCGAGCACGAGAGCTGCTGCCTGCCGCGCCTCCGCAGCGGTCGCCGCGCGGCTCGCCCCCTCCGCCGCCCGCCGGCACTCGTCCGGGCCCACCGCGTCGAGCGCTGCCGCCACCCGCCCGAGCGCGCGAGGCGTCATCGACAGCGAGGTCGCGCCGAGCCCGACGAGTACCGGAGCGAGCGCGGGATCACCGGCCGCCTCCCCGCAGATCCCGACCGGCTTGCCCGCCGCTCGCCCCGCCGCCCCGACCGTCCCGATCAGCCGCAGCACCGCCGGCTGCCAGGGGTCGTTGAGATCGGCGAGCGCGCTGGACAGCCGGTCGGCGGCCAGAGTGTACTGCGCGAGATCGTTGGTCCCCAGGCTCACGAAGTCCACGACCTCGAACAGCTCGGCAGCCAGCAGCGCCGCCGCCGGGGTCTCGATCATGATCCCCGCTCTGTCCAGCCCCGCGGCACGACACCGCGCGGCGAAGTCCGCCGCCTCGTCGACCGTGGCGACCATCGGCGCCATGACCTCCACGTCCGCGGATTCCGCGTCGGCAGCCCTGGCGAGCGCGCGGAGCTGGTCGTCGAGCAGCGCTGGCCGGCGACGGGAGAGACGCAGGCCCCGGACGCCGAGCGCCGGGTTGTCCTCGTCGTCGTCGTTCGCGAACGGCAGGGGCTTGTCGCTCCCCGCATCCAGCGTGCGCACGACCACCTTGCGTCCGGGGAACGCGCGAAGGACCCCGCGGTACGCCTCCACCTGCTCCTCGATGCTCGGCGCTTCGGTCCGGTCGAGGAAGCAGAACTCGGTGCGGAACAGTCCGACCCCCTCGGCGTGCGCCGCCGCGGCGCTCCCGGCATCCGATGCCCCTCCGACGTTGGCCAGGAGCGGCACGCGGGTCCCGTCGGCGAGACGGCCCCGTCCATCGAAGGTGACGACGACCGCCGCGGCCCGTGCCTCGGCGATCTCCGCCTCGTCCGGGTCGACGTGGATGGTGCCGTGGTCGCCGTCGACGAGGAGCATGGCATCCTCGGGGATCCCCGTCGCTCCGGCCACCCCGACCACGGCGGGCAGTCCCAGCGCGCGCGCGATGATCGCCGTGTGCGAGGTCGGCCCGCCGTCCGCTGTCACGAGGGCGACGCAGCTGCCCCCTTCCAGCGCCGCGGTGTCGGCAGGAGCCAGGTCGGTCGCGACGAGCACGAACGGCTCGTCGCGCTCGGGGACCCCTGGCATGTCCACCCGGAGGATCTCGGCGATCATGCGGTCGCGAACGTCACGGATGTCGGCGGCGCGTTCCGCCATCCTCCCGCCGAGAGCCGTGAGCGCCGCTTCGTGCGCCGCGGAGGTCTCCCAGACCGCTCGCGCCGCCGTCCGCCCCTGTGCGCGCACGAGGGCGGTGGCTTCGGCCACCAGCTCAGGATCCGAGGCGAGGAGCCGTGACGCGTCCAGGATCGCCCGCGCCTCTCCGCGCGCCCGCTCGGCGCGCGATCGCAGCTGATCGGCGACGGCGACCGCCGCCCATTCGATCGTGGAGACCTCGGCCTCCCGACCCTCCGGCGGGACGACGGTCTCGGCATCCGGTTCCGGGAGTGCCGGTGCGAGGGACACCGCCCTCGCGGCCACACGTCCGGGACTGACCCCACGGCCCTGCAGCACGGTCCCGGAGACGATCTCCGGCGGCGGCGCGGACGCGTGGTCGGCCCCGGTTCCCGTCTGAGCGTCCCCGACCGTGCCGGGCGCGGGCGCGGGTGCGGTTCCCGGGCTGCCGGCGGCGCCCTCGTCCGTCTCGACGCCCTCGCCGAACCCTCCCTGGAAGAGCGAGACCAGGCGGTCGATCGCCGCCTCGGCGTCCGCTCCCCGACCGGTGAGCTCGATCTCGGTCCCCGGACGCGCCCCGAGCGCGAGCAGCCGGGTCAGGCTTCCGGCCGCGGCTTCCTGGCCGTCCGGCAGCCGTCGCAGACGCACGTCCGCACCCGCCGCCGACTCCGCGATCAGCGCGGCGGGGCGGGCATGGATGCCGAGAGGGTTGCGCACGCGCACACGACGCGTCACGGTCTCCCCGGCCACGTCGGGCGAGGCGGAGGCGTCCCCCGCCGACACCGGCGCGGAGTCCACTGCCGCCGTGCCTTCCGCGTCCGGCGGGAGGAGCTGGCCGGTCTTCGCCGCGAGGGCGGACGAGGCTTCGTCGGCGATCGCGTCGAGGTCGCCGCCTGCCGCCGCAGCCACGACCGCCGCGAGGAGCCCCTCGACGAACGGTGCCGGAGCCAGCCGCACCGGCACGTCGCTGCTGCGCAGTTCGAGCGCGAGTTCGGCGCTCAGCACGGCCGACCCGAGATCCATCAGCACGAGCACGCCGTCGACGTCGGGGGCGAGCTCGTCGATCGCCGCCGACACCGCGACGGCGTCCGTCCCGAGGATCGGCGCACCCTCCGCGTCCACACCCGCACCGGCCGCCACACGGACCTGCACGCCGCCGCCCGGCACCATCTGCAGGGCGAGTTCGAGCGCCGCCTCCCCGAGCCGGGCGCTGTGGGAGACGGCGACGATCCCGATCATCCGGCGTCCGCGAGGGCCGCGGCGAGCGTCTCGAACAGGAGCGCCGTCGAGGCGGCTCCCGGGTCGAGATGTCCGGCGCTGCGTTCACCGAGGTAGCTCGCTCTGCCCTTCCGGGCGACGAGGGGCACCGTGGCGTCACGACCGGCGGCCGCGGCGTCCGCAGCCGCCCTGGCCGCCGCCGCGGTATCCGCTCCGCCGGCGAGGGCGGCATCGAAAGCGTCGACCGCGGGGGCCATCGCATCGAACATCGTCTTGTCGCCGGCCTCGGGCTTGCCCCGCGCGACGATGCCCTCGAGCCCCGCCCGCAGTGCCGCGGCGAGCGCCGGTCCGTCCAATGTCGTCACCGCACCGGCCGACATCCCCATGCGCAGGAAGAAGGTGCCGTAGAGGGGGCCACTCGCACCGCCCACCGAGCTCACCAGGGTCATGCCGACGGACTTGAGGAGTTCGTCGATCGTCGCGGGCGTCGTCGCCGCGAGCTTCTCCCCGACCGCCGTGAAGCCCCGCGCCATGTTCGCGCCGTGGTCGGCGTCCCCGATCGCGGAGTCCAGTTCCGTGAGCCAGTCGCGCTGCGCGGTGACGGCCTCGCGGTAGCGGGAGATCCAGTCGACGAGGACGTCGGTGCCGACGGCCGCCATCACGCGCCCCACCGCAGGCCGGGGGTGTTCACCGGGGCGTCCCACAGCCGCAGCAGCTCGTCGTCGGCCTTCAGCACCGTGACGGAGCACCCGGCCATGTCGAGGGAGGTGATGTAGTTGCCCACCAGGTTCCGCGCGATCTGCACGCCGGACTTCTCCAGGATCGCGGCGACCTCGCCGTACATGAGGTAGAGCTCGATCAGGGGCGTGGCGCCCATGCCGTTGAGCATCACGATCGCGGGTCCGGTGGCGTCGAGGTCGCCGAGGATCGGCTCGACGAGCTGCCGGGCGATCTCCGACGCCGGCGCGAGCGGCTCACGATGCCGTCCCGGCTCGCCGTGGATGCCGATGCCGATCTCCATCTGATCGTCGGGGAGGTCGAAGGTGGGCTTCCCGGCGGCGGGCACCGTGCAGCTCGTGAGGGCCATGCCCATCGAGCGCCCCTGCCCGTTGATGCGCTTCGCGAGGTCGACGACCGCCGCGAGGTCGCGGCCCTCCTCCGCCGCGGCCCCTACGAGCTTCTCCAGCAGGACGGTGAGGCCGACGCCGCGACGGCCGGCGGTGTAGAGCGAGTCCTGCACGGCCACGTCGTCGTCCACGACGACCGTGCCGACCTCGATCCCCTCCATCGCCGCGAGCTCGGCGGCCATCTCGAAGTTGAGCACGTCGCCCGTGTAGTTCTTGACGATGTGCAGCACGCCGGCGCCGCGGTCGACCGCCTGGGTCGCCACCTGCACGCGGTCGGGGGTGGGCGAGGTGAAGACCTCGCCGGCGACGGCCGCGTCGAGCATGCCGGTGCCGACGTAGCCGCCGTGCAGCGGTTCGTGGCCGGATCCCCCTCCGGAGACGACGGCCACCTTGCCCTGTTCCTTCGGTGTAGCCCGGGTGATGACGTGGTTCTCCAGGTCGACCGAGAGTTCGGGGTGCGCGGCGGCGACGCCCTTCAGGGACTCGACGAGGACGTCCTCCGGGGCGTTGATGAGCTTCTTCATCCTGCGATCTCCTTTGATGCGGCGTGAGTCTCGAGCAAAAATCCGAAAAGGATTCGTCAATGTCGAATATGCTCGGAGCCTGCCGGGTTGTCAAGATCGATCCGGCGACCGGAAACCCGGCTCGACGACGACCGGAAGGAGGACGCATGATCCAGGCGATCGACCGCGCGGCGAAGATCCTCGACCTGCTCCAGGGCGCCCGCCACCTCGGTATCACCGATCTCGCCGCGGCCCTGAGCCTTCCGCCGTCGACCGTGCACGGGCTGGTGAAGTCGCTGCGCGCGCACGGCCTCGTCGCGAAGGAGCGCGGCGGACAGCGCTACATGCTCGGCCCTACCCTCCTGCGGCTGAGCAACGTGTACCTCGACACACTGGATGTGCGAGCGCGGGCGATGCGCTGGACGCAGGAACTGGCCCGGCGCACCGAGCTGTCCGTGCGCCTCGGCGCGCCGCACCTCACGGACGTCCTCGTTATCCACCACAACCTCCGGCCCGACGACAGCCCGCAGATGCTGGAGACGGGGATGGCCGTCCCCGCGCATGCCTCCGCCATGGGGAAGGTGCTCCTCGCCTACGACCAGGGCTTCCAGCAGAGCGTGTTCGCGGAGCCCCTGCGCAGCCTCACCGGCGACACCATGACTGACGTCGCCCGACTGACCCTCGAGCTGCCGGGGATCGCGGAGCGCGGGACGGCGGCCGAGACGGACGAAGCCGTGCTCGGCGAATCCTCCCTCGCCGCCCCGATCGCCGACGCCTCGAACACGATCGTCGCCGCCGTCGCCGTCGTGCTGCCGACGTCGGAGGCACCCGCATCCGACGCGACCATGCACGCGCTGCGGGACACGGCACGGAACATCTCCCGCGAACTCGGCGCGACGACCTGGCCGCCACCCGTGGCCCCCGCCGAGGACTGACGGCGTCGGTTCGGGGACCGGTGCTCAGCCGCGCAGGCCGAGCGCGAACGGCAGCACGGCCGTGGCTCCGGCCTGCCGCACCGCGCGCGCCGCGACCGTCAGGGTCCAGCGACTGTCGATGAGGTCGTCGACGAGCAGCACCGGACCGGCGGGGACCTCGAGATGCGCCGCGTCGAACCGATCCCACACCCCCGCGAGCCGGAACACGCTGTTCCCGCCCGCCTGCCCCGAGGGACCCCCGTTCCGCCACTCCAGCGCGCCGAGGTACGGCAGCCGCCCGATCTCCGAGAGCCCGCGGGCGAGGGAGTCGACGAGCTGCGGATGCGAGCGCGACGGCATCGCGACCACAGCCATCGGCCGCTCCGCCCAGTCCCACCCGGCCAGCACGCGCACGCAGGCCTGCAGCAGCGCCGGGCTGATCGGCGCGTCCGCGGCACCCGCGGCGAAGATCTCGCGCAGCGCGCCGCCCCAGCCGAGGTCGGTGAGCCGGGCGAGGGCGCGTCCCTCGTCGGCCTGCTCCCCCGCGGGGATGCGACCGCGCACCGGCACGCCCAGACGGTCGGCGCCGGTCGGCCACGCGCGGCGAGGCTCGACCGGCACACCGACCCGGTCCAGGGACTCCGTCGCCTGTGCACTCGCCGTCTGCGCGATCTCCGCCGCGAACCACACGCCCGCGCAGTTGTCGCACCGACCGCAGGGAGCCGCGGTGTCGTCGTCGAGCGCCCGCTGCAGGAAGGCCATGCGACAGCCGTCCGTGCGCTCGTACTCCAGCATGTGCTCCTGCTCCGCGACCCGTTCGGCGGCGATGCGCTCGTAGCGCTCGGCGTCGTACGTCCACGGCTGTCCCGTCGCGACCCAGCCGCCCTGCACACGGCGCACGGCACCGTCCACGTCGAGCACCTTCAGCAGCAGCTCGAGGGGCGTACGACGGATGTCGACGACGGCCTCCAGCGCCGGCGTGGAGATCGGGCTGTCGCCGAGCGCCGCGATGACCCGTTCCGCGCGCTCCCGATCGGGCATCGACGCGGTCGCGAAGTAGTGCCAGATCTCACGGTCCTCGACACCGGGGAGCAGGAGCACGTCCGCGCTCTCGCTGGCACGCCCGGCTCGTCCGACCTGCTGGTAGTACGCGACGGGCGAGGACGGGGCACCGAGATGCACGACGAACCCGAGGTCCGGCTTGTCGAACCCCATGCCGAGGGCGCTGGTCGCGACGAGCGCCTTCACCTCGTTCCGCTTGAGCATGCCCTCCGACTCGGCGCGCTCCTCGGGATCGGTCTGGCCGGTGTAGGCGCGCACGTCGTGGCCGTGGTCGCGCAGGAATCGGGCGGTGTCGACCGCCGCCGCCACCGTCAGCGTGTAGATGATCCCGCTGCCGGGGAGGTCGTCGAGGTGACTGAGCAGCCAGGCCAGGCGGCTCGCCGAGTCCCTGAGGCGGAGCACGCCGAGCCGCAGCGAGGTGCGGGCGAGCGGCCCCCGGATCGTGAGCACGGGCACCGCCTCCGCTCCGCTCGCGCCACCCGGCAGCGCCCCGAGCTGCTCCGCGACGTCGGCCACCACGCGACTGTTGGCCGTCGCGGTCGTCGCCAGCACCGGCACGTCCGCCGGCATCTGCGCGATGAGATCGCGGAGCCGGCGGTAGTCCGGACGGAAGTCGTGCCCCCAGTCGCTGATGCAGTGCGCCTCGTCGACGACGAGCATGCCGAGCCGCGCCACCAGCGTCGGCAGCTGCTCCTCGCGGAAGGCCGGGTTGTTCAGCCGCTCCGGGGAGACGAGCAGCACGTCGACCTCGTCCCGAGCGAGGCTGCCCTGCACCTCCGCCCATTCGTGCGCGTTCGTCGAGTTGATGGCGACCGCGCGCACCCCCGCGCGCTCGGCCGCGGCGATCTGGTCGCGCATGAGCGCCAGGAGCGGGGAGACGAGCACGGTGGGGCCGGTGCCCTGCCGGCGGCGCAGGAGGGTCGCGACGAAGTACACCGCCGACTTCCCCCACCCGGTGCGCTGCACGACCAGCGCGCGGCGACGCCCCTCCACCAGCGCCTCGATCGCCTCGAACTGGCCGTCGTGGAAGTCGACGTCGGGGCGGCCGACGAGTTCGCCGAGGGCGGCGCGGGCAGCCTCGCGGAGGGGCACGGCAGTCGTGGAGGTCATGCCTCCACTCTGCCGCAGGCCTCTGACAGGACTCTGCCCGTCGCCCACGCTCGGTGGACGACCGGCGCGGAACCCGTAGCGTGGAGGAATGATCACCCGCGAACTCGCCGTCGCGCTCCGCGATGCCGGCCTGACCTGGAAGCCCGCGGAGGGTGACCGGTTCCAGCTCGACCTCCCGGACGAGGTGGAGCTGGAGGCGGAGGCCGACGTCTTCACGGTGAGCGCGATGACCATCGAGGCGCGGCAGACGCCGGCCGGCACGGATCTCGCCTTCAACGGCACGACGGAGTGGGCGCTCGACGCCGTGACCCTCGCCGATGCGGTGTGGCTGCCGCGCGAGGACCAGCTGCGGGACCTGCTCCGCGGGACGTTCCGTGCCCTCATCCGCCTCCCCGACACGTTCCGCGTCGAGATCGAGCTCGCCGGGACTCCCCTGCTGTTCGAGCACCCGGACCCGGCGGAGGCCTACGGCCGCGCCCTGCTGGCGCTGATCTCGCGCTCCCGCTGACACGTCCTGTTGAATCGGGCCGTCGCGTGTGTCAGAATTACCTAACGATCGGTCAGTAAAGAAGGACCGGACCCCGAGGAGTCGATGATGACCAGTCCCGCAGACCTGTCCCTCGTGGACGGCGAGACCTCCGACGAGGAACGCCTGTTCGACGAGCTGATCGCGAACGAGCAGCGCA
The DNA here is from genome assembly GCF_025143875.1 of Microbacterium meiriae. NCBI lineage: Bacteria > Bacillati > Actinomycetota > Actinomycetes > Micrococcales > Microbacteriaceae > Microbacterium > Microbacterium meiriae. The sequence continues at coordinate 46,382 of NZ_JAMBDU010000004.1, read as the reverse complement.
TCGAGCCCCGCGACTGGATGCCCGAGGCCTATCGCAAGACCCTCATCCGGCAGATCTCCCAGCACGCCCATTCCGAGATCATCGGCATGCAGCCCGAGGGCAACTGGATCACGCGCGCCCCGAGCCTCAAGCGGAAGGCGATCCTCATGGCGAAGGTGCAGGACGAGGCCGGTCACGGGCTCTACCTCTACTCCGCCGCGCAGACCCTCGGCATCACCCGTGACGAGATGATGGACCAGCTCATCTCCGGAAAGGCGAAGTACTCGTCGATCTTCAACTACCCCACCCCGACCTGGGCCGACATGGGCGCGATCGGCTGGCTCGTCGACGGCGCCGCGATCTGCAACCAGGTGCCGCTGTGCCGCGCCTCCTACGGCCCCTACGGCCGCGCGATGGTGCGCATCTGCAAGGAGGAGTCGTTCCACCAGCGCCAGGGGTTCGAGATCCTCCTCTCGCTCATGCGCGGTACGGACGAGCAGCGGCAGATGGCGCAGGACGCGGTCGACCGCTGGTACTGGCCGAGCCTGGCGATGTTCGGGCCGCCCGACGACCAGTCCCCCAACTCCGCCCAGTCGATGGCGTGGAAGATCAAGCGCTTCTCCAACGACGAGCTGCGTCAGCGGTTCGTGAGCATGCTCGTGCCCCAGGCCGAGATCCTCGGCGTCACCCTCCCCGATCCCGACCTGCGGTTCGACGAGGAGACCGGTCGCTACGAGATGGGTGAGATCGACTGGGACGAGTTCTTCCAGGTGCTGCGCGGCAACGGCCCGTGCAACGCCGAGCGTCTGGAGCGCCGCCGCACGGCGCACGACGAGGGCGCGTGGGTGCGGGAGGCCGCCGCGGAGTACGCCCGCAAGCAGCGTTCCCGCCTGACCCCTGAAGGGGCGGTGGCGTGATGGCGACCCCCGGGGCCGACCCTTCGACGAGCTCAGGGACCCAGGGACGGGAGGTCTGGCCGCTGTGGGAGATCTTCGTGCGGGCGAACCGCGGGCTGAGCCACGTGCACGTCGGCTCGCTGCACGCCCCCGATGCTGACATGGCCATCCGCAACGCCCGCGACCTCTACACCCGCCGGGGCGAGGGCGTGTCGATCTGGGCGGTCCCCGCCGAGGCGATCACCACGAGCGACCCCGACGCCAAGGGCGCGTACTTCGAGAGTCCCGCGGGTAAGAACTACCGGCACGCGGTGTACTACACCGCGTCCGAGGGGGTGCCGCACCTGTGACCCTTCGACACGCTCAGGGACCCAGCTCCGCTCAGGGACCCCGCTCCGCTCAGCAAGCCGGCGACGTCCACGGGGATGCGCACGGGGACGTCTCCGTCGACGAGTTGCGGCTCAGCGAGGAGCTCGCGGGCGCCGGCACGACCGCGGCGAGCGCCGACATCGCCGAGTACGCCCTGTGGCTCGGCGACGACGCCCTCATCCTGTCGCAGCAACTCGGCGCCTGGATCTCCCGGGCCCCCGAGCTGGAGGAGGACGTCGCGCTCGGGAACATCGCGCTCGACCTGCTCGGCCACGCCCGCTCCTTCCTGCACTTCGCGGGGACGTGGGACGGCCGTTCCGAGGACGACCTCGCCTACTTCCGCGACGAGCCGGAGTTCCGCAGCGCCTGGATCATGGAGCAGCCGAACGGCGACTTCGCGCAGACCATCGCCCGCCAGCTCGTCGCGTCCGTCTACCTCGTCGAGCTGTACGCCGCGCTCCGTGCGAGCTCCGAGCCCACCTTCGCCGCGATCGCGGAGAAGGCGCTGAAGGAGGTCGACTACCACCGCGACCACGCCGTGCAGTGGGTGCTGCGCCTGGCGGGCGGGACGGAGGAGTCGCGGCGCCGCATGATCCGTGCCCTCGCGGATGTGTGGCCGTACGTCGACGAGCTGTTCCGCGATGAACCGCTGATCGACCGGCTGGGCGACGCCGCCGTGCGACCGTCGACGCTCCGCGCGCCGTTCGACGCGGTCATCGCCACCGTGTTCGCCGAGGCCGAGCTCGCGGTGCCGCCGGTGGCGGCGTCGTCCGCGGGCGGCCGGAACGGCGCCCACGCGACCCCCTTCGGTCACCTCCTCGCCGAGATGCAGGTGCTGGCGCGACGGCATCCGGGGGCGTCATGGTGACCCGGACCACCGCCGATGTCGAGGCTCAGGCCTGGCGGATCGCCGCCGCCGTGCCGGACCCGGAGGTGCCGGTGCTCACGATCGAGGACCTCGGCGTGCTGCGGGCGGTCGAGCTCCGCGGCGAGCGCGTGGTCGTCGACATCACGCCGACCTACAGCGGGTGCCCGGCCATGGACACGATCCGCGACGACGTCGTGCTCGCGCTGACGGCCGCCGGCTTCGCGGACGTCGAGGTGCGACTCGTGCTCTCCCCCGCGTGGACGACGGACTGGATGAGCGACGCGGGGAAGCAGAAGCTCCGGGAGTACGGGATCGCGCCGCCCAGTGGCCGCGCGGCGATGCCCGCAGGTCCGATCCGGCTCGCCCTCAGCGTGCGCTGCCCCCGGTGCGGCTCGCTCGACACCCGGGAGGTCTCCCGCTTCGGGTCGACCTCGTGCAAGGCACTGTACGAGTGCCGGGCCTGCCTGGAACCCTTCGATCACTTCAAGGTGCACTGATGTCGCTGTTCTCCCCGGCCCCGGCGACGACGCCGTCGGCCGCTCCCGCCACTCCGAACCGCACACGGAGCCGTGCCCGGTTCCACACGCTCGAGGTCGAGGACGTCCGGCCGCTCACCGAGGACTCCGTCGAGGTGACCTTCACGGTGCCCGCGGAGCTCGCCGACGACTACGACCATCTCCCCGGGCAATACGTGGCGCTGCGCACGACGCTGGACGGCGTGGAGGTGCGGCGTTCGTACTCGCTGTGCCGGGCGCCCGAGCATCGCACCGACGGGGCACCCACCCGCCTGAGCGTCGCCGTGAAGCGCGACGAGGGCGGGACGTTCTCCACCTGGGCCCAGACCGGCCTGCACCCGGGCTTCCGCATCGACGTCATGAGCCCCCAGGGCACCTTCACCTCCGGCCTCGACGATCTGGACGAGAAGCACGTCGTCGGGATCGCGGCCGGCTCCGGGATCACGCCGCTGATGGCCCTCGCGCACACCGTGCTCTCCCGCTCGCAGACCTCGCGGTTCACGCTCCTGTACACGAACCGCTCGACGCTGGACGTGATGTTCCTGGAGGACCTCGCCGACCTCAAGGACCGCTACCCGACACGGCTCACGCTGCACCACGTGCTGTCCCGCGAGCAGCGGACCGCGCCGGTGCTGTCCGGCCGCATCGACGAGACCAAGCTGCGGACGATCCTCGACGCGCTGATCGATCCGGCCGACGTGGACGAGTGGTTCCTGTGCGGACCGCTCGCACTCGTCGACCTGTGCCGGGAGGTGCTGGCCGACGTGGGCGTGCCCCGCGAGCACGTGCGCTTCGAGCTGTTCACGACCGGCGACGAGCCGGTGCGGGCCGCCCGACCGGTCACGGTGCGCTCGGGCGAGAAGACCGTGCGGATCGAGGTGAACCTCGACGGCGTCTCGTCGACGGTGGAGAGCCCCGTCGCAGCGCGCGAGTCGGTGCTGAACGCCGCACTGCGGGTGCGGCCGGACGCCCCGTTCGCGTGCGCGGGTGGCGTCTGCGGCACCTGTCGGGCGCGCGTGCTGGAGGGCAGCGTCACGATGACCGAGAACTACGCCTTGGAGCCCGACGAGCTGGAGCGCGGCTACGTGCTCACCTGCCAGTCCCACCCGACCAGCGACCGCGTGGTCGTGGACTACGACGTCTGACCCGGAGACCCCATGATCGATCTCGCCATCGCCGACGACGTCGCCACCGTGGTGCTCGACGCCCCCGCGAAGCTCAACGCCCTGGACGAGGCCGCCCTCGCGGAGCTCGACGCCGCGTACCGGGAGGCCGAGGCCGCCGGGGTGCGGGCGCTGCTGCTCCGCGGTGAAGGGCGGGCGTTCTGCGCCGGGCGGGACATCTCCGCCGTCGATCCGCGCGACGACGATGTGCTCGGCTACCTCGGCGGACGCGTGACGCCTCTGCTGCAGCGGATGTCCCGCTTCCCGGCGCCGACCTTCGCCGTCGCCCACGGCGCCTGCCTCGGCGTGGGACTCGGCCTGCTCATCGCGACGGACGTCGTGTACGTCGCCGAGTCCGCGAAGATCGGCTCCCCATTCGCGGCGCTCGGCGCGACCCTCGACTCCGGCGGGCACGCGCTGTTCCTCGACCGGCTCGGCCCGCACAAGACGCTCGACCTCATCTACACCGGCCGGCTCATGAGCGGCACGGAAGCCGTCCGCTCGGGGCTCTTCTCCCAGGTGCTCCCGGACGACGAGGTGCGGGCCGCCGCGACGGCCGCTGCGGGGAAGGCCGCCCACGGCGCCACGGCCGCCTTCCGGGCGAGCAAGGAGCTCGTCGCCCGCATCCGCGACGAACGCCTCACCCTGTGGGAGTCCATCGACGTCGAGAACGCGGCGCAGGCCGCCCTGTGCGACACCGAGGACTACCGCGAGGGCTTCGCCGCGTTCCAGGAGAAGCGGAAGCCGGAGTTCCACGGGCGCTGACGCCACGGCCCGGTCGTCGCTGTCAACCGTCTCGCGCGGTGTCCGACCCCGGTGGGAGGATGCCCGCATGCTGCTCTCGGAGCTCGTCACCACCACCGACCAGGTCGCCGCGACCTCGTCCCGCCTGGCCAAGGTCGAGGCGATCGCGGCGCTGCTCCGTCGGGCCGACGCCGACGACATCCCGCCTCTCGTGGGGCTGCTCCTCGCGGCACCCCGCCAGGGTCGCCTCGGCGTGGGGTGGCGGGGGCTGACGGCCCTCGCCATCGAGCACACCACGACGCCGACGCTGACCATCGCGGAGGTCGACGACGCCTTCGACACCCTCGCGTACACCTCGGGCTCCGGTTCGGCGGGCGTGCGCAGCGAGCTGCTGCACGACCTCGCCGCCCGGGCCACCGCTCCCGAATGGGACTTCCTGACCAGGGCGATGCTCGGGGAGCTCCGCACCGGAGCGCTGAGCGGCGTGCTCCTCGACGCGATCGCCCGCGCCGCCGAGGCCCCGCCCGCCACGGTGCGACGAGCCGCCATGCTCTCCGGCGACCTCGGTGAGACGGCGCTGCTCGCGCTCACCGGCGCCGAGGGCGCACTCGACGAGGTCGGGCTCCGGGTGGGACGCCCCGTCCTCCCGATGCTCGCGGCCACCGCGCCGACGCCCACAGCCGCCCTGGAGATCACCGGCCGCGCCTCGGTCGAGTACAAGCTCGACGGCGCGCGCATCCAGGTGCACCGCCGCGGCGACGATGTCGGCATCTACACACGGAGCCTCGCCGACGTCACCCACCGGCTTCCCGAGATCGTCGAGGTCGTCCGCGGTCTTCCCGCGCAGGAGGTCATCCTCGACGGCGAGACCCTGGCGCTCGATGAGGACGGCGGTCCCCGGCCGTTCCAGGAGACGATGTCGCGGTTCGGTGCGGATGCCGCGCGGGAACTCGCCCTGCGCCCCTGGTTCTTCGACGTCCTGCACGTGGACGGCCGTGATCTGCTCGACGAGCCGCTGTCGGTGCGTCAGGAGGTCCTGGCCGCGGTCGCCGGTGAGTGGCGCATGCCCGGCATCGTCACCGACAGTGCGGAGGAAGCCGAGCGTCTGTCCCGCCAAGCCCTGGCGGCCGGCCACGAGGGTGTGCTGGTCAAAGCCGTGGATGCGCCGTACGCCGCCGGTCGACGCGGCAAGTCCTGGGTGAAGGTGAAACCCGTGCTCACGTTCGACCTCGTCGTGCTCGGCGCCGAGTGGGGGTCGGGGCGCCGGCGTGGATGGCTGTCGAACCTGCACCTCGGCGCGCGGGACCCGGACGGCGACTTCGGGCACCCGGGCGGTTTCGTGATGGTCGGCAAGACGTTCAAGGGCCTCACGGATGCGCTGCTGCAGTGGCAGACCGACGAGTTCCCGGCGCACGAGACCCATCGCTCCGCGTCGACGGTGTTCCTCCGGCCGGAGCTCGTGGTCGAGATCGCGATCGACGGCGTGCAGCGGTCCCCGCGCTACCCCGGCGGCCTCGCCCTCCGGTTCGCCCGGGTCAAGGGCTACCGTCCGGACAAGACCGCTGCGGAGGCCGACACGATCCAGACGCTCCTCGCCCTGCGGCGGGGCGCGACGGACGACGCCTGATCAGGCCGTGGGCGGGAGGCCTTCGTCCTCCTGGCGCACCGTGCCGCGGAACGACCAGGGGAAGTCGATCCAGAGGTCGGTGTCCTTCCACGCGAAGTCCGGCTGGATGATCGTCGAGGGCTTCGTGTAGATCGTGACGGAGCGCACGTCGGCGCCCTTCTCCTGCAGCAGCTGCACCGCGAGCGCCAGCGTGCGACCGGAGTCGGCGACATCGTCCACGAGCAGCACCCGGCGGCCGTCGAGATAGGCCATGTCGAGCTCCGGCGGCAGCACCTCCGGGGCGTCCAGCACGGTGCCGATGCCGGTGTAGAACTCGACGTTGATCGCGCCGCAGTTCTTCACGCCGAGCCCGTACGCGATGGCCCCGGCCGGGAGCAGGCCGCCGCGGGCGATCGCCACCACGACCTCCGGCTCGAAGCCCGTCGCCGAGATGTTCCGCGCCAGATCGCGCGTCGCCACGCCGAAGCCGTCCCAGGTGAGCGTCTCGCGCTCGATCGATGCATCCGTCATCGGTCCATTCTCGCGCATCCGCTCCGCCCGAGCCGCCGCTAGACTGAGCAGGTCCGGCCCCGCCGGTGCCTGAAAAAGAGGCACGAAGCACCTCGCATCGCCGCGAGGGCGAGACACATACGGATCCCCCTTCTCCGTCCCTGTCTCGAAAGGCTTCTCCATGCCCTCCGTCTCCGCGCACGTCGCCCTCACCGTCGCCCAGCACGTCGATGCCGTCTTCGGCGTGATGGGCAACGGCAACGCCTACTTCCTCGACGCCCTCGAGACGCAGACCGACGCCACGTTCACCGCCGTCCGCCACGAGCAGGGCGCGGTCGTCGCGGCCGACGCCCACTTCCGCGCGTCCGGCCGCATCGCCGCGGGCACCTCCACCTACGGCGCCGGCTTCACGAACACGATCACGGCGCTGGCCGAGGCCGTGCAGGCGCACGTGCCGCTCGTCCTCGTGGTGGGCGACGAGCCGACCTCGGGACCGCGTCCGTGGGACGTGGACCAGATCGCGCTGGCCTCGGCGGTGGGCGCCCGCACCTACACCGTCGGGCGGACCGATGCCGCCGCGACCACCGTCATCGCCGTCGAGCACGCCCTCACCTATCGCGTGCCCGTGGTGCTCGCGATCCCCTACGACGTCGCCGCCCTCGAGGCGGGCGCGGTGCCGGCGGCCCCGGCTCCTCGACTCCCCACGCCGCTCGCACCGCGCGGGGACTTCGCCGAGGGCATGCTGGATGAGATCGCCGCCGCCCTGCGCGACGCCGAGCGTCCGTTCCTCCTCGCCGGCCGCGGGGCCTGGCTGGCCGGCGCCGGCGAGGCTCTGGGCGCCCTCGCCGCGCGGACCGGGGCCCTCACCGCCTCCTCCGCCCTCGGCCGCGGTATCTTCCCGGACGCCCGGTACGACCTCGGGGTCACCGGCGGCTTCGGCGCCGAGGGGGCGATGGAGCTCGTGCGGACCGCCGATGTCGCCGTGGTCTTCGGCGCGAGCCTGAACCAGTTCACGATGCGCTTCGGCGATCTCTTCGCCCCTGGTACCCGGGTGTTCCAGATCGACACCGCTCCGGCCGCCACGCATGCCCATGTCGGCGGCTTCGTGCGCGCCGATGCCCGTCTCGCCGCCGAGGCCCTCGTCGCCCGCCTCTCCTCCGGGCACGACTTCGGAGATGCCGCAGGACTCGCCGGGGCCACCCCCGACTCCGGCGGCGAGTCGGGCACCGGCTCCGCAGTTGTGTCCGCCCGACCCTGGCGGGAGACGGTCGATGTCGCCGCGGCCCGCGCGTACGAGCCCGGGGACGACCTCGCACCCGACGGACGCCTCGACCCGCGTTCCGCCGCGCGCCGGATCGCCGAGCTCCTCCCCGAGGACCGCGTCGTGGTGTCGGACGGCGGACACTTCATCGGCTGGGCGAACATGTACTGGCCGGTCGCCGCACCGGACCGGATGATGATGATCGGCACCGCGTTCCAGTCGATCGGACAGGGCTGGCCCAGCGTGGTGGGGGCGGCCCTCGCCCGTCGTGACGCGACCATCGTGCTCACCTCGGGCGACGGCGGCGGGCTCATGGCGATCGCCGACCTCGAATCGGCCGTGCGGGCGGCGGGCGGACGCGGCATGGCCGTTGTCTGGAACGACGCGGCGTACGGTGCCGAGGTCAACCTCTACGGACTGAAGGGCCTGGCCGAGGGTCCGATGCGCATCCCCGAGGTCGACTTCGCCGCGTTCGGAGCCGCGGTCGGCGCGGAGGGTGTCGTCGTGCGGACGCTCGATGACCTGGAGCGTCTGGCCACCTGGGCCGAGGAGGACCCGGCGACCCGGCGCTTCCTCGTCCTCGACCTCCGGATCTCCGGCGACGTGATCGCGCCGTACCAGCAGGAGATCATCCGCGTGAACTCCTGACCCGCGCGGGCCGATAGGCTCCCGGGATGACGGATGCTCCCGAGGTCCTGCGCTACAGCGCCTTCGCCGCGACCCCGGACGGCGGCAACCCCGCGGGCGTCGTGCTCGCGGCGGACGGGCTCGATGAGGCGGACATGCAGCGGATCGCGGTCGAGGTCGGCTACTCGGAGACCGCGTTCGTGCAGGACGCTGCGGCGGACGGCTCCCGCTTCCGGGTGCGGTACTGGTCGCCTGCCGCGGAGGTGCCGTTCTGCGGTCATGCGACGGTCGCGACGGCGGTCGCCCTCGCGGAACGGCAGGGTCCCGGGGCGGTCGTGTTCGAGACCGCGGCCGGAGACGTGTCGATGGAGTCCTTCGCGGACGCGGACGGCCGGGTCACGGTGTCGTTCACGAGCGTCGAGCCGGAGGTGCGCGACCTCGACCCCGTCGTGCGTGACCGCCTCCTCGCGCTGCTGGGGATGGAGCCGGCCGATGTCGACCCGCGCTTCCCGGTCCGCGAGGCGTTCGCGGGCAACTGGCATCCGATCGTCTTCGTCGCCGACCGGGAGCTCTTCCACCAGTTCCGTTTCTCCCCCGCCGACGTGGCGGCCCTCATGCGCGCGCGGGGCTGGCACGGCACGGTGACGGTGCTGCACGCCGAGGATCCTGCCGAGATCCAGGCCCGCAACCTCTTCCCCGTGGGGCGCATCACGGAGGATCCGGCGACAGGGTCCGCGGCCGCTTCGGTCGGCGCCTACCTCCGCGCCCAGGGCTATCCGGGCGACACCGTCCGCATCCATCAGGGCGCCCACGTCGGTCGCCCGAGCGAACTCCGCGTCGCGATCCCGTCCACCGGAGGCCTCGTCGTCTCGGGCGGAGCCACCCGCCTCCCCTGACCCCGGCCGCAGACTCCTCGGACTCGAGAGACCGAGCACGAGGCACGCGCGGTCACCCGCACGACGCGGTTCCGTCTGCGCGACCACAGCCCTCGCCCGGCCGTGCATCCGTCCCCGGATCGTGCATCCGTCACAGCACCCGGTACCTCGCTCCTACGGCACGGTCTCACCGGCACGACCCGGCTCCGTCTGCACGACCCGGCTCCGTCTGCACGACCGAAACCCTCCCCGGGTCGTGCACCCGCGCCCGCCTCGCGCACCCGTCATCCGACTCGAGCCCCGCCTTCCCGGGCACCGGAACATCTGCACGAGCCGATTCCGCCTGCAGGACCAACCTCAGCCCCTGGTCGTGCACCCGCCCCGCCATCGTGCATCCGGAACCCGAACCGAACCCCGGAACCCGAATCGGAACCCGAACCAGACCCCGGAACCCGAACCGGAACCAGACCCCGGAACCCGAACCAGACCCCGGAACCCGAACCCGGAACCCGAACCGGAGCCCGAACCGGACCCCGAGTCGTCACCCCTGGGCGCTGTAGTCCGGGAGCTCCTGCAGGGTCCAGGTGTTGCCATCGGGGTCGTCGAAGCGCACGAAGCGCCCCCAGTCCTGCTCGTCCACGCCCTCCGCCTCCACGCCGAGGCCGCGCAGGTGCGCGAGAGCCTCGTCGGCGTCGGGGACGACCACCTGGATGGTGTTCTGCTGCCCCGGCTCCAAGCCGGTGGTCAGCCCCGTGCCGAAGGCGATCGAGCAGGCCGATCCCGGCGGCGTCATCTGCACGAAGCGCAGCCCCTCGTACGGCACATGGTCGTGGTCGGCGTTGAAACCGATCTTCACGTAGAAGTCCTTCGCCCGGTCGACATCGCTGACCGGGACGAAGATGAGTTCGATCTTCCAGTCCATCACGCACTCCTCCTGTCGGGCTCCGTCACCCGTCGGCCCTCACAGTACGCGCGGCCTCCGACACCCGCCAGAGGAGTCAGAGCCAGCCCTTATCGGACGCGATCCGCACCGCCTGCGCCCGGTTCTCGGCACCGGTCTTGCCGATCGCGGCGGAGAGGTGGTTGCGCACGGTGCCCGCCGACAGGAACACCTCCGCCGCGATGGCCGCCGCGGATCGTCCGTCGGCGGCGAGCCGCAGCACCTGCCGCTCCCGGTCGCTCAGCGGGTTGGCTCCCTCGAACAGGCTCTCCTCGGCGAGTTTCGGATCGAGCACTCGGAGTCCGGCGTGCACGCGGCGCACGGCCGCGGCGAGCTCCTCGGCCGGGGTGTCCTTCACCACGAACCCGCTCGCCCCGGCGTCGAGCGCCGCGCGCAGGTATCCGGGTCGTGCGAACGTGGTCACCACGAGCACGCGCGTCTGCGGACTGACCGCGCGGATCCGCGTCGTCGCCTCGACGCCGTCCACCCTCGGCATCTGGATGTCCATCAGACACACGTCCGGCTGCAGCTCCTCCGCCAGGCGCAGCGCCTCCGCGCCGTCCGCTGCCAGGCCCTGCACCTGGAGATCCGGCTCCAGGTCGAGAAGGGCCCCGAGCGCCCCGCGCACGAGTGCCTGGTCGTCGGCGATGAGCAGCCGGATCGGAACCATCGGGGCCGCGGTCACCACGTCACCTCCACCAGCGTGCCCGCCGCCTCGCCCGGCCGCACGGCGAATCCGGCGCCCGCCGCCGCCGCGCGCTCCCGCATCCCCCGGATGCCGTTGCCCTCGCGATGCCCGGTCCCGGACGCAGGCCCGACACCGTCGTCCTCCACGGTGAGCACGCCCGGAGCGATGCGCACACGGACGGCCGCGGCACCGGAGTGCCGCAGCGTGTTGGTCGTCGCCTCGCGGAGGATCCAGCTCGCCGTGATCGCCTGGACCGGCGAGAGGGCGTCCGGGGTCCCGTCCACGACGAGCGCGATGTCCGCGGCGCGCAGCGAGTCCTCGGTCGAGGCGAGCTGCTCGACGAGGGTCGTCGCCCGCGCACCGGCGACGGTCTGCCGCACTCCGGCGATGGCCTCCGCGGTCAGACGTTCGATGTCGGCGAGTTCGGCCTTGGCGCGCTCCGGGTCGGAGTCCATCAGCCGCCGCACGAGCTGTGCCTTGAGTCCGACGACCGTCAGCGAGTGGCCGATGAGGTCGTGCACGTCGCGCGCCACAGCCTCCCGCCCCTCGCTGGTCGCCAGCTCCCTACCCAGCTGCTCCGCCTCCGCCGAGCGCACGATGAGCCAGGTCGAGACCGTGTTCACGACGCCGAGGAGGGCGACGATCGCGAGGACGGACAGGTAGGAGAGGTTGTCGGGGATGAGGAAGACGCAGCCGGCCGCCACCACGAGCGCGGCGATGGTCGTGATCCAGTGCCAGGCACGGGTCAGTCCGTACGAGGCGAACGACATGATGAACGGCAGGAAGCTCAGCGCCGACCCGCCCACCGCCGGGATCGTGACCAGCGCGCAGGCGATGAGCGCGGCGAACGTGATCCACTGTCGCCGCGAGGGGGTGCGACCGAGGCCGCCTCCGCCGCGCATGCCGTGCATGAACCCCGTCACATAGAGGACGATGAACGCGACCAGCGCCACCCATCCCGTGACGACCCACGCCGGCGGAGCGGCGGAGGCGAGCAGCGCGAGGACCGGGTAGACCAGGAACACGAGCCAGACGACGGCCATCAGCCAGCCGAACCGTGCCCAGGGGTCCTTGCCCGTCCCGGATCGGGCGTCCGCCTCCCGGCCCTCCTGCATCGTCATCCGTCCAACCTACTGTCGCGCCGGGGCGCTCACCGCCGTGACCGTGAACGCCGCACGCCCATCGTCACCAGCACCGCGAAGACGACGAGCCAGACCGCGACGTTGAGGAGCAGCATCCACAGCTCATCCGTCTGCCCCGTCGTCAGCACGCCCTCCGTGAGCGGCCACCGGCTCAGGGCGACGAAGCCGTACAACGGGGTGAACCGGGCGATGTCGAGCATGACGCCGTCGAGCGGCATGAACACGTTGCCGAAGAAGGCGAAGAAGGTCATCGAGATGGACGCGAGCGCGGCGGCGGAGTCGGAGCCGAAGAACAGGCCGACCCCGAGCCCGTAGAGGCCGAACATGAGGCCGATGCCGAGGATGAGGGCGGCGGTCACGACCCAGCGCCAGGCGCCGTCCGCCTCCGCGCCGGTGAGCAGCCCGGCGACGAACACCGCGACGAGGGCGAGCGCCGCGAACGACACGGCGGTGAGCAGCTTCGTCAGGGCGTAGCCGGTGGTCGTCAGCGGCGTCATCGCGAGCTGCCTTCCCCACCCCTGCTGGGCCTCGGTGGCCGCGAGCGAGGTGAGCGAGCTCATCGCCACCGCGGCGCCGTAGGCCGCCATCGAGACCATCACGTAGAAGGAGACGTTGCCGTTGCCGGCAGAGAGCGTGCCGTACCCCATGCCCGCACCGAAGAGCAGGTACATGGCCACGGGCATGGCGAGGGTGAAGGCGAGCGTGTAGGGGTTGCGCAGTTGGCGCAGCCCCTCGATGCGCAGCATGGTGGGCGAGACGGTCGTGGTCATGTCAGTCCTCCGTGAGGGCGGTGAAGGCGGTCTCGAGCGTGGGGGCGGCGATCTCCAGGTCGTGCGCTCCCCCGTCGAGCAGCAGGCGGGCGGCGGCGTCGGAGTCGGTGGCGCGGAGGCTGAGGCGGTCCCCGTCGATGCGCACGCCCGTCACGCCCTCCGCGGCGGTCAGCGCGGCGACCAGCGCGTCCGACACGGCGGGCACGGTGGCCGAGACCGTGCGCTCGCCCAGGCTCGCGCGGAGCAGGGCGGTGGGCGCGTCCGCGACGACGGTGCCCCGATGCATGACCACCGTGCGGCGGGCGAACTGCTCCGCCTCCTCCAGATAGTGCGTGGCGAACACGATCGTGCGCCCGGCGTCCGCGTCGGCACGCATCACGTCCCAGAAGTGGCGCCGCGCGGTGACGTCCATACCGGCGGTCGGCTCATCGAGCACGAGGATGTCGGGATCGGAGATCATCGCGAGCGCGAACTTCACGCGCTGCTGCTCGCCGCCCGAGCACTTGGACACCCGGCGGCGCGCGAGACCGGCGAGGTCGGCACGGCGCATCACCTCCGGCACGCGTGCGAGGGCTTCCCGCCCGTAGAGCGAGGCGATCAGCCGCACGGTCTCGCCGACGGTGAGGTCGCCGAGCAGCCCCCCGGTCTGCAGCACGGCTCCGATGGCCCCGTTCGCGGTGGCCCGCTCCGGAGCCGCCCCGAGCACGCGCACGGTCCCGCTGCTGGGGGCGGTGAGCCCGAGGAGCATGTCGAGTGTGGTGGTCTTGCCCGCGCCGTTGGGGCCGAGCAGGGCGACCACCTCGCCGCGCCGGATGGAGAGGTCGACACCGTCGACGGCCGGCACGCGGCGCTCGCCGCTGCCGAAGTGCTTGCGCAGGTCGATCAGCTCCAGCGCCACGGGTCTGTCATCGACGGCGGGGGACGCGGAGGACGACGCGACGCGCGGTGCCGCCTCCTGCACGGATGTCTCGTTCATGCCTCCAGCCTCGCGCCGGAGCGCGCGGCTGTCCGGAGGGCGGTGTCATCTCCTCGGCATGACACGTGTCATGCTGAGGGTCAGCGCGCCGGCAGCAGCGCCCCGTCCAGGAACTTCGCCAGCTCGTCCACGCCGTCCAGCGGGAGGATCGCGGCGACGTACTGGTCCGGACGCACGACGATCACGACGCCGTCGCGGGACAGCTCCCGCGCCTCGAAGATGTCCGTCTCGCACCACTTGCTCGGGCCCGCGGCGTAGACCTTCTCCCAGTCGGTGAGTCCGAGCGGGCCGGTCTTCGGCTGGAAGAGCTCGGGCGTCGTCGTGACCTCGACCTCCTCGAAGGGCTGCTGGTACACGGCCTTCACGTCGAACACGGCGTCGGCGTCAGCGTCAGCCGGGGTGAACCGCGCGAACACCGGCGCCGCCTCCTCCGCCCACGCGGCGAGCGCCTCCCCGGTCCGGTCGCCGAAGGCGTAGACCCGCCAGCGGCCGTCGGCCTTCGCATGGTGCCCGAGGTGGACGACGTTGCCGTCCCCGACCCGCACGACCTCCGCCGACTTGAAGCGCTTGCCCAGCGGGTAGCCGACCGCGAGCTCCTGATGGGCGTCGGTGCCGGTGATCATGGAGGACGTGTACTGGGTCATGAAACCGGAGGGGAACTCCGCCGTCGCGAGGTAGTACGTGGCCAGCTCGTTCGGGTCGGAGATCTCCTCCGGCTTGCGGGCCATGAGGCTGGACCACTCGCGGTCGAAGTCGATGAGCTGCTGCGCGACGGGACGACGCTCGGCGCCGTACGTGGCGAGCAGCGCCTCGGGGGCACGGCCGCTCAGCACGGAACCGAGCTTCCAGCCGAGATTGAAGCCATCCTGCATCGACACGTTCATGCCCTGGCCGGCCTTGGCGCTGTGCGTGTGGCAGGCGTCGCCGGTGAGGAAGACCCGCGGGCTGCGATCGACGCCGGGGTCGACGTCGTCGAAGCCGTCCGTCACACGGTGGCCCACTTCGTAGACGCTGTGCCAGGCCACCTGCTTCACATCGAGCGTGTAGGGGTGGAGGATCGCGTTGGCGCGCCGGATGATCTCCTCGATGGGCGTCTGGCGCACGCGGTGGTCGTCGTCCGCGGCGACCTCGCCGAGATCGATGTACATGCGGCTGAGGTAGCCGCCCTCCCGCGGGATGTGCAGGATGTTGCCGGCCTTGGAGTTGATCGCGCACTTGGTGCGCCAGTCCGGGAAGTCGGTGTTGACGAGCACGTCCATGACGCCCCAGGCGTGTGCGGCGCTCGCACCCACGTGTGTGCGGCCGATCGCCTGCCGCACGCCGCTCCTGGCGCCGTCGCAGCCCACCACGTACTTCGCCCGGACCACGCGCTCCTCTGCGTCACCGACGTGCCGAACGTGCACCTCGACCGGGTACTCGCCCTCCTCGTGCACGGTGAGCCCGAGGAACTCCACGCCGTAGTCCGGCACGATCCGGCCGGGACCGTCGGCCGCCGCCTCGGCGAAGTAGTCGAGCACGCGCGCCTGGTTGACGATGAGGTGCGGGAACTCGCAGATGTCGTAGGCGTAGTCGGCGGTGCGGGTGGTCCGCACGATCTGATCGGGGTGCTCGGGATCGGGGCCCCAGAAGTTCATCCAGCCGATGTTGTAGGCCTCGGCGATGATGCGCTCGGCGAAGCCGAATGCCTGGAAGGTCTCCACGCTGCGGGGCTGGATGCCGTCGGCCTGCCCGAGGACGAGGCGGCCCTCGCGCTTCTCGATGATGCGGGTGGTGATGTCGGGGTACTGCGACATCTGTGCCGCGAGCAGCATGCCCGCGGGCCCGGAGCCGACGATGAGGACGTCGACCTCGTCGGGCAGGGCGGCGGGGCGGTCGATCCCGGTGCCGGCGGCGTCCTGCACGCGCGGGTCTCCGGACACATAGCCGTGGTGGTGGAACTGCATCGTCGTCGATTCCTTCCGGACGTCTTCGTCGGGTGTTGCGTCCAGGAACACGGTGTTCTATATTCGAACACAGTGTTCTACTATTGAACACAGCCTAGACCGGTGCCTCGCGCATCGCAAGGAGAGCCATGCCCGAGCGCCCCGCCGCCCCCGCGTCGCAGACGCTCAGTCGCGGCATCCGCATCCTCGAGGCGCTCGCCGACGCCCGCGGCGCGCTGACCATCGACGTCATCGCGGGGCGCCTCGACGTGCACCGGTCCATCGCCTACCGTCTCCTGCGCACGCTCGAGGATCACGGCCTCGTGACCCGCGATGCGAGCGGCGCCGTGAGCCTCGGCGCCCGCATGGCCGCTCTCGCCGCCGGCGTCGCCCACGACCTCCAGGCAGAGGCGTTGCCGGAGCTGACCGCCATCGCGAACGAGCTCGGCATGACCTGCTTCCTCGCCGTCCTCGATGGCGCCGAGTGCATCACCCTCGCCAGCGTCGAACCGCGGCACGCCGTCGCGAGCGTCGCCCAGCGCCCCGGCGCGCGGCACTCCGTCACGGTCGGCGCTCCCGGGAAGGCGATCCTCGCGCAGCTCGACCCGGCGGAGGTGCCCGTCGGCATCTCCCCCGCCCTGCGCGCCGACATCGACACCGCCGCCGCACGCGGCTATGCCACGAGCCACGACGAGGTCATCCCCACGGTGCAGTCCGTCGCCGTCCCGCTGCGTCTGCGCGGCCAGCGTCCTGCCGCGATCGCGGTCGTGCACGTGGCCACCGACCTGGACGACGGGGAGATCGCCGCGCGACTCCAGCGTTCCGCCGACCTCATCCGCTCAGCCCTCGAGGGCTGAGCCGGAACGCACGAGAGCGCACGCCCCCTCAGGGACGTGCGCTCTCGGATCGCCGGGTCAGACCTTCGCGAGCCCGCGGATCGGGCTGACGGACTGCTCCTCCTCGTGGTCCGGACCGAGCGGGATGCCCGACCGGTCGCGCAGCAGGAGCGTGGCGACGAGACCGAGGAGCGTCATGCCTGCGAGGTACCAGGTGACCGCCTCGGTGGAGCCGGTCTGATCGACGATGAACGTCGCGATGGTGGGCGCGAAGGCGCCACCGGCGATCGCGCCGATCGCGTAGGAGATGGAGACACCGGAGAACCGGATGCTCGCGGGGAACAGCTCGGTGTACAGCGCCGCCTGCGGCCCGTAGGTGAAGCCGAGGCCGATCGTGAGGATCGCGAGGCCCGCGAACAGCAGCCCCACCTCGCCGGTGTTGACGAGCGGGAACAGCGTGAACACGCCGACGAGCTGGAGCACCCAGCCGATGAGGTAGGTCGTGCGACGGCCGATGCGATCCGACACCCAGCCGGCCAGCAGCGTGGTCAGCAGCCAGGTCACGGCCGATCCGGTGACGGCCCACAGCACCGGCCCGCGCTCGAGCCCGATGGGTCCGTCGGGGTTCGTGGCGTAGCCCTGGATGTAGCCGCCGGTGGTCATGTAGCCCACGGCGTTGTTCCCGGCGAAGACGAGGGCCGCGATGATGACGAGCAGCAGGTGCTTGCGGAAGAGCTGCACGATCGGCATCTTCGCCTTCTCCTTGCGCTCGGCGAGCTCGGCGAACACCGGGCTCTCCTCCACGCGACGGCGGACGTAGTAACCCACGAGGATCAGCACGACGCTGAGCAGGAACGGCACGCGCCAGCCCCAGGCGAGGAACTGGTCTCCCGGAGCGATCGCGGTCATCAGCGCCATGACGCCCGACGCCAGCAGCAGGCCGAGCGGCACGCCGATCTGCGGGGAGGCGCCGAAGATGCCGCGCTTCTTGCGGGGGGCGTGCTCGACGGCCATCAGCACCGCGCCGCCCCACTCGCCGCCGGCCGAGATGCCCTGCACGATGCGCAGCAGCACCAGGAGGATCGGCGCCATCACGCCGATGGTCTCGTAGGTGGGGAGCAGACCGATCAGGGCGGTCGCGGCACCCATGAGGATCAGCGTCCACATCAGCACGGCCTTGCGGCCGAGCTTGTCGCCGTAGTGGCCCGCGAGGAACGCGCCGAGGGGCCGGAAGAGGAAGCTCACGCCGACCGTGGCGAAGCCGACGAGAGCGCTGTTGGCGCCGAGCGGCGCGAAGAAGAGCTGTCCGAAGACGAGCCCGACCGCCGTGGCGTAGATGAAGAAGTCGTACCACTCGACGGTGGTCCCGACGACGGTGGCGAAGACGACACGACGCCGGTCGGCCGCCGTCGCGATGGTTCCGGTGGGTGTGAACCCATCCTGTGACTGCCCGCTCATGGGGTGTCTCCTTTGTGCTTGTGACCGCGTTGTCACGGCGCGCACGGACGTGAATCCGATCTGCTTGCCGAGGGGTGAGACGATGATATATGATTTCGGATACGACGCACAACGCGTCCTGACGAGCGCGAGGAGGCGCATCCGTGACGGACACAATCGCCCGCCCTGGGAAGATCATCGCGATCCACCTGAGCTACGCCTCGCGGGCCGACCAGCGTGGTCGACGCCCCGCCCACCCCTCCTACTTCTTCAAGCCGGCCAGCTCGGTCGGCGCCTCCGGCGGCACCGTCGAGCGCCCCGCCGGCACCGAACTGCTCGCGTTCGAGGGGGAGATCGCGCTGATCATCGGCGCCCCGGCCCGCCGGGTCGCCCTCGCCGACGCCTGGGATCACGTGCAGTGGGTGACCGCCTCGAACGACCTCGGCCTCTACGATCTGCGCGCGAACGACAAGGGCTCCAACGTCCGCTCCAAGGGCGGCGACGGGTACACCCCGCTCGGTCCGGAGCTGATCGACGCCCGCACGGTCGACCCGGCGGCCCTCCGCGTGCGCGCCTGGGTGAACGGCGAGCTCCGCCAGGACGACACCACCGCGGGCCTCATCTTCCCGCTGGCCCAGCTCGTCGCCGACCTCTCCCAGCACTTCACGCTGGAGACCGGCGACGTGATCCTCACCGGCACTCCCGCAGGATCCTCGGTCATCGTCCCCGGCGACGTGGTCGAGATCGAGGTCGACGCCCCGGACGCCCCCGGCGCTCCCACGTCGGGCCGCCTGATCACGACGGTCACGCAGGGCGATGTCCCCTTCGACGGCGACCTCGGTTCGCTCCCCGCCGTCGACGACCTCCAGCGCACCGAGGCCTGGGGCTCCCGCGAGGCCGCGGGCCTGCCCGCCGAGGACACCGCGCCCACGCTCACCCCCGAGCTCCGCGCCCAGCTTCTCGAAGCCCCCACCGCCGGCCTCTCGGCACAGCTGCGCAAGCGCGGACACCACTCCTGCTTCATCGACGGTGTCTCTGCGAACCTCCCGGACACGAAGATCGTCGGCACCGCGAAGACCCTGCGCTTCGTGCCGTTCCGCGAGGATCTCTTCCGGAGCCACGGAGGCGGGTACAACGCCCAGAAGCGCGCGTTCGACGCCGTGGCCGAGGGCGAGATCATCGTCATCGAGGCCCGCGGCGACGCGACCACCGGCACGCTCGGCGACATCCTCGCCCTGCGCGCGCAGACCCGCGGTGCGGCGGGCGTGGTGACCGACGGCGGCGTCCGCGACTTCCAGGCCGTCGCCGAGATCGGACTGCCGGTCTTCTCCCAGGGCGCGCACCCGTCCGTACTCGGCCGCAAGCACGTGCCGTGGGACGTCGACGTGACGATCTCGTGCGGCGGTGCCACCGTGCAGCCCGGCGACATCATCGTCGGCGACAGCGACGGTGTGATCGTGATCCCGCCGGCTCTCGCCGCCGAGGTCGCCGCCGACGCCGTGGCCCAGGAGATCGAGGACGCCTGGATCGCCGAGCAGGTCGCCGCCGGACACCCGGTTGACGGCCTGTTCCCGATGAACGCCGAATGGCGCGCCCGCTACGAGCAGGCGACCGGCACCGGAGCGGAGCGGAAGTGAGCACGGTCGAGAGCGCCAGCAAGTCGGAGCAGGCGTACGCCTGGATCCGCGCGCGCATCTCGGCGCACACTTACGGTCCCGGCTACCGTCTGGTCCTCGGGCCGATCGCCGAGGAGCTGGGCATGAGCGTGGTCCCGGTGCGCGAGGCGATCCGCCGCCTGGAGGCCGAGGGGCTCGTGACCTTCGAGCGCAACGTCGGCGCCCGGGTGACCCTCGTGGACGAGGGCGAGTACGCGCACACCATGCAGACGCTCGGACTCGTCGAAGGGGCGGCGACCGCGCTGTCCGCTCCCCTGCTCGATGCGGACGCGCTCGCGCAGGCCGCGGAGGTCAACGAGCGCATGAGCCGCCTGCTCGACCACTTCGACCCGCACACGTTCACCGAGCTCAACCGGCAGTTCCACTCCGTGCTGTTCGAGCCCTGCCCCAACCCGCACCTGCTCGACCTCGTGCACCGCGGCTGGGCCCGTCTGTCCGGCATCCGCGACTCGACCTTCGCCTACGTGCCCGGCCGCGCCCACCACTCGGTCGACGAGCACACCCAGATCCTCGAGCTCATCCGCGACGGCGCCGAGCCGCTGGAGATCGAGCTCGCCGCCCGCAACCACCGGTGGCGCACGAGGGACGCGTTCCTCGACGCCCTGCACACCCGTTCCGTCCCCGCCGAAGGAGAAGCATCATGACCGACTCCCGTATCCCCGCCGACCTGCCCGACCACATCCAGCACTACATCGACGGCGCTTTCGTCGACTCGATCGACGGCGACACGTTCGACGTGCTCGACCCGGTGACGAACCAGACCTACACGACGGCAGCCGCCGGCAAGAAGGCCGACATCGAGCGGGCCGTCGCCGCCGCCAAGCGCGCCTTCGACGAGGGTCCATGGCCGCGCATGCTCCCCCGCGAGCGCTCGCGCGTGCTGCACCGGATCGCCGACATCGTGGAGTCGCGCGACGCCCGCCTCGCGGAGCTGGAGTCCTACGACTCCGGCCTGCCGATCACGCAGGCCCTGGGCCAGGCCCGCCGCGCCGCCGAGAACTTCCGCTTCTTCGCCGACCTGATCGTCGCGCAGGCCGACGACGCCTTCAAGGTGCCCGGCAAGCAGATGAACTACGTCAACCGCAAGCCGATCGGTGTCGCGGGACTCATCACCCCCTGGAACACGCCGTTCATGCTGGAGTCGTGGAAGCTCGGGCCCGCGCTCGCGACCGGCAACACGGTCGTCCTCAAGCCGGCCGAGTTCACGCCCCTCTCCGCCTCGCTGTGGGCGGGCATCTTCGAGGAGGCCGGGCTTCCGCAGGGCGTCTTCAACCTCGTCAACGGTCTCGGTGAAGACGCCGGCGACGCCCTGGTGAAGCACCCCGACGTGCCGCTCATCTCCTTCACCGGCGAGAGCCGCACGGGACAGATCATCTTCGGCAACGCCGCCCCGTTCCTCAAGGGCCTGTCGATGGAGCTCGGCGGCAAGTCGCCCGCCGTGGTCTTCGCGGACGCCGACCTGGAGGCCGCCGTCGACGCCACGATCTTCGGCGTCTTCTCCCTCAACGGCGAGCGCTGCACCGCCGGCTCCCGCATCATCGTGGAGCGCTCGATCTACGACGAGTTCGTGGAGCGCTATGCCGCGCAGGCGCAGCGCGTCAAGGTCGGCTACCCGCACGACCCCGAGACCGAGGTCGGCGCGCTCGTGCACCCCGAGCACTACGACAAGGTGATGTCCTACGTCGAGATCGGCAAGACCGAGGGCCGCCTCGTCGCCGGCGGCGGTCGCCCCGAGGGCTTCGAGGAGGGGAACTTCGTCGCCCCGACGGTGTTCGCCGACGTGGCCCCCGACGCCCGCATCTTCCAGGAGGAGATCTTCGGCCCGGTCGTCGCGATCACCCCGTTCGACTCCGACGAGGAGGCGCTGGCGCTCGCGAACAACACGAAGTACGGCCTCGCGGCCTACATCTGGACGAACGACCTCAAGCGCGCCCACACGTTCGCGCAGTCCGTCGAGGCCGGGATGGTGTGGCTGAACAGCAACAACGTCCGCGACCTGCGCACGCCCTTCGGCGGCGTGAAGGCGTCGGGCCTCGGCCACGAGGGCGGCTACCGCTCCATCGACTTCTACACCGACCAGCAGAGCGTGCACATCACGCTCGCCTCGACCCCGCACAACCCGACGTTCGGCAAGAACTGACGCCCCCGGACACAAGCAAGGACGCTGACATGACCGATAAGACCGCCAAGACCCTCACCTCCTCCGGCTACTACGTGAGCCAGGAGGCACCGATCCAGAGCGACAACCCCGTCGCGACGCCGAAGAGCACCCCGCCGGACATCCTGCGGTGCGCGTACATGGAACTCGTCGTGACCGACCTGGCCGCCTCGCGCCAGTTCTACGTCGACATCCTGGGCCTGTACGTGACCGAGGAGGACGACGAGGCGATCTACCTGCGCTCGACCGAGGAGTTCATCCACCACAACCTCGTGCTGCGTCAGGGGCCGATCGCCGCGGTCGCCGCGTTCTCGTACCGGGTGCGCGCCGCGGAGGACCTCGACCGTGCCGTGGAGTTCTACACGGAGCTCGGCTGCGACGTCCGTCGGCAGGAGAACGGCTTCGTGAAGGGCATCGGCGACTCGGTGCGCGTCGTCGACCCGCTCGGCTTCCCGTACGAGTTCTTCTACGCCACCGAGCACGTGGAGCGCCTGTCCTGGCGATACGACCTGCACACGCCCGGCGAGCTCGTGCGCCTCGACCACTTCAACCAGGTCACCCCTGACGTGCCGCGCGCGGTGCGCCACTACCAGGACCTCGGTTTCCGCGTGACCGAGGACATCCAGGACGACGAGGGCACCGTGTACGCCGCGTGGATGCGCCGCAAGCCCACCGTGCACGACACCGCGGCGACGGGCGGCGACGGTCCGCGCATGCACCACGTCGCCTTCGCCACGCACGAGAAGCACAACATCCTCGCGATCTGCGACAAGCTCGGGGCGCTGCGCCGCTCCGACGCCATCGAGCGCGGCCCCGGCCGGCACGGCGTCTCCAACGCGTTCTACCTCTATCTGCGCGACCCCGATGGCCACCGCGTGGAGATCTACACGCAGGACTACTACACCGGTGACCCCGACAACCCTGTCGTCACCTGGGACGTGCACGACAACCAGCGCCGTGACTGGTGGGGTACCCCCGTCGTCCCCTCCTGGTACACCGACGCCTCGCTCGTGCTCGACCTCGACGGCAACCCGCAGCCGGTGATCGCCCGCACGGACTCCAGCGAGATGGCCGTGACGATCGGCGCCGACGGCTTCTCCTACACCCGCGCGGACGAGGGCGAGACCTCGATGCCCGAGTACAAGCAGGGCGAGTACAAGCTCGGCCACCAGCTCTAGGGGTCACGGATGCTGTCTGAGGAGACGATCGCGCAGATCGCGGCGGAGCTCGCCGAGGCCGACCGCACCCACGGGGTGATCCCGCGCATCACCGCGCGATACCCCGAGGCGACCGTGGAGGACTCGTACGCCATCCAGGGCGTGTGGCGGGACTCGCAGGTCGCGGCCGGACGTCGGCTCGTGGGCCGCAAGATCGGTCTGACGTCGAAGGCCATGCAGCAGGCGACGGGGATCACCGAACCCGACTACGGCGTCATGTTCGACGACACCGTGTACGAGTCCGGCGCGGAGATCCCCACCGATCACTTCTCCAACGTCCGCATCGAGGTCGAGCTCGCCTTCGTGCTCAAGGAGCCCCTGGAGGGCCCCGACTGCACGCTGGACGACGCCCTCGCCGCGATCGACTACGCCGTGCCGGCCCTCGAGGTGCTGAACTCGCACATCGAGCTCGAGGGCCGCACGATCGTCGACACCATCAGCGACAACGCCGCCTACGGGGCGATGGTGCTGGGGACGGTGCGCAAGCGCCCGGACGAGATCGACCTGCGGTGGGTCCCCGGCGTGCTCTCCCGCAACGGGGAGATCGAGGAGACCGGTGTCGCCGCAGGTGTGCTCGGCCACCCCGCCACCGGAGTCGCCTGGCTCGCGAACAAGTTCCATCAGCACGGCGCGCGTCTGGAGGCGGGCGAGATCATCCTGGCAGGATCGTTCACACGCCCGATGTGGGTGTCGCGCGGCGACGAGGTGCTGTGCGACTACGGACCGATGGGGACTATCACATGCCGCTTCGTCTAGATCCGTCCTTCCGTGAGCAGCTCGCCGCGTCCGACCGCCCCTTCGTCGGCATGTGGGTGTGCTCCGGCAGCCCGCTGCTCGCCGAGGTCGCCGCGGGGTCCGGGCTGGACTGGCTGCTCATCGACATGGAGCACTCGGCGAACACGCTCGAGTCCGTGCTGACCCAGCTCCAGGCGGTCGCGGCCTATCCGGTCACCCCGCTCGTCCGGGTGCCCTTCAACGATGCGGTCGCGATCAAGCAGGTGCTCGACCTCGGCGCGCAGAACCTCATCGTGCCGATGGTGTCGTCCGCCGACGAGGCCAGGGCCGCCGTGGCCGCGACGCGGTATCCCCCCGAGGGCGTCCGCGGGGTCGGCAGCGCCCTGGCCCGCAGCGCTCGCTGGAACCGCGTCGACCGGTACCTGCAGGAGTCCGCGCAGCACGTGTCGCTGACGGTGCAGATCGAGACGGCCGCGGGGGTCGAGGCCGCCGCCGACATCGCCGCGGTGGACGGAGTGGACGCGGTGTTCGTCGGCCCCTCCGACCTGTCCGCGTCGATGGGCCTGCTCGGACAGCAGACGCATCCGGACGTGGTCGCCGCCGTCGAGTCGGTGTTCGCCGCGGTCCGCGCCGCCGGGAAGCCGGTGGGCGTGAACGCCTTCGACCCCTCCGCCGCCGACGCATATCTCGCGGCGGGTGCCGACTTCGTGGCCGTCGGCGCCGACGTCGCCCTCCTCGCCCGTGCCTCCGAGGCCCTCGCCGCCCGCTTCCTCCCCCGCTCCGACGCCCCCGGCCGCCCCAGCTACTGACTTCGAGTCGCGCACCTGGCTCCATCCGCGGCCGGAATGGGGCCATTTGCGCGATTCGAAGCGGCCGGGAAGGATGAGCCGGTGCACAGACTGGCGGCGATGCAGGACCGCAACTTCCGGTGGTTCTTCCTCGCGCGCGCCCTGACGCTCGTCACCGGCTCGATGTCGGCCATCGCCCTGGCGTTCGCGGTGCTCGAGATCGACAACGACGCCCGCTCGCTCTCGATCGTGCTCGCGGCCTTCACGATCAGCAACATCGTGTTCGTCCTGTTCGGAGGGGTCGTCGCCGACCGCCTCCCCCGCGCCCTCATCATCCAGTCCTGCTACGTCGTGGACATCCTGTCGGTCGGGGCGATGGCCGCTCTGCTGTTCACCGGCACGGCTACGGTCCCGCTCCTCGCGGTGCTGTCCGCGATCAACGGCGCCTCGTCCGCGTTCGTGCTCCCGGCGATGCAGGGCATCATCCCGCAGCTGACCACTCCCGCGCACCTCCAGCAGGCGAACGCGATGCTGTCGTTCGTCCGCTCGGCGGTCACGATCGGCGGGCCGGTCATCGCGGGCGTCCTGGTCGCGACCGCGGGACCCGCGTGGGCCATGGTCGTCCAGGCGGCCGGCTGGCTGCTCGCGATCCCGGTCCTCGCCCTCGTGAAGCTCCCGCCGCCTGCGGCCTCCGGCGGCACCACGATGTTCCACGACCTCCGGGTGGGCTGGCGCGAGTTCTGGAGCCGCTCCTGGCTGTGGACGATCGTGCTGGCCTTCATGATCATGAACGCGATCCACGTCGGAGCCTGGGGCGTCGTCGGCCCCTACATCGCGAAGAACGACGATCGCCTCGGCATCTCCGGCTGGGGGTGGGTCGTGAGCGCGGAGGGCGCGGGGGTCCTGGTGATGACCCTGTTGCTGATGTGGTTCCCGCTCCGCCGCCCCCTGCGCTACGGGATGATCGGGATGGCGGTGTTCGCCCTGCCGCTCACCCTCCTCGGCGTGCACCCGGCCGTGGTGCTGCTCGCGATGGCCGCGTTCGTGGCCGGGGCCGGGGCCGAGGTCTTCGCGACCGGCTGGAACCTCGCGATGATGGAGAACATCCCCGGCGAGAAGCTCTCGCGGGTCGCGAGCTACGACATGCTCGGCAGCTTCGTCGTGATGCCCATCGGCACGCTCGTGTACGGCTGGCTGGTGACGCACGCGGAACCGGCCACCGTGCTCACCACCTCCGCCGTCCTCTACGCCGCGATCGCCCTGGTGACGCTGCTCGTCCCCGCGGTGTGGCGGATGGGGCGCCCCGCGGCGGCCGTCACGGAGCGCGCGGGAGTGGCGGATTCATAGCAATCCCGGCGAGACTGTGAGCATGACCTTCCCACCGCTGCAGCCCCTCGCCGACCGTGCCGCTCTCTTCACCGCGCTCCGCCAGGACGCCCTCTCCGCGGCCGCCGACGCACTCGGCGAGCACCGGTGGGACGCCGATCTCGCTGCGGGGACCCTGACCTTCACCGCGAACGCCGACCCGACCCGGCAGCTCGTGACCCGCGCGCACCTCATCGCCACGATCGCCCCCGGTCCGCGCTCGCTGCTGTGGGCGTGGGCGCACCCGCAGGGCGACCCCCAGGGCGTCGCGGCACAGCTCCGCGCCTACGGCGAGCAGCACGGGATCGCCGAGCTCACCACCCCCGAGGTCCCGTTCCCCGCCGATGCCTCGGGCGACGCGGACTGGATCGCCCGCGCGGCGCACACGATCGGCGGCGTCGCGGTCGAGCTCACCGGACGCTCCCCGTACTACTCGGCACCCGTCGACGGCGGCACCCGCGCGGTGTTCCTGCTCGACGCGCCGCTGGCCCCGCTCACGGTCGCCGACACGGTGGTGGCCCTCCCCCGCACCCTCGCGCAGACGCCCCTACCCGACGCCCGCACGGCCGTCTGGGACCTCGCCCGCCTCGCCGGGTGGACCCTCACCTGGACGGACGAGTCGTTCTCCGGCGCCACGGTGACGGATGCCTCGGGCACCGCGACGATCCGCTTCGACGAGCAGGCCCGGATCAGCGGCGTGCAGAGTTCGCTGCACGGCCAGGTCTGAGTCCGCAGAAACGCACGAACGCCGCAGGGATCACCGGGATCCCTGCGGCGTTCGCGTGAATCTGCGACGCGGCGCGGAGGTCAGACCGTCCGCTCGGCCGCCTCGACGACGTTGGTCATGAGCAGGGCGACGGTCATCGGCCCCACCCCTCCCGGATTCGGCGACAGGTACCCGGCGACGTCGGCGACCTCGGGAGCGACGTCGCCGAAGACGACGTTCTTCCCGGTCCCCGGGTCCGTCTCCCGGGTCACGCCGACGTCCAGCACCGCGGCGCCGGGCTTGACGTCCTCGGCGCGGATGAGGTGCTTGACCCCCGCGGCCGCGACGATCACGTCGGCCTCCCGCAGGTAGCGCGGCATGTCGACCGTGCCGGTGTGCGTCAGCGTGACCGTGGCGTTGAGGTCGCGACGGGTCAGCAGCAGCCCGATCGAGCGCCCGATCGTGACACCGCGACCGACGACCACGACGTGCTTGCCCTTGAGGTCGTAGTCGTTGCGCAGCAGCAGCTCGATGACCCCGCGCGGGGTGCACGGCAGCGGCGTGTGGATCGGCGCGTTGACATTGAGGACGAGGCGTCCGAGGTTGGTCGGGTGCAGCCCGTCCGCGTCCTTCGCCGGATCGATCCGCTCCAGGATCGCGTCGGTGTCGAGGTGCTTCGGCAGCGGCAGCTGCACGATGTACCCGTGGCAGGCGGGATCGGCGTTGAGCTCGTCGATCAGCGCCTCGACGTCGGCCTGTGTGGCGTCGGCCGGCAGCTCGCGCTGGATCGAGTTCATCCCGATCGCCTCGGACTGCCGGTGCTTCATGCCCACGTAGAGCTGCGAGGCGGGGTCGGCCCCCACCAGCACCGTGGCGATGCCGGGGGTGACGCCCTTCTCCTTCAGCGCCGCGACCCGCTCCGTCAGCTCGGCACGGATGTCGGCCGCCGCCGCCTTGCCGTCGAGGACGACCGCGGTCACTGCTGCAGGTCCGGGTAGAGCGGGAAGGCCGCGGCGAGCGCGTCCACGCGGGCACGGAGCGCCTCGATGTCGGCACCGGGGAGCAGCGCGAGGGCGATGATGTCGGCCACCTCCGTGAACTCGGCGTCGCCGAAACCGCGGGTCGCGAGCGCGGGCGTGCCGATGCGGAGGCCCGAGGTCACCATCGGCGGACGCGGGTCGTTCGGCACGGCGTTGCGGTTCACGGTGATGTGGATGTCGTGCAGGAGGTCCTCCGCCTGCTTGCCGTCGATCTCGGCGTCGCGGAGGTCGACGAGCACGAGGTGCACGTCCGTCCCGCCCGAGCGCACCGCGATGCCGGCGTCCTTCACGTCCTGCTGCGACAGGCGCTCGGCGATGAGCTTCGCCCCGCGCAGCACGCGCTCCTGGCGCTCCTTGAACTCCGGCGTGCCGGCGAGCTTGAAGGCGGTCGCCTTCGCCGCGATCACGTGCATGAGCGGACCGCCCTGCTGACCGGGGAAGACCGCGGTGTTGATCTTCTTGGCGAGGTCGGCGTCGTTGGTGAGGATGAAGCCCGAGCGGGGGCCGCCGATGGTCTTGTGCACGGTGGAGGACACGACGTGCGCGTGCGGCACCGGGTTGGGGTGCAGGCCGGCGGCGACGAGGCCGGCGAAGTGCGCCATGTCGACCCAGAGGATCGCGCCCACCTCGTCGGCGATGGCGCGGAACGCGGCGAAGTCCATCGTGCGCGGGTAGGCGGACCACCCGGCGATGATGACCTTGGGCTTGTGCTCGATGGCGAGGCGGCGGACCTCGTCCATGTCGATCGTCGAGGTCTCGGCGTCGACCCCGTAGGCCACGATGTCGTACAGGCGGCCGGAGAAGTTGATCTTCATGCCGTGCGTGAGGTGGCCGCCCTGGTCGAGTGAGAGGCCGAGCAGGGTGTCGCCGGGGCGGGCGATCGCGTGCAGGACCGCGGCGTTCGCCGAGGCACCGGAGTGCGGCTGGACGTTCGCGAACTCGGCGCCGAACAGGCTCTTGGCGCGGGAGATGGCGAGCTCCTCCGCGACGTCGACCTCCTCGCAGCCGCCGTAGTAGCGACGGCCGGGGTAGCCCTCGGCGTACTTGTTGGTGAGCACGGAGCCCTGCGACTGCAGGACCGAGACGGGGACGAAGTTCTCCGAGGCGATCATCTCGAGGAAGGTCTGCTGGCGCTTCAACTCGCGATCGAGGACCTCGGCGATCTCCGGGTCGACTTCGGACAGCGGGGCGTTGAAGTAACGGTCGGTCATGACGTGCTCCTTTTGACGACGGATTCGAAAAGGGTGTTCCTATCGGCCCAGGCGCGCGGTCGAATTCCGTGGTCAGTCGCTCCCCGGTGGTTGTCCACCCAGACGCCAGTCGCGACGGTTACGAGCATAGCCGATGCGCGACGCCGCGCACGCGGTCGTTTCGGGCGTCGTGCCCGCCGCTTGCAGAATCGTTTCGATCGCCCTGTTCCCTTGCGGCGTTCCGGCGGCTAGGTTTTGTTCATGGTCCTACCTCTTGATCTGCCCCTCGTCCCTGCACCGGTGTCCGCGAAGGCCCGCGACGGACGCCTGCCGCTGTCCGCGACGACGCGTGTGCTCGGCTCCTCCCCCGCCGCCGGACAGCTGATCGACGCCGTCGCACGCCGCACCGGCCTCACCCTCACCGCGGCGGACTCCGGCCCCGCCGAGATCGAGTTGTTCGTCGATCCGGCATCCTCCGCGCCGGAGGGCTACACGCTCGAGATCGGCGACCGCGCCATCCTCATCGGCGCCGATGAGGCGGGGCTCTTCTACGGGGTCCAGACGCTGCTGCAGCTGCTGCGTGAGGACGACGCCGGCTGGGCGCTGCTCCGTGCCGACATCGCGGACGCCCCGCGCTTCGCCCGCCGCGGCGTCATGCTCGACGTGGCCCGGCATTTCTTCGGCGTCGACGACGTGAAGAGATTCATCGACAGCACCACCGCGCTGAAGTTCAACCACCTGCACCTGCACCTGACGGACGACCAGGGCTGGCGCGTGCACATCGACTCCTGGCCGCTGCTCACCGAGCGGGCGGCCACCACCGCGGCCGACGGCGCCCCCGGTGGCTTCTACACCAAGGACGGCTACCGCGAGATCGTGGCGTACGCGGCCGCACGCCACATGATCGTGATCCCCGAGGTCGACCTCCCCGGGCACACCCACGCGATCGGCGTGGCCTACCCCGAGCTGGTCGAGGCCCCTGTCCTGAACGACGCACTGGTGGCCCAGTCCGAGCAGCTCGGCCAGCCGCTCCCGGTGGCCGGAGAGCCCTATCTGGGCTGGGGCGTCGGGCACTCCAGCGTGCGCATCCACGAGGAGGAGACGTATCGATTCGTCCGCGACGTCGTCCGCGAGCTCGCCGAGATGACCCCGGGGCCGTACATCCACATCGGCGGCGACGAGTCCCTCGGCACGCCACAGGCCGACTTCGACCTCTTCGCGGAGCGCGCGACGGCGATCGTCGTCGAGGAGGGCAAGACCCCTGTGGCCTGGCACGAGATGGGCTCGGCTGCGGGCATCGCCTCCGGCACGGTCGGCCAGTACTGGGGTATGACGACGCCGACCGGAACGCACGCCGAGGAGGCCGCGCACTTCGTCGAGCGCGGCGGCGCCCTCATCATGTCGGCGGCGGATGCGACCTACCTCGACATGAAATACACCGCCGACTTCCCGCTGGGTCTCACCTGGGCCGCGATCATCGACGTCCGTCGCGCCTACGAGTGGGAGCCGACCGCTGTCCTCGACGTGCCCGACGAGGCGATCCTGGGAATCGAGGCGCCGCTGTGGTCCGAGACCACCCGCACGCTCGACGAGGTGGAGCAGCTCGTGTTCCCCCGTGCCGCCGCGCAGGCCGAGATCGCCTGGTCGCCGCGCGAGGGCGTCGGCCGCACGTGGGAGTCCTTCCGCGACCGACTCGGTGCGCTCGCACCGCTGTGGAAGGCTGAGGGGGTCGATTTCCACCCCGCCCCCGAGATCCCCTGGAGCGCCCGTTGAAGACCCTCTCCTCCGCGACCGGTTCCCTCGTCATCCACTCCGTCCGCCTCGTCGATCGCGGGGAGATCGCCGAGGACGCGTGGGTGCGCATCGAGGACGGCGTCGTCGTCGCGCGCGGCACGGGCACGGACTGGGAGCCCGCGACCGAGGTGGTGGACGGGACGGAGGTGGCAGGCCCCGGCGCGCTGCTCACGCCGGGCTTCGTGGACATCCACGGTCACGGTGGAGCGGGCGCCGCGTACGACGACGGGGTGGACGCGATCCGGACGGGGCGGAACCTGCACCGCGAGCACGGCACCACCAGGGCGGTCATCTCGCTCGTCACCGGCACGATCGACGACCTGGCCCGCAGCGTCGCCCTGATCGCCGCCCTGACCAGGACCGACGGGGACGTGCTCGGCTCGCACCTCGAGGGCCCGTTCCTCGACCCCGGTCACCATGGGGCCCATGAGCCCACGCTGCTCCGGCACCCCGTCGCGGCCGATGTGGCCCGGCTGCTGGAGGCCGGAGAAGGCACGGTCCGCCAGGTCACCATCGCTCCGGAGCTCCCGGGCGGGATCGACGCCGTCCGTCAGATCGTCGCGGCCGGCGCCGCCGCCGCCGTGGGTCACACCGACGCCGATGCCGCCATGGCCGTCGCGGCCTTCGAGGCCGGCGCCTCGCTGCTGACCCACGCGTTCAACGCGATGCCCGGCATCCACCACCGCGCTCCCGGCCCGGTGCTCGCCGCGGCCGCCGACCACCGGGTGATCCTGGAGGCCATCGCCGACGACGTCCACCTCGACCCCCACGTCGTCAAGCTCGTGTTCGACGCGGCCCCGCACCGCGTGGCGCTCATCACCGATGCGATGGCGGCCGCAGGAAGCGCCGACGGCAGATACGACCTCGGTGCGGTGAAGGTGACCGTCGAGAACGGCGTGGCCCGCGCCGACGACACCGGCTCGATCGCCGGCTCCACCCTGACCCAGGACGTCGCGCTGCAGCGGGCCGTGGCAGCGGGCGTCGATCTGCCGGAGGTCGTGCGTGCGCTGACCGAGACGCCGGCGCGGGCGATCGGGCGCGACGCCCACCTCGGCGCACTGCGTCCCGGCCTGCTCGGCGATGCCGTGCTGCTGGACGCGGAGCTGCGCGTCGCGCGGGTCTGGACAGGACCGGCGCTGCCCGCCTAGGAAGACAGCGCTCCGCGCGACGCGCAGCGCTGCGGTCTCCGGTCGATCGGACGAGATGGCGGCGCCGAATTCCCCAGATCGACGTCGCGCTTCTCGCGAGGTGGGAGTGGAGGGCCGCCGTTCTCCCCAGATCGGCGGCCCTTTCCCTCCCGTTCGAGCGGGCGGGGCCGGGAGCTCCTCCCCCGAGGATCCCGACCCGCCCACTGGTGCAGTACCCCCCGCACCAGCGCCGGAACTCCGCCCCCCGGTGGAGTCCATTTCGGCTGTCTCTACGGGATGAGACGAGGGCCGGCCCGGTTCATTACGCGGTTCTCGGAAAAAAGTTCAGAAAGTTCTCGCCGGGCATCACCGCCGGGGCGCGGAGGGGTCCCCGAGCATCTGCTCCGAGTCCTCCCCGGGGGTGGCCACCGCGCCTGTTTCGCGAGAGAATGGACTGACCGCGTAATGAAAGACGCCTTCTCGCGTCTCTCCTCCTGGGGACGGTTGTGTGCCCCGGGACCAGATGGATGACCGTGCACCGAGAGAACACCACACCAGACGAGACCATCGGCGATGCCGACCTGATCCTCCGCGTCCGCTCCGGCGACAAGGGGGCGTTCGGGGAACTCTGGAGGCGGCACTATCCGTCCGGCATGGCCGTCGCGCGATCGGTGACCTCGTCGATCGATCCCGACGATCTGGTGCAGGAGTCCTACACGCGCATCTACCAGGCGATCCTCAAGGGCGGCGGCCCCAACGGCTCGTTCCGCGCCTACCTCTTCACCAGCATCCGCAACACCGCCGCGGCGTGGGGACGAGCACGTCGCGAGACCGCGATCGACGAGCTCGACACGGTGGCCGATCCGGACAGCACCGAGCACGCCACGAACGAGGCCCTCGACCGCAGCCTCACCGCGCAAGCCTTCCGCAGCCTCCCGTCGCGGTGGCAGGAAGTGCTCTGGTACACCGAGATCGAGCAGATGAAGCCGCAGGAGGTGGCTCCGCTCCTCGGGATGAAGGCCGGCGCGGTGTCGCAGCTCGCGTTCCGTGCGCGTGAGGGGCTCCGCGAGGCGTGGATCCAGGCGCACCTGCGGAGCGCGAGCCCCGGCTCCGAGTGCCAGTGGACGATCGAGCACCTCGGCGCCTACTCGCGCGGCAACCTCGCGACCCGCGACCACCGTCGCCTGGAGCTGCACCTCGACGAGTGTGCCCGCTGCATGATCGTCGCCGCCGAGGCCAAGGACGTCTCCAAGCGTCTCGCCCTCGTCCTGCTCCCGCTCGTCCTCGGCGCCACCGGGGCCTCCGGGTACCTCGCCGCCCTGCAGGGCGGTGCGCCGGTCCTGGCCGTGGCTGGGATGTCGTCCACCATCCCGGGCGCGGTGTTCGTCGGTGACGGCGGCATCGGCCAGGCCGCGGCGGCCACCTCCGGCGCGGGCGCAGCCGGCTCAGGAGCGGGATCGGCCGGCGGCGCCGGCTCGGGCGCGAGCACGGGCGGAGTCTTCACGGGCATGGGCGCCGTCGTCGGCGCCGGGTCGGCAGCGCTCGTGGTGGCCGGAGTGGTCGCCGCAGCGGCCATCGTCCCCGGACTCGCGGGCGCGAACCCGGCGACCTCCCTGCCCAGCGCCTCGGACACCGACCCGTCGTCGATCGCGACCGACATCGCCCCGGACTCCTCGCTGAACCTCGACGAGCCCGTGGTGATCGAGACGCCGGAGAACGACGAGACGCCTGCACCTCCTGCCGAGGAGGAGGCGGCGCCGCCCGTCTCCTCGGAGGCTGGGCCCGACACGGCACCCGCCGTCCCGAATGTCCCCGCGGCGCTTCCCGAGGCCACGCAGCCGCCCGTCGCTCCGGTGGACCCGATCGATCCCGTGGACCCCGTCGATCCCGTGGACCCTGTCGATCCGGTCGATCCGGTGGAGCCGGTCGACCCCGTGGACCCGGTCGATCCGGTCGACCCCGTGGACCCCGTGGATCCTACGATCCCGACGGAGCCGCCCACCTGGAGCCCCGCCGACTACTGGCTTGGCGAAGACCTGCACTGGTACTACCTCGTGCCGATCGCCGGAGCTCCGGGCACGATCGTGCAGGCTCTCCTCGGCACCGCAGACGCCGGCAGCGTCGTCCTCGGCGAGGACGGCACCGGCGCCCTCGAACTCCGCGCCTCGCTGGACCAGTTCCTGTTCGCCAGTCTCGTGCCCGTGACCTTCCGCTACGTCCTCCCCTCCGGCGCGGACGCCCCGTCGGCCGTCACCACGCTCTACGCCTTGCAGCCCCAGGACGCGGCGGCCGATGAGCGCGCTGCGGCGGCTGCGCCCGTCGAGCAGACGGCGGTCGTCATCGACGAGGCCGAGCCGGTGACCGCTCCGGTCGAGGCCCCGGCGCCCGCCGCCTCTGAGGACACCGCGACACCCGCCGACGAGGTCGAGGCAGCTCCCGCACCCGTGGAGCCCGCGCCGGCGGAGCCCGCGCCGGCCCCCGAAACTGCGCCGGCCGCCGAAGCTGCACCGGCCGAGGAGGCCCCGGCCACGGAGGCCCCGGCTCCGACCGAGGACGCTCCGGTCGCGGAATAGACTGGACGCATGACCCCGGATTCCGCCCCCGTCGCCGGCGTCGACCGTCCGGCCATCACGGCCCTCGACATCGTGCGCGTCGTCGTCCTCATCGTGGCGATCGCCTCGCTCGCCCTGTGGGGGTTCGCCAGCTGGGACCTGCCGTGGAGCATCGTCATCGGCGTCGGCGCCCCCGTGGTCACCCTGCTGCTGTGGGCGCTCTTCCTCTCGCCGCGGCCGGTTCTTCGCGTGCACCCCTTCCTCCGGGCGGTCGTCGAACTGTTCATCTACGTGGGCGTGACCATCGCCTGGTGGTCCATGGGCCAGGCCCTGATCGGCACCGCCTTCGCCCTGGTCGCCGTCGTCGCGGGCGTCCTCAGCGGACGCCGCGCCCTGGCATGAGCGCACGGTCGTGAGCGTCGTCTCGCTGCTCCGCGACGCCCTCGGGGCGCGCGTGGACGTCAGCGAGCAGACGAGGCAGGACGCCAGGTCCGACCGTTCCGGTCATGCCGCGGTGGGCCTCCCGCTGGCCGTCGTCCATGCCGAGAGCGTGGACGACGTGCAGCAGACGATGCGGATCGCCACCGCCACGCGCACTCCCGTCGTCGTGCGCGGCGCCGGGACGGGCCTCGCCGGCGCCGCGAATGCGGGTGACGGCGAGATCGTCCTCTCCCTCCGCCGGATGGACGCCGTCCTCGAGGTGCGACCGGACGACCTCCTCGCCGTGGTCGAACCCGGGATCCTCAACGCCGACCTCAACGCGCACCTGGCCGCGCACGGCCTCTGGTGGGCCCCTGACCCCGCCAGCCGCGACATCTCGACGGTGGGTGGCAACATCGCGACCGGAGCCGGCGGACTCCTCTGCGCGAAGTACGGTGTCGTGCGGGATGCGGTCCTCGGCGTCGACCTCGTCCTCGCGGACGGTCGCCTGCTGCACCTCGGCCACCGCAGCGTGAAGGGCGTGACCGGGCTCGACCTCACCGCTCTCGTGGTGGGATCGGAGGGAACGCTCGGCGTCGTCGTCGGGGCGACGCTCAAGCTGCGCAGACTGGTGCCGGGCGAGACCTGCACGGTGACCGCGACCTTCCCCGGCGTGCGAGCCGCGGCCGCGGGTTCTGCCGCCGTGACCGCTGCGGGAATCCAGCCGGCGATCATGGAGCTCATGGATGCCGCCAGTCTCACCGCCGTCCATGCCCTCCTCGGGCTCCCGGCACCGACGCCGGGGGCCGCGCAGCTGACGATCCAGACCGACGGCCCCGCCGCCCGCGCGGAGGCGGAGGCCATCGCCGCGATCCTGAGCGCCCACGAGGGCGTCCCCGTGGTCTCGCACGACCCCGTCGAGGGCGATCGGCTGCTCGCGGTCCGGCGATCCATGCACGCCGCGATGGCGTCGCTCGGGACCACCCTCATCGAGGACGTCTCCGTGCCGCGGAGCGCCATGCCGGCGATGTTCGACGAGATCGCACGGATCGAGCGGGAGTTCGACATGGTGATCCCGACGGTCGCACACGCGGGCGACGGCAATCTGCATCCGAACTTCATCTTCGAGGGCCCGGAGACCCCGGCCCGGGTGTGGGAGGCGGCCGATGAGCTCTTCCGCGCCGCGATCCGGCTGGGCGGAACCCTCACCGGGGAGCACGGCATCGGCGTCCTCAAGAGACGATGGCTGGCCGACGAACTCGGCGAGGACCAGTGGCGCCTTCAGCGCGACATCGCGGCCGTGTTCGATCCGCTCGGCATCCTCAACCCCGGAAAGGTCTTCTCCCCCGATGCCTGACATCCACGTGAGCGCGGCCGTGATCGTCGATGCGGAGGGCCGCGTCCTGGTCGTCCGCAAGCACGGCACGACGCGCTTCATGCAGCCGGGAGGGAAGCCGGAAGCGGGCGAGTCCCCCGCCGAGACCCTCATCCGGGAGCTGCACGAGGAGCTCGGTCTCGAGCTCGCGGAGACCGACCTCCGGCCGCTGGGGCGCTTCGTGTCGGCGGCCGCCAACGAGCCGGGGCACCGCGTCGTGGCCGACGCGTTCTCGGCCTCGATCGATCCCGACGGGGTCCGGGTGCAGGCCGAGCTCGCCGAACTGCGCTGGATCACCCCGGCGGACGTCGCGACGCTTCCGCTGGCCCCGCTGAGCGTCGAGCACCTGCTGCCGCTCGCCTGGCCCGCCGCAGCGCGCTAGCCCGTCCGGGTCAGATGCCCTGCCAGGAGGGCTTGTTCGCGAACGTGTATCGGTAATAGTCCGCGAGCTGCAGCTTCGACGCGGCGGCTTCGTCGACGACGACGGTGGCGTGCGGGTGCAACTGGATGGCCGATCCGGGCAGCAGCGCCGTGAGCGGCCCCTCGACCGCGCCGGCCACCGCCTCCGCCTTGCCGGCGCCGAATGCCAGCAGCACGAGGTGGCGGGCCTCGAGGATGGTGCCGAGGCCCTGGGTGATGCAATGCATCGGCACGTCGTCGATGGAGTCGAAGAAACGGGCGTTGTCCTCGCGCGTCTGCTCGGTGAGGGTCTTCACCCGCGTCCGGGACGCGAAAGAGGACCCGGGCTCGTTGAACCCGATGTGGCCGTCCGTGCCGATGCCGAGGATCTGCAGGTCGACGCCGCCGGCCGCCGCGATGGCCGCGTCGTAGTCCTCACCGGCGTGCTGGATGGTGGCCTGCGCGCCGTTCGGCACGTGGATGCGCTCCGGGTCGAGGCCGAGCGGCTCCACCACCTCACGGGTGATCACGGAGCGGTAGCTCTCCGGGTGGGACGGGTCGATGCCGACGTACTCGTCGAGCGCGAAGCCGCGCACCTGCGACACGTCGCGTCCCGCGAGGCGGCTGCGGAGAGCCTGATAGACCGGCAGCGGCGTCGATCCGGTCGCGAGCCCCAGGACGGCGTCCCGACGGCTGTCGATGAGCTCGACGATCTCGGTGGCGACCAGGGCGCCGGCGGCCTCGGCATTCTCGACGATGACGACCTCAGCCATGCGGAACGATCTCCTTCTCAGAAATGGATGCGCCCACCAGAGCGGCGCCGAAAGCGGCGGCGGGGGAACCCGCGGGGAGCAGTTCGATTCTCTCATCCAGCCGCAGGGACTTCAGGAACGGTGACGCCTCGGCACCGGCGTGCAGGGCGGCACGGACCCCCGCCGCCAGCCGGCCGCCGAGAGCGGTGAGTCCCCCGCCGATGACCACGGTCTCGACGTCGGCCGACAGCACGAGCACGCGCACGGCCGCCGCGGCCCCGAAGAAGAGGTCCGCCTGCAGGGCCTGGGCGTGCGGATCGCCCGCGTCGGCCGCCTCGACGA
This sequence comes from Microbacterium meiriae, assembly GCF_025143875.1. Taxonomy (NCBI): domain Bacteria; kingdom Bacillati; phylum Actinomycetota; class Actinomycetes; order Micrococcales; family Microbacteriaceae; genus Microbacterium; species Microbacterium meiriae. The sequence goes on along the minus strand of NZ_JAMBDU010000004.1, from coordinate 8,622 downwards.
TGTCCTTGACCGGCAGCGCACCGGGACGTCCCCACGCCTTGGCCAGCGCCCCACCGCCGCAGAAGGTCTCCACGCAGCCGCGCTGCCCGCACCCGCACAGCCGGCCGCGGGGATCGACGGAGAGGTGTCCGACCTCGCCGGCGGTCCCGCGTGCGCCGCGCCAGATGCGGCCGTCCACCACGATGCCGGCGGCGACGCCGGTGCCGAGGTTCAGATAGGCCATGGAGCCGGCGACGTCGCTCAGGACCGCGGCGCCGAGCGCGGCGGCCTTCACATCGTTCTCCACCCGGAAGGGAACGCCGAGCGCCTGCTCGGCGCGCGCCGCGAGGTCGAGCGACTCCACCCCGAGATTCACGGCGTGCAGCACGCGGCCGGTCTCCGCATCGACGAGGCCGGGGATGCCGATGCCGGCGGATCCGACCGCGGACAGCGGCAGTCCGCTCTCCTCGGCAAGGGCGGCGACGGTCGACACGATGCTGTCGACGACGGCGTCCTCTCCCCACCCGGTCGGGCGGCGGAGGCGGGCGAGGATCGTCCCTGCCGGATCGACGGCGACGGCGTCGATCTTCGTGCCGCCGACGTCCAGGCCCACGCGAAGGGGCCGACCGGCGCGGTCGGCGGAGGCGGGGACAATCATCGGATGCCGTTCCCGATCATGGTCGCGGATGTCACGACACCCCCAGCTGCCCGGAGAGGACCATGACGGCGGCACCGCGGAGCACGATGTCGTCCTGACGGGTGAGCCGCACCATGACGTCCTCGAAGACGCCCTCGAGCGTCCGCGCGTGCAGCGTCTCGACGGCCGCGTCGATGAGCGTGCCGTCCAGCAGCTCGGCGGGCCCGGAGAGCACGACCTCGGACAGGTCCAGGGCGGCGACGATCGGGGCGATCGCGATCGCCATGCGCGTCCCGGAGTCGCGGAGGATCTCCTCGCGCGCGGCCGGGTCGGCGTCGAGCGCCTCCTGCATGCGACTCACGCTCAGCCATGCCTCCAGGCAGCCGATCTTGCCGCAGGCGCAGCGAGGGCCGCCGTCCGTGCCGACGACGACGTGACCGATCTCCCCGGCGGCGAAACGGCTGCCGAGGAGCGGCTGGCTTCCGGTGATCAGCCCAGCACCCACGCCTCGACCGATCTTGATCAGCATGAAGTCGGCCTCCGCCTCGCCGAACGTGTACTCGGCGAGGACCGCGGCATTGGCGTCGTTCCGTGCGAGCACCGGCAGGTCGAGGTCGGCGCTGAGCTTCGCCTCCAGCGGGAAGTCCGTCCAGCCGAGGTTGGGCGAGCTGAGGACGAGGCCGTCGGGGCGCACGACGCCCGGGGTGCCGATGCCGACGCCGAGCACCGGCTGCGTGGCGATCTCGACGAGGGTCTGCGCGAGGCCGCGGAGAGCCTCATACGCGGCATCGCCGTCCGGCGTCTCCGGACGCGGCACCTGCCGCCGCTCCAGCACGTCGCCGTCCAGGCTGAGGACGGCACCCTCGAAGGCGGTCGGACCGGAGAGGTCGAGCCCGATGATCTGATGCCCCACCCGATCGATGTCGATGAGGATGGGCGGCTTGCCGGGGCCGACGGCCTCGCGCACGCCGATCTCGACGACGATGCCGTCGGCGATGAACTCCGCGACCAGATCCGAGATCGTGACGCGTGTGAGGCCGGTCTCGCGGGAGAGGTCAGCGCGACTCATCGCCCCCGAGTGATACAGCGTCTGCAGCACGAGCGCGCGGTTGTGTCCGCGGGCGTGCTCGGGGAGCACCTTGGTGCGCGAGCGGAGATGCCGCGCGGGGCCGAAGGCGTGCGCGTTCGCGGCGACGAAGTCTGTCGTCGCCGCGGGGCGCTGATCATCCGAAACGGACATGTTTGTTAGTAGACCTTACGAACAGGATTTGTGCAACTGTTCCGCGCGATTCCGCGGGCAGGGTTACCGAAACGTGACATCATGCCGACCGCGGTGGTTCGTCGTCCGCCGCCATCCGGAGCAGCCGCTCGACGAGCCCGGCGACGATCCCCTCCCGGGTCTCGACGGTCATGGGTTTGCCGGGAACCCCCGGTCGCCGCTGCTCGGGCGACGGCCCGTCCAGCGGACGATACCGCACGCCCCCTGCGGCGAGGCGCCGCAGATGCGTGGGCAGCCGCCGGGCGAAGTCCGCGAAGGGCGCGGGCTCTCCCCCGTCCCACAACCGCTCCGCGATCGCGGCGAGGCGCGGGAACATCGCGAAGTCGACCCGGTCCCTGCTCGGCAGGTGCTCCGTCCAGATGTTCGCCTGCCCGCCGACCGCGCCGTCGACCACGCGGAAGGAATACGCCCGTTCGACGGTGAGCGGCGGACCGACGCGGATGGGCTCCTCGGTCGATTCGGACTGCGGGTAGTCGAGGTACACCTCGAGATCCGGGCACCCGACAACGGGGATCCCCCGCCGCAGCGCCTCGCGCATGGCGACCGGCCCGCGCCAGGCGAGGATGCGCACGCCCTCCGGGACCTCGCCCTCCAGCACCTCGTCCCAGGCGAGTGCCGTCCGTCCCCTGCGGCGGACGTGCGCGACGAAGTGCGCCGTGAACCAGGGCTGGACGTCGTGCGCGGTGGCCAGCCCGAGCTCCCGCATCCGCGCGGCGGCGGCCGCGCTCTCCGCCCACTCGGTCACCGGCACCTCGTCGCCGCCGATCCCGATCCACGCGGACGGGAACACGTCGCACAGCGCATCGATGGCGGCACGGCCGAAGGCCAGCGCCTCCTCGCTCGGCGCGAGGGTGCGCGCGTTCACGCCGAAACGCTCCCACGGCCCGGTGGGCGGCGTCCCGACGTCGAGGTTGCCCAGCTCCGGGTACGCGGCGAGCGCGGCCTGGATGTGTCCCGGCAGCTCCACCTCTGGCACGAGAGTGACGAAGCGCTCCTCCGCATACCGCACGAGGTCGCGCAGCTCGGCGGTCGTGTAGAAGCCCTCGTGCACGCCGGGCTCGACCGTGGCCTCAGGGCCGTGGCCGCGTTGCGTGGCCTCGCGCCGCGCACCGACCTCGGTCAGGCGCGGATATCCCGGCACCTCGAACCGCCAGCCCTGATCGTCCGTCAGGTGCAGGTGCAGGATGCTGAGGTGGTGATCGGCCAGCAGGTCGATGAGGCGACGCACGTCCTCCACGGGGCGGAAGTGGCGCGCCACGTCGAGCATCGCTCCACGCCAGGCGTAGGCGGGAGAGCCCTCCCAGCGCCCTGCCGGGATCGTCGCGGGGAGAGCGGGGTCGTGGTCCGGGTCGCGGAGCTGACGGAGCGTGGTCGCGCCGCGGAAGACCCCCTCCGGCGTCGCCCCCGCGATCTCGATCCCCGAGGCCGTCACGGTCACGCGGAAGGCCTCCGGGCCATGGCGCCCTGCCGCGGATGCCGCGGCGCCCAGCTCCGAATCGATCACGAGGCGGATGGCGGGCAGCGTGTCGTCCGCTCCCCCGCCGCCGAGTCGTGCGACGGCCGCGGCCAGCTCCGGTGCCGCCTCGATCGGCGTCGACGGTGTCCATCGGAAGCCCGGAGCCAGGGAGTCGATCTCTGCGACGACGTGCGGCACCGTCGCGCGCGGCGCCGAGGGGGGCATCCGCAGCGCGCGGCCGGCGACCGCACCGGTGGGGTCGCCGTCGATGACGACCGGCACACCGCCGACGAGAACCTCGCGCACACCCTGCGGCGCACCGTGCGGGTGGTCGAACGTGGCTCCCGCCGCGATCGTCTCCGGGTCGAACAGCACCAGGTCGGCGGTGGCGCCCTCGCGGAGCACACCGCGCGGCGCGTCACCGCGGTCGAGGCCCAGGCGGGCGGCCGGGTTGCCGGAGAGATGGCGGACGGCCTCCTCGAGGCTCAGCACCCCCAGGTCCCTGACGTAGTGACCGAGGTAGCGAGGGAATGTGCCGCGGCCGCGCGGGTGCGGCCGGGCACCGATGAGGATGCCGTCGCTGCCTCCGGAGTGCCGCGGGTGCCGCATGATGGCGCGGACGTTGTCCTCGTCGCCGATGTGCATGAGCACGCCGGTGGCGCCCGCATCGGCGAGGATCGTGTCGATCACGACGTCCACGGCGCGCTGCCCGGTCTCCGCCGCGATGGCGGCGATCGTGCGGCCGACGAGGCCGGCCAGAGCGGGGGTGCCTGTCCCCGAGATCTGGATCACCGACCAGTCCGCCACCTCGCCGTGGAACCCGTCGCAGCCGATCTCCTCCAGCTCGACGCGGACGGCCTCGCGTCCCTCCGCATCCAGGCCGGCCAGGACGCCCAGCAGGTCGCCGGTCGCCGCCAGCCTGCTCGGCAGGAGCGCCGCGAGAGTGGTCGCCCCCGGGAGGTACGGGTAGGTGTCCAGCGTCACGTCGACGCCGTCGGCCGTCGCCTCGTCGACGAGCGCCAGCAGCTCCGCGGCACGCCCGCGGTTCGGCACGAAGTTCATGGTCGCGTGCGTGAGATGGACGGGACACCCGGTACGGCGGCCGATCTCGATCGCCTCGCGATACGCATCCAGCGCCGCCCGCCCGTAGCTGCGGGTGTGCGGCGCCCAGTAGCCGCCGCGCTCCGCGACCACTCGGCAGAGCGCCTCCAGCTCGGCGACGTCGGCGTACATCCCCGGGGTGTAGGTCAGGCCGCTCGACATGCCGAAGGCCCCGGCATCCAGGGCCTGGCCGAGGAGGTCGGCCATCGCCACGATCTCGGCGGGGGTCGCCCGACGGTCATCGTGCCCGACCACCATCATCCGGAGGTTGCCCTGCGGCACCAGCACCGCGGCGTTGGCCACCGCGGCGACGTCGATCGCCTCCAGGAAATCGTCCATCGACCGCCACGGGACCTCCGCCGGCCGCCCGTTCCAGCCCGCGATCTGGGCGGGGATGACGGCGGCGGTCGCCTCGTCCAGCGGCGCGTAGCCCAGGCCGTCCTGGCCGAGCACCTCTGTCGTGACCCCCTGACGGATCTTGGCGTCGTGCGCGGCGCCCTGGAGCACCGCGAGGTCGCTGTGCGCGTGCATGTCGATGAAACCAGGCGCCAGGACGAGGCCGGACGCGTCGACCTCGACCGCGTCGTCCGGCAGCTCCAGCGTCGTCCCGTCGCCGTCGCGGATGACGGCGACGACCCTGGCCCCCTCCACCGCGACGTCCGCGACGAAGCGCGGGGCGCCGGTGCCGTCGACGACGGTCGCCCGCCGGTAGACGCGTACGAGGCCCGCCGCCGCCTTCTCCGCGCTCAGAAGCATGTCGCCACCGCCCCGATCACCCGCGGGTCCGCGGCGTCGGGGTCGTCGATCACGGCGACGACGCGCCACTTGTCGAACGCGGTGCACGGGTGCGAGAGGCCGAGGGGTACGACCTCGCCGACCGCGACGGTCGCCCCGTCGGCGGGTCGGAGGAAGGCGTGCTGGTCGTTCAGGGCCGTCACGGTGCCGGCGACCGACTGCGGCGCCGGGAGGTCGATGTCGAACGGCACGTCCCGCCGCCCGGCGTCGAGCAGGGCGAGGCCGGGTTCGGGCTGCGAGACCACCCGCGACCACGCGTGCATCGCGGAGCGCAGCGGGGCGGTGTGCGTGAGCGGACCGAACGGCGACATGCGGGAGTAGAAGCCGTCGTCGTGGATCTGGAAGGCACCGGAGCGCAGCACGACCTCGGCGTCCGCTCCCGCGGCGCCGAGGACCGCGGCGGCGCGATCGGGGAAGGAGCTGCCGCCCGCGCTGAGCACGGGGCGGACACCGTCGGGGTACTCCAGTCGGCGATGCAGCTCGACGAGGGTGGCCAGGAAACCGTCCACCGCGGCGACTGACGCCGCGGAGCGATCGGGGCCGAAGGGCCCTTCGTAGCCCGTCACTCCGGCGAGGCGGAGACCGGGGGCGGCCATGATCGCCGCGGCGATGCGCTCGCCCTCCGCCACGGTCCGCGCACCCGTGCGCCCCTGCGCACCGCCGAGCTCCACGAGCACGTCCAGCGGACGCGGGGCGTCCGCGAGGGCGTCGGCGAGGATCGCCACGCCGGCGAGGGAGTCCGCCCCGCACAGGATCCGCAGGCCTTCGTCGGCCGCGAGCAGCGCCCCGAGCTCACGGGCCGCAGCACCGTCGGTCACCCCGTTGGCGATGAGCACCGTCGGGACACCGGCGTCGACGGCGACGCGGGCCTGCCACGGCGTCGCCACGGAGATCCCCCAGGCCCCGGCGTCCAGCAAGCGCTGCCACAGCGCGGGCGCCATGGTGGTCTTGCCGTGCGGGGCGAGGCGGACGCCCTCGCGCGCGGCCCAGCCGAACACCGTGTCCTCGTTGTGCGCGATCGCGTCGGCATGCACCGTGAGCACCGGCGTGCCGAGGTCCGAGAGGCGCAGCCCCGCACCGGCGACCTCCGACAGACGCAGCCCCGCGGCGTGCGCCGGGAACCCCTTCGCCCAGGCGCCGAGGACGGGATCCGGAATTTGTAGAGGCATCTAACAAGGCTACTAGGCTGGCGGCATGACCGCGAAGACACGAGTTTCCACCGACGCCGCCCCCGCTCCCGCGCACACGTTCTCCCAGGGCGTCCGCAAGGGCCCGATCGTCCAGGTCTCCGGCCAGGGCCCCGTCGACCCGCAGACCAACGAGTACCTGTACCCGGGCGACGTCGCGGCGCAGACCACCCGCACGCTCGAGAACGTCAAGGCCATCGTGGAGGCCTCCGGCGCCACGTTCGACGATGTCGTGATGCTGCGCGTGTACCTCACCACGCGCGAGGACTTCCCGATCATGAACGAGGCCTACGGCGCGTTCGTCGAGGCCCACACGACCAGCGGCGTGCTGCCCTCGCGCACCACCGTCTTCACCGGTCTTCCCCGCGAGGAGATGCTCGTCGAGATCGACGGGCTCGCCGTCATCGACTGACCCCCGACACCCCTGGCGAACGGGGAGGCACCTTATCAGGACCGTTGCCTCCCCGTTACCAGCCATCCCGTACCATGGACGACAGGACACGTCGAGACTGCGGGGGGTGTAGTTCGTGACCGATCTGATTTCCACGCCGGGCACTGCGACGGGGGCACAGCCCGACGATGCGACCCCGACGAGCGTCCTGACGCCGGAGGCGGCGACCGACACGGTCCCGCCGCAGACCGGCGAGCAGCCCCTGGCCTGGGCTCCCGTCGAGCCGGCCCCGAAGAAGCGCCGCCTCGGCCTGTGGATCGGTCTCGGCCTCGGCGTGGTCGCGCTCGGCGCCGGCGCCGCCTCGATGATCCTCATCGCCCCCGGCACCACCGTCGCGGGCATCCCGGTGGGCTGGATGACTCCCGGTGCCGCCGCCGAGACGATCAGCTCGCACCTCGCCCAGACCGAGGTCACCCTCACGGGCGACGGCGACGACGCCGTGCTCACCGGCGCCGACCTGGGGGCGACCGCCGACGCCACGGCCCTCGCCGATGCCGCGTTCTCGGCGCATCCGATGTGGAATCTCGGCGCCTGGATGGGCGACCCCGTGCCCGCGGACATCGTCCTCGACCAGGAGACCGCATCCGCCGCGCTCCGGGCGGCCGTCCCCGGGAGCTTCGTCGACCCGGTCGACGCCGCCGTGGTCTTCGACGCCGCGAAGGGCACCTACACCGTCACTCCGTCCGTTCCCGGCACCGGTGTCGACGTGGCCGATCTGAACGCTGCCTTCGTCGAGGCTGTCGGCGACGGACGCACGACCTTCGAGTACCCGGGCGGCCCTGTCGAAGCCCTGCCCGCCGTGTCCGACGACGACGCGACGGCGACCGCCACCACCCTCAACACCATGCTGTCCACCATCGGCTTCTACGTCGGCAAGGAGCGCACCGTCCCGGTCTCCCCCGCGGTCGCCGCGTCCTGGCTGACCGTGGTCGACGAAGACGGCCAGCTCCGCATCGAGGCGGATCCGGCGGCGATCCAGACCACCGTCGACACGCTGCCCGCCACCGTGGACCGCGCGCCCGTGAACGCGATCAACATCGTCGACTCCGCGGGGAATGTGCTGCGCGCCGAGAAGGAGGGCGCCACCGGACGCGCCCTGGGAGACACCGACGGCATCGCCGACGACTTCGCGACGCAGCTCGCCGCGGGCGACGGCACCTTCGCGCTCTCCGTGACCGAGACGCCGTTCGAGACGACGAACCTGTTCCGCCGTGCGGAGATCAACCTCAGCACGCAGCGCGCCTACCTCTTCGAGAACGACAAGGTCGTGCAGTCCTGGGCGGTCTCGACGGGCCTGCCCGGTACGCCGACGCCGACCGGCAACTTCAAGGTCTTCGCGCACACGTCGATGCAGGACATGGGCTGCTACGAGGGTGCGCCGTACTGCACCGAGGACGTGCCCTGGATCACGTGGTTCGCCCCGAACATCGGCTTCCACGGCACCTACTGGCACAACAACTTCGGCAACCGGATGAGCCACGGCTGCGTGAACCTGCCGATCGACCTCGCCAAGTACGTCTACGACTGGTCCCCCGTCGGCCTCGAGGTCTCCGTCTACAACTGATCCGGTTCGCGTGCCGAGCACAGCTTCGGAGACGCGGAACGACACGCCGCCGAGGCGTCCCCTCTCCCAGGGTGTCGCGGTCGCGCTCCGCAGTCGTGCTCGGGCCTGGCGGAGGGCGGACAGCGAGAAGGGGGGGGGGGGCCCCCCCCCCCCCCCCCCCCCCGCGGCGCCCC
>NZ_JAMBDU010000039.1:0-21643 GCF_025143875.1 Microbacterium meiriae | reverse complement strand
GGGGGGGGGGCCCCCCCCCCCCGGGGGGGGCCCCCCCCCCCCCCCCCGCTAGACTCGACTCCCGTGTCAGAGTCTCCGGAAATCACCCCCGAAGCGGTCGAAGCCGCTGTCGCCGACGCCCTCGCGGCGATCGAGGCGGCCGCCGACACCGCCGCGCTGAAAGCCGCCCGTGCGGCGCACGTCGCGGAGGGATCGCCGCTCGCGGTCCTGAACGCCTCGATGCGCCAGGTCGCCCCCGAGAACAAGGCCGCGTTCGGCAAGCTCGTCGGTCAGGGCCGCGGTCGTGTGAACCAGGCGCTCGCGGCGAAGGAGGCCGAGCTGGCCGCCGCCGAGGTCGCCGCGCGTCTGGAGGCCGAGCGCGTCGACATCACCGCCGTCCCGTCGCGGACGCGCGTGGGCGCCCGCCACCCGCTGGCCCTCCTGCAGGACCACGTCGAGGACATCTTCGTCGGCATGGGGTGGGAGATCGCGGAGGGGCCGGAGCTCGAGCACGAGTGGTTCAACTTCGACGCCCTGAACTTCGACGTCGATCACCCCGCCCGTCAGGAGCAGGACACCTTCTACGTCGACCCGACGTCGCGCCACCTCGTCATGCGTACGCACACGAGCCCCGTGCAGGTGCGGTCGATGCTCGACCGCGAGGTCCCGATCTACGTGCTGTGCCCGGGCCGCGTGTACCGCACCGACGAGTTCGACGCCACGCACCTCCCGGTCTTCACGCAGTTCGAGGGCCTGGTCGTCGACAAGGGCATCACGATGGCGCACCTCAAAGGCACGCTCGACCACTTCGCGAAGCAGCTCTTCGGTCCGGAGGCCAAGACCCGCTTCCGCACGAACTACTTCCCCTTCACCGAGCCCTCCGCCGAGCTCGACCTGTGGCACCCGACCTTCAAGGGTGGCGCGCGCTGGATCGAGTGGGGCGGCTGCGGCATGGTCAACCCGAACGTGCTGCGCGCGGCCGGGATCGACCCGGAGGTGTACAGCGGCTTCGCGTTCGGCATGGGCATCGAGCGGGGCCTGATGTTCCGCAGCGATGTGCAGGACATGCGCGACATGGCCGAGGGCGATGTCCGTTTCAGCGAGCAGTTCGGGATGGTGGTGTGATGCGCGTCCCGCTTTCGTGGCTGCGTGAGTACGTCGATCTGGCAGCGGATGCCACGCCCGAGGACGTCCTCGCGGCACTGGTGACCGTCGGCTTCGAAGAGGAGGACGTGCACCGGTTCGACATCACGGGTCCCGTGGTGGTCGGCCAGGTCGTCTCCCTCGAGCCGGAACCCCAGTCGAACGGCAAGACGATCAACTGGTGCCAGGTGGACGTCGGCCCCGAGCACGGCGGCGTCCGTGGGATCGTCTGCGGCGCGCACAACTTCGTCGTCGGAGACAAGGTCGTCGTGACCCTGCCCGGCGCTGTCCTCCCCGGCCCGTTCCCCATCGCCGCCCGCAAGACCTACGGCCACGTGTCCGACGGCATGATCGCCTCGGCGCGCGAGCTGGGGCTCGGCGACGAGCACAACGGCATCGTCGTGCTGAGCGACCTCGGCATCGATGCGCGCGTGGGCACGGACGCGATCGCGCTGCTGGGCCTCGACGACGTCGCGGTGGAGATCAATGTCACGCCGGACCGCGGCTACGCGTTCTCGGTGCGCGGTGTCGCCCGTGAGTACTCCCACGCCACGGGGGCGGCGTTCCGCGACCCGGCCGAGCGTGACTTCGCCGAGCTGCAGCCCGGCTCCGGACACACCGCCGTGGTGGACGACCAGGCGCCGGTGCGGGGCAAGGTCGGCGCGAGCGAGTTCGTCACCCGGGTCGTGCGCGACGTCGATCCGTCGCGGCCGACTCCGCCGTGGATGATCGCGCGCCTGAGCCTCGCCGGCATGCGGTCGCTGGGTGTGCTCATCGACATCACGAACTACGTCATGCTCGAGGTCGGGCAGCCGCTGCACGGCTACGACCTGGACAAGCTCACGGGCGGCATCACCGTCCGGCGCGCGACGCCGGGGGAGAAGATGACCACGCTCGACGGCGTGGAGCGGAAGCTGCACGTCGAAGACCTCCTCATCACCGACGACTCCGGTCCCATCGGCCTCGCCGGCGTCATGGGCGGCGGCACCACCGAGATGAGCGACACCACTCGGAACGTCCTCATCGAGGCGGCGACCTTCGACGCGACGACCATCGCCCGCACGGCCCGTCGGCACAAGCTCCCGAGCGAGGCGTCCAAGCGCTTCGAGCGCGGCGTCGACCCGCTGATCCCCTTCGTCGCGGCCCGCCGCGCAGCCGACCTCATGGTCGAGCTCGCCGGCGGCACGCTCACGGAGGAGGGCGGAGCGCTCTTCGCCGAGGTGTTCGTCGCCGAGATCGAGCTCCCGCGCGGCTTCGTGCAGGGGCTGATCGGCGTCGACTACACCGACGACGAGATCACCGGCGCGCTGACGACGATCGGGGCCGAGGTCAGCCCTTCGACAGGCTCAGGGACCCAGGCCGAAGGCTCAGGGACCCAGGGTGACTCCGGGTGGACGGTCATCCCGCCGACCTGGCGCCCCGACCTCACCGACAAGTGGACACTCGCCGAGGAGGTCGCCCGCATCCACGGGCTCGACCGCATCCCCTCCGTGCTGCCGACGCCGCCGTCCGGCCGCGGTCTCACGGCACATCAGCAGGGGCGTCGCCGCGTGGTGAACGCTCTCGCCGCCGCAGGATTCGTCGAGACCCCGGCGTTCCCGTTCACGACCGAGGCGCAGAACGATCTGCACGGCTCCGCGTCCGGTGAGCACCTGCCCAGCATCCGCCTCGCGAACCCGCTCGACGGGCAGGTGCCGTTCCTACGGCGCTCACTCATCCCCGGTCTGCTGCAGACCGCGCACCGCAACATCTCGCGCGGGCTCACCGACCTCGCGCTGTTCGAGACGGGCGCCGTGTTCGTCCCGGAGCCGGGCGTGGAGTACGGCACCGCCGAGGTCCCGCCGCTCGGCGTCCGGCCGTCGGATGAGGTGCTCGCCGCGCTCGACGCCTCCATCCCGCCGCAGGAGCGCCACGTCGCGGTGCTGCTGACCGGCAACGTGTCGCCGCGCCAGCCGGGTCGTGCCGCCGAGGCCGCCGGGCTCGTCGAGGCGCTCGACGCGGTCCGCGTGATCGGGGCCGCGGCGGGCATCGAGATCGACGTCGTGCAGACGCAGCGCGCCGCGCTCCACCCCGGACGCACCGGTGCGCTCGTCGCCGCCGGCGAGGAGGTCGGCTACGTCGGCGAGCTGCATCCCGCCGTCGCCGAGGAGGCTGACCTGCCGGGTCGCGCCACCGTGCTGGAGCTCGACCTCGACCGGCTGCTCACGCTCGCCGGCGGACGCATCGTGGCGGCATCGCTCTCCACGTTCCCGGCCGCGACGCAGGACGTCTCGCTCACGCTCCCGGCCGAGGTGCCGGCGGGCGAGGTCCGCGCGGCTCTCGCGGAGGGCGCGGGTGCACTGCTGGAGTCCGTCCGGCTCGTGGACGACTACCGCGGCGAGGGCGTGCCCGAGGGATCGAAGTCGCTGACGTTCGCCCTGCGCTTCCGCGCCGACGACCGCACGCTGACCGCCGCGGAGGCCTCCGCGGCGAAGATGGCGGGCGTCGCCGTGGCCGCGGAGCGCTTCGGCGCCGCCCTCCGCGACTGACCGGGAGAGCGCACGGCCCCTTCCGGGGAGCCGTGCGCTCTCGCGATAGCGTGGCCGGATGACGAGCCTCCTCCTGCAGCCCACGCCACCCTCGGTCCCCGCCGGAGCGCGATCGCTCGGGGAGGGGCCGTTCCTCTCGCCGGGTGCGCAGCTCGACTGGCACTACCGCAAGCCGGGGTGGACCACGGGGGAGGCAGCGACCGTCACCCCCATGCGCGTCGTCCGTGACGATGAGCGCGGTCTCGTCGCGTGGCTTGCCGCCGGGACGCAGCAGGAAGGCCAGGGCACGCGGGACGGGGAGCGCATCCGGACCGTCCCGCTCGATCGGCGGTGGCGGGAGCCCCGGCGCCGGATCGTCGAGGAGTGGTGGGGCAACGGCATCCTGCGCATCGCGCCCGCGGGGGTGCCGTGGTCGGTCTGGCTGTTCTGGAGCGCGGCCACCGGGACGACGTGGGACTTCGCCGGCTGGTACGTCAACCTCGAGAACGCGCACCTGCGCACCGACAGTGCCACCTACACCTCCGATCACGTCCTCGACGTCGAGATCGCACAGGACGGGCGCGTGGCGATGAAGGACGAGGACGAGCTGGTCGCCGCCGTCGACCAGGGGCGGCTGACCGCCGCGCAGGCGGCGCAGATCGAGCGGCACGCGGTCGCGGCCATCGCGTCTTTCCATGCCGGCGACTGGCCGTTCGATCGGGAGTGGATCGACTGGCGACCGGACCCGTCCTGGAGCATCCCGGTGTTGGACGGCCTCGACGAGATCGTCGTCCCCTAACCGCTTCGGGGCCGCCCTCCGCGACGGCGCCGAGGCCGCGCGGGATCAGGCGTTCGCGCGGCATCAGGCGACAGCAGTGCCGGTGGCCTGTGCTTGCGTGATGGCCTGTGCTCGCGTGGTGGGCTGCGCTCGCGTGACGCCTGTACTCGCGTGACGGCCTGTCCTGCCGCTCCGCTCTGAGCGGAGGCCCTTCCCCCGAGTCGTCGATCCTGATGACATGGGCACATGACGGATGTTCTGATCCTCGGGGGAACCGGATGGCTGTCGGGGCGCATCGCCGCGCATGCGCTCGGGGCGGGGGCGACCGTGACCTGCCTGGCCCGCGGCGGACGCCCGGCGCCGCCGGGAGCGACCCTCGTTCTCGCGGACCGCGATGAGGAGGCCGCCTACGACGTCGTGTCGCGCACGGACTGGGACCACGTCGTCGACGTCTCCTCCCGCGCCGATCATGTCTCCGGGGCGGTCCGTGCGCTCGGCGACCGTGCCGCTCGGTGGACGTACATCTCGTCGATGTCGGTGTACCGCGACGACGAGACGGTCGGGACCGACGAGTCGGCATCGCGGCACCCGGCGGCGCAGGCCGGTGAGGACGACGACTACGCGCGACAGAAGGTCGCGGCGGAGGATGCCGTGCAGGAGGGCGTCGGCGATCGCGCACTCCTCGTCCGGCCCGGCCTCATCGTCGGCGACGGCGACCCGAGCGATCGCTTCGGCTACTGGGCGGCGGCGTTCCTCCGGGCCCTGGATGAGCCGGTGCTGCTTCCACCGCTCGAAGGGCGCACGACGCAGGTCATCGACGTCGAGGACGTCGCCGCGTTCGTCGTGTCCGCCACCGTCACCGGTGCCGTGAACGCGATCGGCGACGTGCGCGACCTGGAGGACGTGCTCCGGACGGTGCGCGCGGCCACGGGGCACGCCGGGTCGGTCGTCGTCGGCACGGAGGAGCGCCTCGTCGCCGAAGGCGTCGCGTACTGGGCGGGGCCGCGCTCGCTGCCGCTGTGGCTGCCGCCCGACATGCGCGGATTCATGACCCGCTCGAATGCGCGGTACCGGCGCAGCGGGGGCCCGCTCCGCCCCCTCGACGAGACGGCGGAGCATGTCGTAGCGGACGAGCGCGAACGGGGCGTGGACCGGGAGCGCCGCGCCGGACTCACGCGGACGGAGGAGCGGGCGCTGCTCGACGCCCTCGCTCGCTAGACTGCGAGGCAGTGACACGGGGTGCCGCATCCGCGGCTGAGATCACACCCGTCGAACCTGATCTAGTTCGTACTAGCGAAGGGATGCCGCCGATGAGCGATCCTGTGCGTCCGCAATCCGTCCTCGACCTCGCCGTCACGGCGGGAAGGCTGCGGGAGGAGGTCCGGGCCACGCCGCCGTTGACGCACTGCATCACGAACGCCGTCGTGACGGGGTTCACCGCCAACGTGCTGCTGGCGCTCGGGGCGTCACCGGCCATGGTCGACATCGTCGGCGAGGCCGAGCCGTTCGCCGCTGCCGCGTCGGGGCTTCTCATCAACCTCGGGACGCCGACCCCGGAGCAGCGGGAGGCGAGCAGGGAGGCCGTGGTGGGAGCGCTCGCCGCCGGCACGCCGTGGGTGCTCGATCCCGTTGCGATCGGCGCCCTCCCGGTGCGGACGGCGCTCGCGCACGAGCTCGCCGCGCTGCGCCCCACCGCCATCCGCGGCAACGCGTCGGAGATCCTCGCGCTGGCCGGACACAGCAGTGGCGGCCGCGGTGTCGACGCGACGGACGGGACCGAGGCGGCGGCTGCGGCGGCCCGCGAGCTCGCCCACCGGTACGGTTCCGTGGTCGCCGTCTCGGGCCCGGTCGACCTCCTCACCGACGGGGAGCGGGTGATCCGCATCGCCAACGGGCATGACCTCCTCACACGGGTGACCGGCGGCGGGTGTGCCCTGGGCGCGGTGATGGCGGCGTTCCTCGGGGTGGCCCGTGGCTCCGCGACAGATGCGCTGACGGCGGTGGCCGCGGCGACCCTCGTCTACACGGTCGCAGCCGAGCAGGCGGCGGAGATCTCCCGCGGACCGGGCAGCTTCGCCGTCGCACTGCTCGACGCCCTGTCCGCCGTGACCCCGGCGGATCTCCGCGCCCGCGCCCGCGTCGAGGAGGAGGCCCGATGACCGTCGACCTGTCCCTGTACCTCGTCACCGATCGGTCGCTGTGCGGCGCTCGCGGGGTGGTCGCGACCGTCCGCGAAGCGGTGGCCGGCGGTGTCCGCATCGTGCAGCTGCGCGACAAGAAGGCGACGGACGAGGAGACCGTCGAGCAGCTCCTCGCCCTGTCCGCGGCCATCGACGGTCGCGCGCTGCTCGTCGTGAACGATCGCCTCGATGCGGCCGTCGAGGCCCGTCGTCGCGGTGCCAGGGTGGACGGGGTGCACCTCGGCCAGGCGGATGCCTCGGTGCTCCGCGCGCGCGAGCTTCTCGGCCCGGAGGCGTTGATCGGGCTCACGGCGAACACCTCCGCGCACCTCGACGAGGTCGCCGCCCTGCCGCCGGGCACGGTGGACTACCTCGGGGTCGGCGTCATCCGCCCCACGCGCACGAAGCCCGACCATCCGGTGCCGCTCGGCGTCGACGGCTTCGCCGCATTCGTCGCGCGCAGTCCGCTGCCGTGCGTCGCGATCGGTGGGGTGGACCTGGAGGACGCGGCGGCGTTGCGTGAGGCCGGCGCGTCCGGGATCGCGGTGGTCTCGGCGCTGTGCGCGGCAGAGGACCCCCGGGCCGCCGCCGCGGCCTTCCGGCGACACTGGTTCGCACGGGCGGTGCCGCACGTGCTCAGCATCGCCGGCAGCGATCCGTCCGGAGGTGCGGGCATCCAGGCCGATCTCAAGGCGATCGCCGCGAACGGGGGCTACGGCATGGCAGCCCTCACAGCCCTGACCGCGCAGAACACGCAGGGCGTCCGCGCCGTGCATGTCCCTCCCGCGGAGTTCCTGCGGGCGCAGCTCGACGCTGTCGCCGACGACATCCGCATCGACGCCGTGAAGATCGGCATGCTCGCGGACGGGGAGGTGATCCGCACGGTCGCCGCCTGGCTCCGGACGACGCAGCCCCCGATCGTCGTGCTGGACCCCGTCATGATCGCCACCTCGGGAGACCGACTGCTCGATCCCGACGCAGAGCGCGAGCTGCGGGGCCTGCTCTCCCTGGCGACCGTGGTCACCCCGAACCTCGCCGAACTCGCCGTCCTCGCGGGGCGCGAGGTGGCGGGCTGGGCGGACGCGCTCGCCGCGGCGCAGGAGCTGTCGGCCGATACGGGGACCGCGGTGCTGGTGAAGGGCGGGCATCTGCCCGGGGACGAGGCACCGGACGCCCTGATCGACACGGCAGCCGGTACGCACGTGGAGTTCCCCGGGGCGCGCATCATGACGGAGAACACCCACGGCACCGGCTGCTCGCTGTCCGCGGCTCTGGCCACACGACTGGCGCGGGGCGACGATCCCGCGACCGCGGTCCGCGCCGCGCGCGCCTGGTTGCGGGAGTCCCTCCGCGCGGCGGACGACCTGGAGATCGGGCGAGGACACGGCCCGATCCATCCCTTCGCGGGACTCTGGGCACGCGGCGGGGTCGAGACCCGGTCGACGCCGGAGGAGGTGGCCGTGGCCTGGTGGGATGAGACTGCCGCGATCCGCCGCGACATCGATGCGCTGCCCTTTGTGCGTGCGCTCGCCGACGGGACGCTCGACCGCGATGCCTTCGTCTTCTACCTCGCGCAGGACGCCCTGTACCTTCGCGAGTACGCCAGGGTGCTCGCGGAGGCGTCGCGCCTCGCCCCGACCCCCGACGAGCAGGCGTTCTGGGCCGAGGCCGCGCACGGTGCGATCCGCGGAGAGCTGGAGCTGCACGCGTCGTGGCTGACACCGGAGACCGGGGTGAGCGGCGCCACCTTCGCCACCGAGCCGGCCCCGGCGACGATCGCCTACCTCGACCATCTGCGCGCGGTCGCGTTCGGCGGCGACTACGCCGCGCTGATCGCGGCAGTGCTGCCGTGCTTCTGGCTCTACACCGACCTGGGGGAGCGACTCCATGCCGGGGCGTTCGGCGCGGCGCCCCGCGACCCCGGGCATCCCTACGCGTCGTGGCTCGCGACCTACGCGGATCCGGCCTTCGCGGAGGCCACGCGGCAGGCCGTCGCGCATGTCGCCGCTGCGGCCGCGAGGACCGACGACATCGGCCGGGAACGGATGCGGCGCGCCTTCCTCACCTCGAGCGCACACGAACGCGCCTTCTTCGCCGCACCGGTCGCGCGCGCTGTCGTGTGACGCCCGGGATTTGCGGTGCCGGACGCGCCCGCGCTATCGTCGCCGCATGCCTTCGGTCGCCACCGCTCCTTCGACGCTCGTCCCGAGCGTCATCGCCGTGCGCCGACGTCGCGGCCGCCGATTCTAGGCGACCCCGCCCTTCTGCCTGCGTCCGCGCGGCGGTCGAGTGCCGGTGTCGCCGCCTCCGGCCCCGCCCCCGGTCCCGAGATCGTCGAGGACCCGACCGTTAAGGTAGAAGCATGACGTATTCCGTCGCCGTCTCCGGCGCCTCCGGCTACGCAGGCGGCGAGATCCTGCGCCTCCTGGCCGCACACCCCGACGTCGAGATCCGCACCGTCACGGCGCACTCGAACGCCGGACAGCCCCTCGTCGCCCATCAGCCGCACCTCCGCTCGCTCGCCCACCTCACGCTGCAAGACACCACGCCGGAGATCCTCGCCGGACACGACATCGTGTTCCTCGCCCTCCCGCACGGCCAGTCCGGACAGTACACGGACGCCCTCGGCGACACCCCGCTCGTGATCGACGCGGGGGCCGACCACCGGCTCACCTCCTCGACGGAGTGGGACGCCTTCTACGGCGGGGCGTTCCACGAGCCCTGGACGTACGGCGTGCCCGAGCTCGTCGTCGGAGGGGGCAAGCAGCGCGAGGCGCTCCGCGGCGCGACCCGGATCGCCGCACCCGGCTGCAACGCCTCCACGGTGAGCCTCAGCCTCGCCCCCGGTGTCGCGGCCGGCGTGATCGACCCGGGCGACATCGTCTCCGTCCTGGCCGTCGGCCCGTCCGGGGCGGGCAAGAGCCTGAAGACGAACCTCCTCGCCTCCGAGATCCTCGGCTCCGCGAACCCGTATGCGGTGGGCGGCACGCACCGCCACATCCCGGAGATCCGACAGGCGCTCGCCGCCGCCCGCCCTTCGACAGGCTCAGGCCCCTCGACAGGCTCAGGCCCTTCGACAGGCTCAGGCCCTTCGACAGGCTCAGGGACCCAGGACATCCGGATCTCCTTCACCCCGGTCCTCGTCCCGATGTCGCGCGGCATCCTGGCGACCTCCACGGCGCCGATCGTCGAAGGGGTGAGCGACGCCGAGATCCGCCGGGCGTGGGAGAGCGCCTACGGCGACGAGACCTTCGTGCAGCTGCTCCCGGAGGGCAGCTTCCCGCGCACCGCCGACGTGCTCGGGGCGAACACGGCCCTCGTCGGTCTCGCGATCGACCGCGCCGCGAACCGCGTGACGGTGGTCACCGCTGTCGACAACCTCGTCAAGGGCACCGCCGGAGCTGCCGTCCAGTCCATGAACATCGCGCTGGGGCTTCCCGAGACCCGCGCCCTCTCAGTGAACGGAGTCGCCCCGTGAGCGTCACCGCCCCCGCAGGATTCGAGGCGGCCGGAGTCGCCGCCGGACTCAAGTCCACCGGCAAGCCCGATGTCGCCGTCGTGGTCAACCGCGGCCCCCGGAAGGTCGGCGCTGCCGTCTTCACGAGCAACCGCGCCAAGGCCAACCCCATCATCTGGTCCCAGCAGGCCGTCGCGGACCGCGTGGTCGAGGCCGTCGTCCTCAACTCCGGCGGGGCGAACTGCTTCACCGGCAGCTTCGGGTTCCAGACGACCCACCAGACCGCGGAGAAGGCGGCCGAGCTGCTCGGCATCAGCGCGGGCGACGTGCTCGTCTGCTCCACGGGGCTCATCGGGACGGGCGACGAGGTCTTCCGCGAGAAGGTCCTCGCCGGCACCGCGCAGGCGATCGCCGAGCTGAGCTCGGACGGCGGGGAGAGCGCCGCGCACGCCATCATGACCACGGACACGGTTGCGAAGACCGCTGTGGTGACCCGCGACGGCTGGACGATCGGTGGCATGGCGAAGGGCGCGGGCATGCTCGCCCCCGGTCTGGCGACGATGCTCGTGGTGCTCACCACCGACGCCGTGCTCGAACCGCTCCAGGCCGACGAGGCGCTGCGTCGGGCGACGGGACGCACGTTCGACCGCCTCGACTCGGACGGCTGCATGTCGACCAACGACCAGGTGACGCTGCTCGCCAACGGCGCCTCCGAGGTCGCCCCCGATCTCGACGACTTCGCCGAGGCGCTCACCACGCTCTGCCAGGAGCTCGCGGTCAAGCTGCAGGGCGACGCGGAGGGCGCGAGCCACGACATCACGATCGAGGTGCAGCACGCCGTCTCCGAGCAGGATGCCGTCGAGGTCGGCCGCTCGGTGGCCCGCAACAACCTGTTCAAGGCCGCCATCTTCGGCAACGACCCGAACTGGGGACGCGTGCTCGCGGCGATCGGCACCACGGCCGCGCAGTTCGACCCGTACGACGTCGACGTGTGGATGAACGGCGTCCGCGTGTGCACCGCCGGTGGCCCGGACCGCCCGCGCGAGGAGGTCGACCTGACGCCGCGAGCGACGCACCTGATGATCGACCTCAAGGTCGGGGAGGCCACCGCCACGGTCCTCACGAACGACCTCACCCACGACTACGTGCACGAGAACAGCGCCTACGCCTCATGACCGACATCCAGGACACCACGCCGGACATCGCGGCCCAGAAGGCGACCACCCTCATCGAGTCGCTGCCGTGGCTGAGGAAGTTCCGCGACCAGATCGTCGTCGTCAAGTACGGCGGCAACGCGATGGTCTCGGACGAGCTGCAGGAAGCCTTCGCTCAGGACATCGCGTACCTCCGCTACGTCGGCGTGCAGCCGGTGGTCGTGCACGGCGGTGGGCCGCAGATCTCCGACATGCTCCAGCGCCTGGATATCCCCAGCGAGTTCAAGGGCGGATATCGCGTCACCAACACCGAGGCCATCGGCGTCGTGCGGATGGTGCTCACGGGCCAGGTGAACCCGCAGCTCGTGTCGAAGATCAACTCGCACGGCCCCATCGCCACCGGCCTCAGCGGTGAGGACGCCGGGCTCTTCGGCGGCCGCCGCCGCGGTGTGATGATCGACGGCGAGGAGGTGGACCTCGGCCGCGTGGGCGACGTGGTCCAGGTCGACCCGACGCCGGTGCTCGATCATCTCGCCGCAGGGCGGATCCCGGTCGTGTCGAGCATCGCGCCCGACCTCGACCACCCGGGGCAGTCGCTCAACGTCAACGCGGATGCCGCGGCTGCTGCGCTCGCCGTGGCCCTCGGTGCGCGCAAGCTCGTCATCCTCACCGACGTGCCGGGGCTGTACGCCGACTGGCCCAACCGGGACTCGCTCGTGTCGCATCTGACGTCGGGCGCGCTCGTGGAGATGCTGCCGCGCCTGGAGTCGGGCATGATCCCGAAGATGCGCGCATGCCTCGATGCGGTCGAGGGTGGCGTCGACGCGGCCGCGATCATCGACGGACGGGTCCCGCACTCGGTGCTCGTCGAACTGTTCACCAGCAAGGGAATCGGGACCGAAGTGGTCCTGGGAGAGAAAGGGGCGACGGCATGACCGTCTGGCAGGACGACGCGGCACGTGATCTCGTGCTCAACGCGGGGGAGCGCCTCGCGCTGCTGACCCGCGGTGAGGGCTCGTACCTGTGGGACGCCGAAGACCGACGCTACCTCGACTTCCTCGCCGGCATCGCGGTGACCTCGCTCGGGCACGCGCACCCGGTGTTCGTCGATGCGGTGTCGCGGCAGGCCGCCACCCTCGCGCACGTCTCCAACTACTTCGCGACCCCGCCGCAGCTCGCGCTCGCGGCCCGGCTCAAGCGCCTCGCCGGCGCGGGGATCGACGGTCGGGTCTTCTTCTCGAACTCGGGTGCCGAGGCCAACGAGGCCGCGTTCAAGCTCGCCCGTCTGCACGGCGGCGCGGGGCGTCCCCGCATCCTGGCGCTGGAGAACGGCTTCCACGGCCGCACGATGGGCTCGCTCGCGCTCACGGCCAAGGAGTCCATGCGCGCGCCGTTCGCTCCGATGCCCGGAGGGGTCGAGCACATCCCGGCCACGATCGACGCGCTGGAGGCCGCGATGGATGACCGGGTCGCCGCCGTCATCGTGGAGCCGATCCAGGGTGAGGCCGGCGTCGTCGAGCTCCCCGAGGGCTACCTCGCCGCCGCGCGCTCGCTGACCCTCGCACACGGAGCCCTGCTCATCGTCGACGAGATCCAGACAGGGGCAGGACGGACCGGCGCCTGGTTCGGGTTCAGCCACGAGGGCATCACGCCCGACGCCATCACGCTCGCGAAGGGCATCGGCGGCGGGTTCCCGATCGGCGCCCTCGTCACCTACGGCGCCGCGAGCGCCCTGTTCACGCCCGGCTCGCACGGCTCCACCTTCGGCGGGAACCCGCTCGCGACGGCCGTGGCGGACGCGGTGCTGGCGGAGATCGAGCGCGCCGACCTCGTCGACAATGCCGCGCGCCGCGGAGCCCAGCTGCGGGAGATCATCCTGGGCATCGACTCCCCGCTGATCGAGGGCGTCCGCGGCCGCGGACTCCTCGTCGGCGTCGCGCTCACCCAGCCCGTGGCGGGTGCGGTGGTCGCCGCCGCCCAGGACCGCGGTCTCATCGTCAACGCCGCCAACCCCGAGACGGTGCGCGTCGCGCCGGCACTCACCATCGGCGACGCGGAGCTGGCGGAGTTCCGCGAGCTGTTCACCGCCGCTCTCTCCGACGTCCACTCCTCCGCCACCGGAAAGGTCCCCGCATGACCCGCCACCTGCTGCGCGACGACGATCTGACGCCCGCCGAGCAGGCGGAGATCCTCGATCTCGCCCTCGAGCTCAAGAAGGACCGCTGGGCGGACAAGAGCCTCGCCGGCCCGCAGACCGTCGCCGTGATCTTCGACAAGTCGTCCACCCGGACGCGCGTCTCGTTCGCCGTGGGGATCGCCGACCTCGGTGGCACCCCGCTCATCATCTCCACCGCGAGCAGCCAGCTCGGCGGGAAGGAGACGCCGTCCGACACGGCGCGCGTCCTCGAGCGCCAGGTCGCGGCGATCGTGTGGCGCACGTACGCGCAATCGGGCCTGGAAGAGATGGCCGCCGGCACCCGGGTCCCCGTGGTCAACGCACTGTCCGACGACTTCCACCCGTGCCAGCTCCTCGCCGACCTGCTGACGATCCGCGAGCACAAGGGCGATCTGAAGGGCCTCACGCTGACGTTCTTCGGCGACGGCCAGAGCAACATGGCGCACTCCTACGCGCTCGCCGGCGTCACGGCGGGCATGCACGTGCGCATCGCGTCGCCGGAGGACTACGCGCCGCGCGCCGACGTGATCGAAGCGGCCGACCGCCGCGCCGGGGAGACCGGCGGATCGATCACGCTCTTCACCGATCCGGTCGAGGCGGCCGCGGGCGCTGACGTCGTCGTCACCGACACCTGGGTGTCGATGGGCAAGGAGGAGGAGAAGCTCGCGCGGATCCGCGACCTCGGCGGCTACAAGGTCACGCCGGAGACGATGGAGCTCGCGCACGACGACGCGATCTTCATCCACTGCCTCCCCGCCGACCGCGGCTACGAGGTCGACTCCGCCGTCATCGACGGTCCGCAGAGCGTGGTCTGGGACGAGGCGGAGAACCGTCTGCACGCCCAGAAGGCCCTGCTGGTCTGGCTCCTCGGGAAGAAGGACGCGTGATGGCCGGCTCGCACGAAGGCACCAACGAGGGCGCGCTCTGGGGCGCGCGGTTCGCCACCGGTCCGTCGCCGGAGCTCGTCGAGCTGAGCCGTTCGACGCACTTCGACTGGATCCTCGCGCCGTACGACATCGCGGGTTCCCACGCGCATGCCACGGCGCTGGCCGCGGCGGGGTACCTCGAACCGGATGAGGCCGCCCGCATGCACGAAGGCCTCGACGCCGTGGCGCGCAAGGTCGCCGACGGCACCCTGCAGCCGCTGCCCACCGACGAGGACGTGCACGGTGCGCTCGAGCAGGCGCTGATCGCCGAGCTCGGTCCGGAGCTGGGCGGACGCCTCCGCGCCGGACGCAGCCGGAACGACCAGATCGCCACTCTCGTGCGGATGTACCTGATCGATCACGCCCGGGTGATCGCCCGTGACCTGCTGCGCGTGATCGATGCGCTCGTGGCGCAGGCCGAGGCGCACCCCGACGCGATCCTGCCCGGACGCACGCACCTTCAGCACGCGCAGCCGGTGCTGCTCGCCCATCACCTCCAGGCTCACGCGTGGCCGCTGGTGCGCGAGCTCGAACGTCTCGTCGACTGGCGCCGGCGTGCCGGTGTCTCGCCGTACGGCGGGGGAGCGCTGGCGGGATCGACGCTGGGCCTCGACCCCGCCCTCGTGGCGACGGAGCTCGGTCTCGACCGGCCGGCGGAGAACTCCCTCGACGGGACCGCCGCGCGGGACGTCGTCGCGGAGTTCGCGTTCATCGCGGCGATGACGGGCGTCGACCTCTCCCGGCTCTCCGAGGAGATCATCCTCTGGAACACCCGCGAGTTCGGCTTCGTCACCCTCGACGACGGCTACTCCACCGGATCCAGCATCATGCCGCAGAAGAAGAACCCGGACATCGCCGAGCTCGCGCGCGGCAAGTCCGGGCGTCTCATCGGTAACCTGTCCGGCCTGCTGGCGACGCTCAAGGGGCTGCCGCTCGCCTACAACCGCGATCTGCAGGAGGACAAGGAGCCGGTCTTCGACTCCGCGCAGACGCTCGAGGTCGTGCTGCCGGCGTTCGCGGGGATGGTCGCGACGCTGCGCTTCCACACGGAGCGCATGGCCGAGCTCGCCCCCCAGGGGTTCTCGCTGGCGACCGACGTCGCCGAGTGGCTGGTGAAGCGGCGGGTGCCGTTCCGCGATGCCCACGAGATCTCCGGAGCACTCGTGCGCGCCTGCGAGGAACAGGGGATCGGGCTGGAGGACGCCTCCGACGAGCTGCTGCTGTCGGTGTCGCCCCACCTCGTCCCCGCGGTGCGCGAGGTGCTCACGATCGAGGGATCCGTCGCGTCGCGCACGGGTGTCGGCGGCACCGCGCCCGAGCGGGTGGCCGAGCAGCGCGCGGAGCTCGTCGCCCGCGCGCAGGCCGCCGCGCACGCGCTCGGCCTGTAGTCGTTCCGGCGGCGACCGCGCCTCAGTGCAGGTCGCCGTCGGCGGCCGAGCGCTCCCACCGGGTGAACCGGACGGTCAGGCCCTCCCGGGTGGGTGCTGCGAGGAACGGTCCTGCGGAGACGGCCGTGTCACCGGCGAAGGGAGCCACCCTGACGAGTCGCCACGGTCCGTCGTCCGCGCGGGCCCGCACGATCATCGCGTCCGCCCAGCGGCTGACCCGGACGGTGATCTCGCTCTCGCGCCAGTCGTCGACGTAGCCGACCGACCAGTCCGAGCGGCCGGCGGTCACGACGGCGCCCAGGCCGAGGTGGCCGTCGGCGAACTCGACTCCCGCCTTGATCCAGTGCTCGTCATCGGCGCGGACGAAGAGGCCCGCCTGGTCGAACTGCCCCTCCCACGGCGCGCGGAAGGCGACCTCGATCGCTTCACCGACCTCCAGCGGGGCGAGCAGTGCATGCTCGGAGTCGTGCACGAAGCCGTACGCGGTGTGACGCCAGGCATCGCTGCCCTCGATCGCGGTGGCGTCGAGATGCCCGTCGATGCGCGTCAGCGCGGGGGCGTGGGTCCAGGTGCCGTCGGTCCAGTCGATGATGCGTGAATCAGGCATATTTCCTATCTATAGCCATATGAGGCATAAACCTCGGATATTCATGTTACGGTTATCCCATGGTCATCGCCGTGATCGCCGACATCGTGGGTTCCCGAGAGCTCGGGGACCGGAGCGCCGCACAGCGTGCCCTCGACGAGACCATCGCGCAGGTCGAACGCGACCGTCCGCTGGCGGTCCAGCCGCTCACGCCCACGGTAGGGGACGAGCAGCAGGGCGTCTACCGCGAGCTTCCCGACGCGCTCCTCTCCCTCCTCATGGTCCAGCTCCGGCTCCCTGAGGGCCTCGCGTTCCGCTTCGGCGTCGGCATCGGCGAGGTCCGACCGGTGGCGTCGGTGCACGGTGAGCTGGCCGACGGCCCTGGGTGGTATGCGGCGCGCGCCGCGATCGAGACCGTGCACGCCCGCGAACAGCGCGCCGTGCCGCGCACGCGCACCTGGATTGTCGGAGCCCCGGGCCAGGATGAGGTCATGGAGACCGTGATCGCCGCGTCCAACGCGTATGTCCTTGCGCGCGACGAGCTCGTCGGGGCGATGAGCACGCGCGAGCGCCACCTCACGTACGGGCGCCTGGTCGGCCGGTCCCAGCAGGAGCTCGCCGCCCAGGAGGGCATCTCCCAGCCGAGCGTGTCCAAATCGCTGCGGAGCGCGGGAGCCGCCGCTGTCATCGAGGGTGTGGCCGCGCTCCGGGGGGAGACCGCATGATCCTCGCGGGCTTCGTCCTCCTGGCCGTCGGCGCGACCGACCTCGTCCGCCAGTTCGTGCCTCGGCGGTGGATCGGCTACGTCGTGGCCGCGGCTGTGGTCCTCCTCCTCGGCATCGGCGGGGACGCGCTGCTGCCGGCCCTCCTCGGACTCGGTGCCGGAGCGCTGTGGGCCTGGAGCATGCCGGACGAGGGGCCGTCCCGTGCCGGGTTCTGGCCGGCCGTCTCGCTGGCCGCCCTCAGCATCGGCGCCGTGGTCTGGGGCGGATCGAGGAATGCCGCCGGTCTCATCGGCGAGCTCTGGACGCTCCGCTCGCCGTTCGGCGAGGTGCCGTTCGATCTGGCCGTGCTCGCGCTCGGCGCCGGTGTCTTCCTGCTCGAATCCGCCAACCTCGTCGTCCGCGCGGCTCTGGACGGCGAGCACACCTGGCGCCCCGCGGAGGTGGCGGAGCCGGTGCCTCCGGTCGTCGCATCCGCACCGACCGACCAGCCTGCGGCCGATGCCCCTGCGGTGGGGGTGATCCCCGCCGATCCTCGCCACGGCTTCAAGGGCGGGCGGCTCATCGGCCCGCTCGAACGCGTCCTCGTGATGATCCTCACCCTGGCCGCGGCGTACCCCGTGCTCGCGGCCATGCTCGCCGCCAAGGGCATCGTCCGCTTCCCGGAGATCTCCCGCGACGGGGAGACCGGGGCCCGCGCGGAGTACTTCCTCGTCGGCAGCCTCGTGAGCTGGGTCATCGGCCTCGGCGCCGCGTTCCTCGTGTGGTGGGCCGCGCACAGCTGACACCCCTCCGCGCGACGCAGCGGGGCGGTCGTCCGCTGCTAGCCTGGAGCGCGTGTCAACTCCCGCTCTGACGACCGCGCCGCAGGCGATCGACCCCACGTTCGAGAACGTGTGGGACGAGATCGTGTGGCGTGGCCTCGTCCACGTGTCCACCGACCAGGAGGCGCTGCGCGCCCTGCTCGCGGGAGATCCCGTCACGTATTACTGCGGCTTCGACCCGACGGCGCCCAGCCTGCACCTCGGGCACCTCGTCCAGCTGCTCCTGCTCCGCCGCCTCCAGCTCGCCGGGCACAAGCCGCTCGGTCTCGTCGGTGGGTCCACCGGTCTGATCGGCGACCCGCGGCCCACCGCGGAGCGCACGCTCAACACCCGCGAGACGGTGGCGGAATGGGTCGACCGTCTGCGCGGACAGGTCGAGCGCTACCTCAGCTTCGAAGGGGACAACGCCGCCCGCATGGTGAACAACCTCGACTGGACGGCGCCGCTCTCCGCGATCGATTTCCTCCGCGAGATCGGCAAGCACTACCGCGTCGGCACCATGCTGAAGAAGGACGCGGTGGCCGCGCGCCTGAACTCCGACGCCGGGATCAGCTACACCGAGTTCAGCTACCAGATCCTCCAGGGGCTCGACTTCCTCGAGCTCTACCGGCAGTACGACTGCGTGCTGCAGACGGGCGGCTCCGATCAGTGGGGCAACCTCACCAGCGGCACCGACCTCATCCACCGGGTCGAAGGGGTGTCCGTCCACGCGATCGGCACCCCGCTGATCACCAACAGCGACGGCACGAAGTTCGGCAAGAGCGAGGGCAACGCGATCTGGATCGACGCGGAGCTCACGAGCCCGTACGCGTTCTACCAGTTCTGGCTCAGCACGGCCGATGCCGACGTGATCGAGCGCCTCAAGGTGTTCACGTTCCTGACCAGGGCCGAGATCGAGGAGTACGCGGAGCTCGTGGCGACCGAGCCGTTCCGCCGTGCCGCCCAGAAGCGCCTCGCGCTCGAGGTCGTCGCGACGGTGCACGGCGTCGAGGCGACGGCGGCCGTGATCGCGGCGTCCGAGGCGCTGTTCGGGCAGGGCGACCTGACGACTCTCGACCCGGCGACCTTGCGCACGGCGCTCGACGAGCTTCCGCATGCGACGGTCGCAGCCGGAACTCCGGTCGTCGACGCCCTCGTCGCCACCGGTCTCGTGTCGAGCCTGTCGGAGGCGCGCCGCGCCATCGCGCAGGGCGGCGTCTCACTCGACGGGGAGCGGGTGGAGGACGACGCCGCGACCGTGCAGGGCACCCTGCCCGGCGGTGTCTCGGTGCTGCGTCGCGGGAAGAAGACCCTCGCCGGCGTCTTCCTGGGCTGACCCCGGCCTCGTATGCCGTTCACTCCGAGCCACGCGATCGTCGCGCTGCCGTTCGTGCGCACGCCGCTCGTCCCCGCGGCGATCGCGATCGGAGCGATGACGCCGGACATCTCGCTGTTCCTGCGCAACGTCGGCCTCAACTACGGCTTCCTGCACGATCCGGTCAACCTCGTGTGGACGACGCTGCTCGCTCTCGCGCTGTTCCTCCTCTGGCGTGTCCTGCTGCGCCCGGCGACCCTGGAGCTGCTGCCGGGATGGGTGTCCGTGCGGCTGCCCGCCGGCTGGGGGGCGACCGGATACCGGGCGGCGATCGAGGCGCTGAGTCGCGATGACCGCCCGCGGTACGCGGGCTGGCGACCGCTGTATCCGTTCCTGCTCGTGTTCTCGACGATGCTGGGCGTGCTCTCGCACATCCTCTGGGATGCGTTCACGCACGACTCGCGGTGGGGCGTGGATCTGCTGCCCGCGCTCGCGGACTCCTGGGGTCCCTTCGACGGCTACAAGTGGCTCCAGTACGGCTCGAGTGCCCTCGGCCTGCTGGGCCTGGCGATCTGGGCTGCACTGCGGCTGCGCCGCGCGACGCCTCGAGCGGACGCGCGCCGAGTCCTTCCGACGTTCGTGCGGGTCGCGTGGTGGCTCTCGCTGCCGGTGATCCTCGTGATCGCGTGGGTCGGCGGTCTGCTCGCGTTCGGTCCGCTGTCCGCCGAGTTCACGGTGCAGCATCTCGCATATCGGGTGCTGCCGCCCGCCTGCGCGGTGTGGGGCGTGCTCACCCTGGTCCTCTGCGTCGTACTGGCGGTGCGGCGGCCGCGCGCTGCGGTCTGATCCCGCGCCTCACCAGTGCGGCGCGTCCGTGCCCCACCCGTGCGGGGCATCGAACGCCAGGCCGGGGAGTGCCGGGGCGGCCGTCACGATCGTTTCCCCGTCGACGTCGAAGCGGGCCAGGTGGCCGGATGCGTCCACCTCGGGGAGCGCCGACGCGTGGGGCGTCCGCGGCATCCCGAGCAACTCGGCGGCGATCCGACGCAAGGAGGTCCGCACGACTCGCGAGTGCCCGTCGCGGTGGCGGAGCAGTTGCGTGAGGGCGGCGGCGAGGAGGTAGCCGGCGCTGTGGTCCAATGCCTGAGCCGGAAGAGCGCCCGGCCGACCGCCGTCGCCCTCGATCAGTGCGATGCCGCTCTCCGCCTGGACCAGGCTGTCGAAGCCGGCGCGCTCGGGGTGAGACGTGCCCCAGGCGCTGAGCTGGGCGACGAGCAGGCCCGGATACCGTGCGGCGAGCGCGTCGGGGGAGAGGCCCAGGCGCTCCAGGGCCGCAGGACGATAGCCGAGCACGACGGCATCCGCGGTCTCCAGGAGGTCGTGCAGCGCAGCGCCTCGGGCATCGAGCAGCGCGGTGCGCTTGCCGTGACCGGTGTCGAGATGCTGCCACGGAAGCTCGGGGAGGTGCGGCGGGTCGATGCGGAGCACGTCCGCGCCGAGGAGCGCGAGGGTCCGGGTGCACACCGGACCGGCGATCACCCGCGTGAGGTCGAGGACGCGGACGCCGGCGAGGGGAGCCTGCCCTGCCGCGCCGGGCGACGGGAGACGTCGGTCCTTCCCCCGTCGTCGGCCGATCGCCTCCGTGATCGCGACGTCCACGACGGGCGTCCGCCGCAGAGCCTCATCGGCCGCGCGGTCCTCAGGGCGGACGGCCACGGCGAGACCTCCGGCTTCGGAGATCCGGCGGACGGCCTCCGCGGTGTGCAGCGTCTCCAGCGTGCGGGCCACGGCCTCCGCTCCTGCCCTGTCGTCCAGGTCCAGCGCGGAGCGAAGCGCGCGGGCGTGGTGCGGGTAGTTGCCGTGTGTCCGGACCCATCCATCCGCGCTCGCCCAGAACCCGGAGAGGGGCGCCCACACGGGAGGGGGAGTGCCGCCCACCTCCAGATACCTGTCGCTCCGGTAGGCGACGGCGACGCGGACGGGGTCGACGCGCGTGAGATCGATACCCGCGGCGAGGGCCACTGCTGCGACGCTGACGAGAGCGAGATCGCCGGTCGCCGTGCGCGACGAGAGCGGGACGCCCCCGAGGGCACGGAGGCCCGAGTCCGCCGGGGCCTGCGACGCGTCCCCGCCCGCCTCGATCACGACGCGGGCGAGCAGCTCAGCGGCGGAGGTGGGACGACCGGGGACCATGGCGAGATGCTACTCCCGGCGGCGAAGTGGCCGGAAACCCTGGCTGATCCGGGGGAATCAGGCGCATGAGGGGCTGCGACACGCCCGGGGGAGTGCGCCCGATTTGCCAGACCCCCGGAATCCACGTAACTTATTACTTGTTCGCCCCACAGGGAAGCGGAGAAGCCCAGAGCTTCACCCCCCTCAAGCGGAGAACCACTCCCGATCCTCTCTCACTTGAGAGATCAGACGCTTGCGTCTAGGATGGGAGATCCACCCCTTCTGCGGCTGTCAGCGGCTGCGCAGCGGATCCGAGATCCGCACGGCGCGCCGATTTGACAAGCGGGTCGGGATGGC
>NZ_JAMBDU010000038.1:0-23465 GCF_025143875.1 Microbacterium meiriae | reverse complement strand
GACCGGCATCGTCACTTCAGGAATTCGGGGATGTCGATGTCGTCGTCGGCGAAGGCCGGCTCGATGCTCGTCGCCGGCGTGCGAGGCGCCGACGGCGCCGCGGTGGGCTCCGGCGCGCTCTTCTCCGTCGCGGGCTCGGTGGTCTCCGACAGCGCAACCTCGGGAAGCGACGCGGTCGAAGGACGCGAGACGACCATCGGGTCCAGCCGCAGCGAGGGCTCGCCGCCATCGAAGCCGGCGGCGATGACCGTCACTCGGACCTCGTCGCCCAGCGTGTCGTCGATGACGGTACCGAAGATGATGTTGGCCTCCGGGTGCGCAGCCTCCTTGACGAGGTCAGCCGCATCGTGGATCTCGAAGATGCCGAGGTTCGAGCCACCCTGGATCGACAGCAGCACACCGTGCGCACCCTCGATCGAGGCCTCGAGCAGCGGCGACTCGACGGCGAGCTCGGCGGCCTTGATCGCGCGGTCGGCGCCGCGCGCCGACCCGATGCCCATCAGCGCGGACCCTGCTCCCTGCATGACCGACTTCACGTCGGCGAAGTCGAGGTTGATGAGTCCAGGGGTCGTGATGAGGTCCGTGATGCCCTGCACACCGGCGAGGAGCACCTGGTCGGCGGTCGCGAACGCCTCGATCATCGAGATGCCGCGGTCGCTGATCTCGAGCAGACGGTCGTTCGGGACGACGATGAGGGTGTCGACCTCTTCCTTCAGCTTCGCGACGCCTGCCTCGGCCTGGCTCTGGCGGCGGCGACCTTCGAAGGAGAACGGCTTCGTGACGACACCGATGGTCAGGGCACCGATCGACTTCGCGATACGGGCGACCACCGGGGCACCGCCGGTTCCCGTGCCGCCGCCCTCACCCGCGGTGACGAAGACCATGTCGGCGCCGGTCAGCGCCTGCTCGATCTCCTCAGCGTGGTCCTCGGCCGCGCGGCGGCCCACCTCCGGGTCCGCTCCGGCGCCGAGCCCGCGGGTGAGCTCACGGCCCACGTCGAGCTTGACGTCGGCGTCGCTCATGAGCAGCGCCTGGGCGTCGGTGTTGACGGCGATGAACTCGACTCCGCGGAGACCGAGCTCGATCATGCGGTTGACGGCGTTGACGCCGCCACCGCCGACGCCGACGACCTTGATCACGGCGAGGTAGTTCTGGTTCTGGCTCATGGCCGGCCTCCGATTAGTAGAGCCTGGAAGGGGCGAACCTTAAACCTCAACTAGAGGTGTAAAGTATTTCCCGGTATTGCGTTCTCTCAGATCGAAGGTAAGCGCCGCCTGCCCCTGCGCGCGCAGCGACATGGGCGTGTCGCGCCATTCCCGTCGAAACAGATCAGCCGACCACCGCGACGTCGGGTGAGGTGACGTCGATCGACGAGGCGTCGGGGTTCTTCACGAGCGCGGCGGAGAGCGCGAGCGCCTTCAACCCGGAGTCCTCCTGGCTCCCCCACACGACCGTGAGGCCCGAGTCGAGGGTCAAGGTCACGTCGTCCGCCGTCGAGGCGCGGACGCCGGTCAGCGCACTGCGGATGTCGGCAGGGAGAGCGCGGACCACGAGTCCCGCGCTGCGGAACGCCGGCGAGTCCATTCCCCCCTCGACCTCCACCAGCGGCTGCCCTGCCGGGCGTTCCGCCGTCGTCGAGAGGGCGACACCTGCGGCATCCACGAGAGTGAAGCCGGCACCCGACTCGACGACCCCGATCGGCGTGCGCTCCACGATGCGCACGGTCAGATCGTGTGGCGGTCGAGCCTCCAGGGCATAGGTCTCGATGAGCGGGAACGTCAGCAGCGCCGCCTTGACCTCGCTCGTGTCGACCAGGGCGAGGGGGGTCCCGAGCTGATCCGCGAGGGCCCCCTCGATCACCGCGGGATCGATCGTCGTGGTGCCGGTGACCGTGATGCGCTGCACGGCGAAGAGCGGGCTGTAAGCGGCAGCGACACTCCCCCCGATCAGCAGCACGACGGCCCCCACGGCGCTCAGCCAGACGATGCGGCGCCGCCGCGATCGCTGGGTGAACCGACGGATCTCCGCCCTGAGCGCCTTGCGGCGGGCGCGTGCCGCGCGCCAGACGTCCATCGAGGAACGGTGGCCCGCTTCCTCCTCCGTCTCCGCCCCGTCGGGCTCGACGGGCGCGGCGACGGCACCCTCGTCCGGAGCCGACTGAGGCGCGGGACGCCGGCGGAGGATCCGCTCGGAGGCGACGTCCGTCTCCCCCGGAGTGTCCGGAGCGCTCGGGAGCGGGGGCGGCCGGCGCATGGGCTACGCCCCGTCGGTCCGGCGCAGCGACTCCAGCACCTGCGGGATGATCTGGTAGACGTTGCCGCAGCCGAGAGTCACGACGAAGTCGCCGTCCTTCGCGACAGACGCCGTGTAGTCGGCCGCTTCCTGCCAGTCGGCGACGAAGTGCACTCGGGACGGGTCGTCGAACGCCCCGCTCACCAGCTCGCCGGTCACGCCGGGCACCGGGTCCTCCCTGGCACCGTAGACGTCCAGCATCACGGTGTGGTCGGCGAGCTCCTCCAGGACGTCTGCGAACTCCTGGTACATGTGCTGCGTCCGCGAATACGTGTGCGGCTGCTGGATGGCGATCAGCCGGCCGGACCCGGCGATGCTGCGCATGGCCTCGAGCGCCGCACGCACCTCGGTCGGGTGGTGCGAGTAGTCGTCGTAGACGGTGACCCCGCGCTCCTCGCCGTGGCGCTCGAGACGACGGATCGTCCCCGCGAAGCCCTCGACGGCGCGTACGGCGTCGCGGAGCGGGTGGCCGAGCGCGAGGAGGACGGCGACGGCGCCGGTCGCGTTGATCGCGTTGTGCACGCCGGGGACCGCGAGCTGCATGCGCTCGGTCTCGCCGCCGTGCGAGACGGCGGCGGCGACGGGGCCCGAGGTGACGATCTCGCTGACGCGGACGTCGGCGTCCTCGGCCTGCCCGAACGTGAGGATGCGCGGGTGCGACAACCCGGCCAGCACGCGGAGCGCGCCGGGGTCGTCGCTGGAGATGACGACCGCCTCGGATGCCGCGTCCGCGAAGCGCACGAAGGCGTCGTGGAAGGCCTCATCGGAGCCGTAGTGATCGAGATGATCGGGGTCGACGTTCGTGATGAGCGCGACCGCGGTGTCGTAGAGGAGGAAGGTCCCGTCCGACTCGTCGGCCTCGATGACGAAGAGGTCGCCGTTCCCGGTCGCGCTGGAGGTGCCGAGCTGCTCGATCACGCCGCCGTTGACGAAGTGCGGATCGGCGCCGAGCGCGCGCAGAGCCGTGACGATCATGCCCGTCGAGGTGGTCTTGCCGTGGGCGCCGGCCACCGAGACGAGGCGTCGGGTGCCGATCAGCCAGTGCAGGGCCTGAGAGCGGTGGATGACGTGGAGGCCGCGCTCCTTGGCGGTGACGAACTCGGGGTTCTCCGGCCAGATGGCACCGGTGTGCACGACCGTGTCGGCGTCGCCGAGGTGGGCGGCGTCATGACCGACGTGGA
Source organism: Microbacterium meiriae (assembly GCF_025143875.1). NCBI lineage: Bacteria > Bacillati > Actinomycetota > Actinomycetes > Micrococcales > Microbacteriaceae > Microbacterium > Microbacterium meiriae. Next base: position 19,992 of record NZ_JAMBDU010000038.1, on the reverse strand, counting down.
CGGTCGCCCCCGCGGCGGCCAGCGCCCGTAGGTTGTCGCTGTCGGCGCGGTCGCTGCCGGAGACACGGATGCCCGCGTCGAGGAACATCTTCGCGAGTCCGCTCATCCCGGATCCACCGATGCCGATGAAGTGCGCGGAGGTGATCGTGTCGGGGATGGGGAGGGAGAGGTCGGGTCTGATCATGTCCGCTTCAGTCTACTTTTCGTTCTCGTCCGGACGGCGGCGTCACGCCGCACCGAGGGCACGGTCGATCATCGCGACGACGTTCTCGGTGCCGGTACGGGTGCCCGCGGTCTCCGCCGCCTCCGCCATCCGCCGGATGCGGTCACGGTCGCCGAGCAGCGGCACCACGATACGTCGGACCGCATCGCCGTCGAAGGTCGCGTCATCGAGGAGCTGAGCGGCACCGGCGGCCACGGCGGATCCTGCGTTCAACCGCTGCTCTCCGTTGCCCACCGAGTACGGCACGTACAACGCGGGAATCCCGAGCGCGCTGATCTCGCTCACGGTGGCCGACCCCGAACGCGACACGATGAGATCGGCCAGCGCGAACGCGAGGTCCATGCGGTCGATGTACCGGCGGAGGGCGTACCCGGGCACTCCGGGATCCGGCAGGTCGCTGCGCTCCCCGGTGACATGCAGCAGCTGCCAACCGGCGGCGAGGATGTCGCGCCAGGAGTCCGCCAGGGCGTCGTTCAACCGCTGCGCTCCGAGCGAGCCGCCGAAGACGAGAAGGACAGGACTATCGGCGTCGAGCCCGAAGTACTCGGCGGCCTCGGCGCGTCGAGCCGCCCGGTCGAGCGTGATGACCTCGCGCCGCAGCGGCATGCCGACCACCTCGCTCCCGCGGAGCGGCGTCCCGGCGAACGCGACTCCCACACCCGCGGCCGCACGGGCACCGAGCACGTTCGCCAGCCCGGGCTTCGCATTGGCCTCGTGGACGACGAAGGGCACGCGCTCGCGACGCGCGGCGACGTAGGCGGGTGCGGAGGCGTAGCCGCCGAAGCCCACCACGATGTCGATCCCGTGCTGCCGGATGTGCGCACGCACCTGGGCGATCGCCCGGCGGAACCGCGCGGGGAACGCGGCGGCCTGCGCGTTCGGGCGCCGCGGGAACGGCACCTTGTCGACGATGAGCAGCTCGTAACCACGCTCGGGGACGAGACGGGACTCCAGGCCCTCCGCCGTGCCGAGCACGAGGATCGTCGCCGACGGGTCACGCTCACGCAGCGCATCGGCGACCGCGAGCAACGGATTGACATGGCCGGCGGTGCCACCGCCGGCGAGGAGGTACGAAGTCACCTCGCGACCCTACCCCGCTCGGCTGACTGCTTCTCGGCGACCGGGATGGTCCGCGCGAAGGCCAGCAGGACGCCGCAGGCGACGAGCACGGCGAAGAGTGCCGTTCCACCCTGGGACATGAACGGCAGGGGCACACCCATCACCGGGAACACGCCGATGACGACGCCGACGTTCAGGACGGCCTGACCGACGATCCAGACCGTGATCCCCCCCGCGGCGACGCGGATGAAGGGGTCCGACGTCTTGCGGATCACATGGAACGCACCGACTGTGAAGAACGTGAACAGGGCGAGGACGACGATGCAGCCGATCAGCCCGAGCTCCTCGCCGACGATCGCGAAGATGAAGTCGTTGCCCGCGGCGGGGAGCCAGCCGTACTTCTCCTGGGAGTTGCCGAGGCCGAGTCCGAAGATCCCGCCGGAGGCCATGCCCCAGATGCCATGGATCGACTGGTAGCAGTCGGTGTAGTACAGCGCCATGTCATCGCACGTCGCGGTGATGCGACGCATGCGGTCCTCGCTGGAGAGCGCGTAGGCGAGCACCGCGACCACGCCCAGGATCATCGGGATGATGAAGAGGCGCAGCTTCACGCCCGAGAAGAAGAGACAGCCGAGCAGGATGAGGACCATCACCATCGCGGTCCCGAGGTCCTTGCCGGCGAGGACGGTGCCGATGGCCAGCGCCCCGACCGGGATCACGGGGATGAAGACGTGATGCCAGGTCCCGAGCATGGTCTGCTTGCGCAGCAGGACCGCGGCGATCCACAGGGCGAGGGCCAGCTTGAGGAACTCGGACGGCTGCATCTGGAAACCCGCCACCTGGATCCAGTTCCGGTTTCCGCCGTCGGCGATGCCGAGCGGTGTGAACACGAGGAGCTGGAGGGCGATGGCTCCGAAGAGCGCCGGCCAGGCCATGCGCTTGAGGAACGCCACAGGGAAGCGGCTGATGAGGAACATCATCGGGATACCGAGCAGGGCGAACACACCTTGCCGGAGAGCGCCGTCCAACGGGTTCTGCGCCTTGGCCACCGCCGTCGCGCTCGTCGCGGACAGCACCATCACGAGACCGAAGATCGTCAGGAGCAGGGCGGTCGACGCGATCAGCAGGAACTCGGTCGACACCGGGGTGAACCGGCGTCCGAGCGAGACCCGCGCGGCGAGGCCACCCGACTCAGACCGCGGAGGGCGAGCCACCTGCGTCATCGGCGCTCCCCCGATCGATCCATTCCCGCACCGCTTCGGCGAAGCGGTGGCCGCGATCCGCATAGCTGGAGAACTGGTCGAAGGACGCGGCGGCGGGAGCGAGGAGCACAGTGCCCTCCCCGTCGACGATCCCCGCCGCGATCTCCACGACGCGGTTCATGACCTGTCCAGTGTCGCCAGCTTCGACCTCGAAGACCGGCACCGTCGGCGCGTGTCGCTCGAATGCCGCGACGACGGCTGTGCGGTCCGCTCCGATGACGACCGCCGCGCGCGCGGTGGAGCCCGCGTCCGCGACGAGATCGGCGATGTCGACGCCCTTGAGATCACCGCCGACGACCCACACCGCACCGGGGTACGCGCGCAGTGACGACGCGGCCGCGTGCGGGTTCGTCGCCTTGGAGTCGTCGACCCAGGTGATGCCGGCGTGGCGCGCGACCACCTCGATGCGGTGCGCGTCCAGGCGGAAGGTCTGCAGCGCCCCGTGGATGGCCTCGGGCTCGACCCCGAGGGAACGGGCGAGGGCACTGGCGGCCAGGATGTTCTGAACGATGTGCGGTGCCGACAGCCCTGCGGCCTCCAGGTCGGCGACCGTGGTCAGTTCGAGGGCGCTGCGGGCTCGATCGTCGAGGAACGCCCGGTCGACGAGCAGCCCCTCCACGACGCCGAGATCGCTCGGGCCGGGGATGCCGAGATCGAAGCCGATGGCGCGGGCGCCCTCGACGACGTCGGCCTCCTCGACCATCCGGCGCGTCGCCTCGTCGGCCTTGTTGTAGACGCAGGCGACCCGCGTGTTGCGGTACACCAGCGCCTTCGCGTCCCGGTAAGCCTGAGCGCTGCCATGCCAGACGAGATGATCGTCGGCGAGGTTCAGGCAGACTGCGGCGTGCGGGAACAGCTCCCCCTCCGAACGCGACAGTCCGAGGTACCAGAGCTGGTGGCTGGAGAGCTCGACGACGAGCACGTCGAAGCCGGCGGGGTCGCGGACCGCGTCGAGCACGGGGACGCCGATGTTGCCGCACGGTGCGGCGCGCAGGCCACCGGCGACGAGCAGCGTCGCCGTGAGCTGGGTCGTCGTCGTCTTGCCGTTGGTCCCGGTGATGAGCACCCAGTCCGCCGGCGTGCCGTCCGCGCGGAGGACCTTGTCGCGCACCCGCCAGGCGAGCTCGACGTCACCCCAGAGCGCGATGCCCTCGTCCTGAACCCAACGGATGACCGGGTGCGCCGGGGCGAAGCCAGGGGACGCGATGACGACCTCGGGCCCGAACGCCATCAGCGCCTCGGGCACGGCGTCCAGCGGACCGAGCTCCAACCGTGCACCGATGACGGGGAGCAGGCGGGCGTACTCCTCCTCCGCGGACTCGCTGAGCACGAGGACGTCGGCACCGAGCTCGGCGAGGGTGTCGGCCACGGAGAAGCCGGTCATGGAGAGGCCGAGGACGGCGACGCGCAGGCCGCTCCAGTCGGCGTGCCAGCTCGTCAGCCCGGCCAGACGCTCAGCCGACACGGGTCAGCCATTCGACGTAGAAGAGCCCGACGGCCGACACCGCGAGAAGACCCGCGATGATCCACATGCGCACCACGATGGTGACCTCCGACCAGCCCCGCATCTCGAGGTGGTGGTGGAACGGGCTCATCAGGAACAGCCGCTTGCCGCGGGTGATCTTGAAGTAGGCGCGCTGCAGGATCACGGATCCGGAGGCGAGCACGAAGACGCCGGCGATGATGAGGAGCAGCAGTTCGGTGCGGGTCATGACCGCCATCGCGGTGATGACGCCACCGATGGCCATCGAGCCCACGTCTCCCATGAACACCTTCGCCTTGGGCGCGTTCCACCACAGGAACCCGATGAGGCTGGCGGCGAAAGAGGCCGAGATGATGGCGAGGTTGAACGGGTCGCGCACCTCGTAACAGCCGCCGAGCGAGCCCGGATCACCGCCGATGCAGGGCTGCTTGAACTGCCAGAACGCGATGAGGCTGTAGGCGCCGACGACGATCACGCCCGCGCCGGCGGCGAGGCCGTCGAGGCCGTCGGTGAGGTTGACGCTGTTGGAGGTCGCGACCCCGATGATCGAGATCCAGGCGAGGTAGAGGATCCAGCCCAGGATGACGCCGAACGCGAAGAGGTTCAGCCAGGTGATGTCCCGGAAGAGGGAGATCGACGCACTGGCCGGCGTCTGCCCCCACTTGTTCGGGAAGTTCAGTGCCACGATGCCGAAGGGGATCACGACGATGAGCTGACCGATCACCTTCCGCCACCCTGACAGCCCGAGGCTGCGCTGGCTGCGCACCTTCATGTAGTCGTCGATGAATCCGACCACACCGAAGCCGACCATGAGCCAGATCACCAGGATGGCGGACAGCGCCGGCGTCTCGCCGCTGACGAGGACCCCGGTGAAGTAGCCCACGATCGAGCCGAGGATGAAGATGACACCACCCATGGTCGGGGTGCCGCGCTTCGCCTCGTGGCTCGGGTTGCCCGCAGCCTCCGGGGTACGGATGACCTGCCCCCAGCCCCACTTGCGGAAGAGCCGGAGGAAGACGGGAGTCAGGAAGAGAGTGAAGGCGAGCGAGATGGCCGCCGCCATGATGAGGGACCTCACGAGAACAATTCTCCCAGACGATCGCCGAGATGCCGGAGGCCCACGGAGTTGGACGACTTCACCAGGACCCGGTCTCCGTCACGCAGCTCGGTACGGAGGTACTCGAACGCAGCGTCCTGGTCCGGCAGGTGCACGGCTTCGCTGTCCCATGACCCCTCGCCGACGGCGGCGAGGTAGAGCCGCCGTGCCTCCGGGCCGACGACGACGATGCGCCGGATGTTGAGACGCACGGCGAGGAGGCCGATGCGATCGTGCTCCTCCCCTGCGCTCTCGCCGAGTTCGCTCATCGCGCCGAGGACGGCGACCGTGCGCTCGTCGGGGCCGGTGATCTGGGCGAGGGTCCGCAGGGCGGCCGCCATCGAGTCGGGACTGGCGTTGTACGCGTCGTTGATGATGCGGACGCGGTCGTTGCCCAGCGGCTGCATCCGCCACCGCTCGGCGATCTCGACGGCCTCCAACCGGGAGACGGCATCGGCCGGGGCCACGCCGAGCTCGACGGCGGCGGTGATCGCGGCGAGGGCGTTGCTGACGTGGTGGGCGCCGAGGACGCGCAGGCGCAGTGGCAGCCGCTCCCCTGCGACCTCGATCACGCACTGCGTGCCGGAGGCCGAGACCTCGATCTCCCGCGCGTGCACGACAGCCGCAGCCGACTGGCCGAAGCCGACGACCCGGAGGCCGCGGCTCTCCGCGAGCTCGCGCATCGCCCACACCCGGGCGTCGTCCGCGTTGAGCACGGCGATGCCGGGCACGCGGGCCGCGGCGACGAGCTCGGACTTGGCCTTCGCCGTGGCCTCGATGCCGCCGAAGCCGCCCGCGTGCGCCATGCCGACCATCAGCACGACCACCAGGTCCGGCTCGACGAGACCGGCGAGCCGCGCGATGCTGCCCGGCGCGGCAGCCCCGAACTCGCTCACCAGGAATCGGGTGTCGTGCGTGACGCGGAGCATCGTCACCGGGGCGCCGACCTCGTTGTTGAAGGACTTCACCGGGGCGACGGTCTCGCCCTCGTCCTCGAGGATGCGGGCGAGGAAGTTCTTGGTGGTCGTCTTGCCGTTCGAGCCGGTGATGCCGACGATGCGCAGGTTCCCCCCGGCGCGCACGCGCGCCACGACCTCGCGCGCCAGCTCGCCGAGGGCGACCACGGCATCGGACACGACGATCTGCGAGACATCGACGTCGACGGGGTGCTCGACGATCGCCAGGACCGCACCGGCTTCGGCGGCGGCACCGACGAAGCGGTGCCCGTCGGTCTCGGCGCCGGGCTTGGCGACGAAGATCGACCCGGCCTCCATGGTGCGCGAATCGGTGTCGACGATCCCGTCGACCACCGTCTCCGGCGTGTGCTCTCCGGCCACGCGCAGTTCACCACCGATGGCGGCGGCGATCTCAGCGAGCGTCAGGGCGATCATGTCATCTCCATGCGCGGCTCTCGCCGGCTATCCGAACTTGGGGAGGAGCGCGTCCATCGGGACAGAGGACGGCATCACGCGATAGGTCTTCATCACCTGCGTCATCGCCTTCTGGAAGGCGGAAGCGGTGGCCGCGGACGATACAACCTTAGTCGGCTCGTCGAGGGTGACCACGACGACGTACTGCGGGTCGTCGACGGGCGCGAAGCCCACCATGCTCGTGTAGTACACGCCTGCCTTGTAGCCGCCCTTGCCGTCCGAGACCTGCGCGGTACCGGTCTTGCTGGTCACCCGGTATCCGGGAACCTGGATGCGATCGGCGTTCCCGCCCTGCACGGCGACGTTCTCGAGCATGCGGGTCAGATCGGCGGCGGTCTGCTCCTTCACGATCTGCTCGTGCTTCGGCTTCGGCGTCTCCGTGACCGTCCCGTCGGGCGCCGTGCAGGACTCCACCATCGACAGGTCGATCTTCTCCCCGCCGTTGGCGATGGCCTGGTACGCACCGGCGAGCTGCGGGGCCGTCACCGTGAAGTACTGGCCGAACGTCGTCGTGTAGAGGGACTGGCTGTCCCAGTCGCTCACCGGGTGCAGGATGCCTCCCACTTCGGAGGGGAAGTCCAGGGTTTTCTGCCCGACCCCGAAGCGCTGCAGGTAGTCGTAGCGGACCTCGGGGGCGACCATCGTGCCGAACTTCGACAGCGCGGTGTTGGAGGAGTCGATCAGTCCGCCCGCGAGCGTGTAGTTGTAGGCCGGGTGGCTGAACGCGTCGTTGACCACGGCGCCGTTCGGGAAGGTCTCGCGCGAGGAGGCCGTCACGGTGCTGAGCGGGGTGAGGCCCGCACCCTCCATCGCCGCCGCCGCGGTGATCGCCTTGAACGTCGAACCGGGCTCGAAGTCGCGGTGGAAGATCTGGCTGTATCGCGTCTCCGGAGTCGAGGAGTCCAGGTCGTTCGGGTCCATGGCCGGCCATTCGGCCGCGGCTCGGATCTTGCCGGTGCCCACCTCGACGACCGTGACGGTTCCGCCCTTCGCGCCCTGCTTCTGGGCCTCCTCGCCGATCATCTGCTGGAGGTACCACTGCAGGTCGCTGTTGATCGTGAGCTGCACGGTGCCGCCGTCGACGGCGTCGGTGACCGACTCGCTCCCCGGGATCACGACGCCGTCCTTGCCCTTGCGATACGTCTTCTCCCCATCGATCGGCGCGAGGCACGATTCCTCGAGCTGCTCGACGCCGGCCTTGGCCTCCCCGGTGTTGTCGAGGAAGCCCAGCACGTTCCCGGCGACCGCGCCGTTGGGATAGACCCGGGTCTCGCGCGGCGTCAGGGCGAGGTACGACCCCAGGCCGAGGTCGCGGAGCGCGATGAACTGCTCGGTGTTGAGCCCCGTCTTCAGGGGTGCGTACTGGCTGTTCGGGTTCTCGGCGAGGGCATCGGAGACGCGTTTGCGGATCTCGTCTCCCGGTACCCCCGTGATCGCGGCGATCTTCTCGGAGGCCTCGGCCCAGGGCAGCGCAGGATCCTTCTCCTCCGTGAGCCTGATGACCTGAGGACTGAGCTGCGCGTCGTAGACCATCACGCTCGACGCGAGGACTGTGCCCTCGGCGTCGACGATGGATCCCCGCTGTCCGGGGATCGTCGAGCCGTCGCCGATGTGCTCGAGGGATTGGTTGACGTGCTCGTCGGCGCTCACCACCTGGATGTCGATCAGGCGGACGACGAACGCCACCAGGATCGAAAGGATGACCGCCAGTGCGACGACGGTGCGTCGCCGCGGTCCGCGCGTGGCTCGTGTCGTCATGGGATCTCTCCGTCGATCGGGGATGGTCAGTGCGTCGTGGGGCTGGGCAGGCCGTCGGTGATGGCTGGCGGCAGGTCCTGCGCGGGCGGTGTACCGCCGGTCGGGTCGTCCCCGGCGTTCTCCGCCGGCGGGGTCTCCTCCGTGACGAGGACGTTGCCGACGGCCGCCTTCCCGTTGGGATCGATCGTGGAGACCCCTTCCGCCCCGGCGCCCGTCCCGAAGACGGCGCCGTCGCTGAGACGGAGGTAGGACGGGGCGCCCGCCACGACCATGCCGAGGTCGGCGGCGCTGCTCGCGAGCACCTGCGGGGAACTCAGCCCCGTCAGCTCTTCCTGCAGCGCGTCGGTCCGGAGGTCGAGTTCGCGCTGCTGGGACGTGAGCCCGGCGAGGGTGAACGAGTCCTGTGTGATGGCCAGCGAGAGCCCGACCTGCCCCGCACCGATGGCCAGGGCGCCGCCCAGCGCGACGAGCGCGTAGGCGAGCTTCGGCTTGCGGCGCCGTGCGGGCGCCGTCACCGGTCGCAGGCGCCGCTCGGGCGTCGTCTCCGGAGCGACCGGCTGCAGCGGCAGGGTCGGCTTGCGGACTGCGTTCATGCTCATGCGCTCTCCCGCACCTTCTCGGCGGCGCGCAGGCGCACCGGTATCGCACGCGGGTTGCGTGCGCGCTCTTCGTCATCGGCGAGTTCCGCACCCTTGGTGAGGATGCGGAATCGGGGGGCGTGCTCCGGCAGCTCGACCGGCAGCCCGGCGGGCGCCGTCGAGGAGGAGGCGGCCGCGAAGGCCTGCTTGACCAGCCGGTCCTCGAGGGACTGGTACGACATCACGACGATGCGGCCTCCGACCGCGAGTGCGTCCATCGCGGCGGGGATCGCGTCCGCGAGGACGTTCAGCTCGGCGTTGACCTCGATCCGGAGGGCCTGGAACACGCGCTTCGCCGGGTGCCCGGATCGCTGCGCGGCCGCGGGGGTGGCGGCCACGAGGATGTCGACGAGTTCGCCCGATCGCGTGATCGGCTGCTTCTGACGGGCGTCGATGATGAAGCGCGCATACCGTCCGGAGAGCTTCTCCTCTCCGTACCGCTCGAAGATGCGCCGCAGGTTGCCCTCGCTGTAGGTGGCGATGACCTCGGCGGCGGTGATGCCCTTCGTCTGGTCCATCCGCATGTCGAGCGGAGCGTCCTTCGAGTAGGCGAAGCCGCGTTCGGCCTCATCGAGCTGGAGCGACGAGACGCCCAGGTCGAACAGGATTCCGGCCGCCCCTTGCGCGTGCAGGCCGATCTCGTCGTAGACGGTGTGGACGAGGGTCACGCGATCGCGGAACCGAGCGAGCCGCTCCCCCGCGATCTTCAACGCGTCGGTGTCACGGTCGAGACCGATCAGACGGATGCCGGGGAACCGCTCGAGCAGCGCCTCCGAGTGCCCGCCCATCCCGAGCGTGGCATCGACGAGCACGGCGCCGTCGTCCTGGAGGGCAGGTGCGAGGAGCTCGACGCAGCGGTCGAGCAGGACGGGGGTGTGGATGTCGCGGAGGTTCATGATCTCTCTCGGGTCCGACCTTCGGCTCTGATCCCCCTCCGCATCTCGACCCGGCACCGGGGAAGTGTGTCGGGGCGGGAGCGGCGGGGCATCACAGCCGTGGTCAGAACAGTCCCGGAATCACCTCCTGCTCCAGCTCGGCGTAGGACTCCTCGCCGGCGGCGAGGTACGCGTTCCAGCTCTCCGCGTCCCAGATCTCGGCGTGGGCGCCGACTCCGGTCACGATGAGCTCCTTCTGAAGACCCGCGTACTGACGCAGGTGGGCGGGGATGGTGATGCGGTTCTGGCTGTCGGGCATCTCCGCACTGGCACCGGAGAGGAACATGCGCATGAAGTCACGCGCCTGCTTGTTGGCGAGCGGGGCCTGACGGATCCGCTCGTGCATCGCCTCGAACTCGGCCGTGCTGAAGACGTAGAGGCAGCGCTCCTGGCCCCGGGTGACGACGATGCCGCCGCCCAGGTCCTCGCGAAACTTCGCGGGAAGGATGACCCGTCCCTTGTCGTCCAGCTTCGGTGAGTGCGTGCCCAGCAGCATCGGCCATCACCCCCTCTCCGTCCGGCCAACTCGAGGTGCGCCCCACTTTACTCCACTTTCCTCCACATTCCTACGACGAATCCAGGGTATCGTCCCTGTGCTTCCGCGGACCTCGCCCTACTTCCGCGACATTCCGCGGGGGAGCGAGGTGGAGCTCCAGTGGAGGGCCGGTGGAGGGCCGGTGGGGACCGGATGCCCAACAGGCACGAAAAAGCCCGGATGCTCAGCATCCGGGCTTCGTGGTGGAGAGGAAGGGAGGAGGTCAGTGGCCGTCCTGGCGCCGATCCCATCGATCGTTCATGCGGTCCATGAAGGAGGAGGAGTCCTGCCGCTTCGGAGCGGTGCGGGTCCGGGGCTCTGCCGGTCCGGACCGTCGGACAGGGGTGACGGCCAGCATGACGCCGCCGAGCATGGCCGCGAAACCGATGACCCCGACGACGATGCCCCAGATATCTCCGAGGATGACACCGACGACCAGTCCGCCGACGCCGGCCAGCAGGAGCAGAGCACCGTAGACGAGATTGCGATAGCTGAGCGTGCGATCGCCCGACGGCGCGCTCACGACGTCGGCGTCATTGTGCAGGAGATGGCGTTCCATCTCGTCGAGCAGACGTTGCTCCTGTTCGGAGAGTGGCATCTCGTCCCCCTCGGGTATGGTGCCCTCCAGTCTACGCGCGAGCGGCGCCCGGGGCTAGCGGTTCGGGCGTCTCATCCTTTACGTATGCTGGGAGTCGTGCCGTCCCCCTCCCCCTCCGTCGCCGACGCCGTGGCCGCGCGACTGGACCTGTTCCTCGACCGCATGCGAGCGGAGTCGGCGGGGTACGGCGACGACGCCGCCGCCTTCCTCGATGCGGCGTCCGACACCCTCTCCGGAGGGAAGAGGCTGCGCGCCCGCTTCTGCCACGCAGGGTGGCGCGCCGTCTCCCGGTTCCGTGACCGTCTCGCCGTCGAGGACGACGCCCTGTGGGACCTCTGCGCGGCGCTGGAGATCTTCCAGTCCGCCGCTCTCGTGCACGACGACCTGATCGACAACTCCGACACCCGCCGGGGCCGTCCCGCGGCGCACCGGGCGCTCGAGGCCTCCCACCGCTCCGCCGGATGGTGGGGCGACGCCGCTGCCTTCGGGCGCGCCGGTTCCGTGCTGCTCGGCGATCTCCTCGTGGCGTGGAGCGACGACCTCCTGGAGTCGGCGCTCGACGGTCACGGCGCGGCGCGGACCGTGCGCGCCGAGTACGCGCGCATGCGTCGCGATGTCACGACCGGACAGTTCCTCGACATCGCCGAGGAGTCGGCGTGGAGCGTCAGCGATGACCGCGAGCATGCGGAGCGCGCGCTGCGCGTGGCCTCGCTGAAGTCGGCGCGCTACAGCATCGAGCAGCCGCTCATCCTGGGAGCGAGCCTCGCCGGCGCCGACGTCGGGCAGACCGAGGCGCTGCGCCGCTTCGGTCACCCTCTCGGCCTCGCCTTCCAGTTGCGTGACGACGTGCTCGGTGTGTTCGGCGATGCCGCCGTCACCGGCAAGCCCGCGGGCGACGACCTCCGAGAGGGCAAGCGGACCGTCCTCATCGCGCTCACCAGGGAGAAGCTGGACACACCCGCCCGGCGGGTGCTCGACGAGATGCTCGGCGACCCCGACCTGACGGCGTCGCAGGTCTCGTTCCTGCAGGAGACGATCGCCGGGACCGGAGCCCTCGAACGGGTCGAGACGATGATCGCCGACTACGCCGGAGAGGCCGATCGCGCGCTCTCCGGAGCCCGGCTCGAGGACGCCGCGGTCGGCGAGCTCCGCGATCTCGGCCGAGCGGCGACCGTGCGCTCCTCCTGAACGGGTCGCTCAGGCGAGGGTGCGCGCGAGCCGACGGACCTCGCTCTTGTGCCCGGCGAGCAGAGAGGCGATCGGGGAACGCCCGAGGGTCTCGTCCTCGGCGAGCAGCCAGTCGATCAGTTCGTCATCGGAGAAGCCGGCATCCTGCAGGACGATGATCGTCCCGCGCAGGGAGCTCAGCGGCTCGCCGTCCACGATGAACACCGCAGGAACGGCGAAGACGCCGCTGCGCCGCGAGCCGACGAGGTAGTGCTCGTCGATCAGACGACGCACGCGGCCGAGGGGCTCGCCGAGCACCTCGACGAGGTCGGGCATGGTCAGCCACTCGAGGGCGGCGTCAGGGGTTGCAGCGACGTTCTCAGACACGTTGCCACTATCTCACCTCGGCCCCCGACGCGCATATCCATCACTTCCGTCACATTCGTCACACCTGTCACTTCTGTTGACATCTCTATACATCCGTGTCAGCGTGAAGTGCTCGAAAAGGGGGCTGACGTGATCCTTCAGACAGCCGTGGCCGGCGCCCTCGCCGCCACTCTGACGGCGACACCCGCCGCCGCGCCCGCACCGCCGGTCGCGCCGCACGAACGGCATCGGATCGCTCCGGTGCGCGTCGCACCGACGCAGAACATCCCGCCCTCGCACGTCGTGCAGCCGGGGGACACGGTCGCCGGCATCGCCGGTCGTCACGGACTGCGCACCGCTGACGTCCTCGGCTGGAACGGCCTCTCCTGGCGCTCGGTCATCTATCCGGGGCAGAACCTGCATCTGCGCGCCCCGGCCTCGGCACCCGCGCCGGCGCCCACGTCGGTGCCTGCGGCGACGAAGACCCACACGGTCGTGGCGGGCGACACCGTCTTCGGCATCGCCCGGAAGTACGCCACCTCGGTCGGCGCGATCCTCGCCGCCAACGGCCTTCCCGACGGCGCCATCATCTACCCGGGACAGAAGATCGTCGTATCCGGAGGCGCGGCTTCCGCTTCCCCTCCGACACCCGCGGCCACACCCGCGGCGGCACCCGCGACGCCCCCGCAGAGCGGCGGCACCGCCCACACCGTCGCCGCGGGCGAGACGCTGTTCTCGATCGCTCAGCGGTACGGGACCACCACGCAGTCCCTCTTCGCCTGGAACGGCCTCGGCCCGTCGTCGATCATCTACCCGGGTCAGCGCCTCGCCGTGCAGGCGCCTGCCCCGAAGCCCGCCGCTGCGCCGACCGGACAGCGCAGTGCGACCCTGACGGCCGAGCAGGCTGCCAACGCCGCGCTCATCATCCGCGTGGGCCGCGAACTCGGAGTCTCCGACCGCGGGATCGCCATCGCCCTCGCCACCGGCATGGTGGAGTCGGATCTCCGCAACCTGGACTGGGGGGATCGCGACTCGCTCGGTATCTTCCAGCAGCGCCCGAGCACCGGCTGGGGCACCCCGGCGCAGATCATGGACGCGGAGCGGAGCACGCGGGTCTTCTACGGCGGCACGGGCGACCCGAACGGGCACACCACCCGCGGACTGCTCGACATCGCGGGCTGGGAGTCGCTGCCCTTCACCGACGCGGCGCAGGCCGTGCAGATCTCCGCCTACCCCGATCGCTACGGGCAGTGGGAGGCCCAGGCGTACGCATGGCTCGCCCAGCACGGGTGAGGCCGCCGGAAATCCGGATGACCCGAGGGGTGAGGCGTTCCCGGGGCTTTCAGCCATTCGTCCATAGACTTCTGTCGTGACGACCAATCATCAGGCCGACCCCCTCATCGGGCGGCTTGTCGACGGTCGGTACCGCGTGCGTGCGCGGATCGCCCGCGGCGGCATGGCCACGGTCTACGTAGCCACCGACCTCCGCCTGGAGCGCCGCATCGCCTTGAAGGTCATGCACGCGCACCTCAGTGACGACTCCGCGTTCCAGAGCCGGTTCATCCAGGAGGCCCGCGCCGCGGCCCGCCTCGCCGACCCGCACGTCGTCAACGTCTTCGATCAGGGCCAGGACGGCGAACTCGCCTACCTCGTCATGGAGTACCTGCCCGGGATCACTCTGCGTGAGCTCCTCCGAGAGCAGAAGCGCCTCACGGTCGCTCAGACGATCACGATCATGGATGCCGTTCTCGCCGGGCTGTCCGCCGCGCATCGGGCGGGCATCGTCCACCGCGACGTCAAGCCGGAGAACGTCCTGCTCGCGGAGGACGGCCGTATCAAGATCGGCGACTTCGGACTCGCGAGAGCCACCACCGCGAACACCGCCACCGGGCAGCAGCTCCTCGGGACGATCGCGTACCTCGCGCCGGAGCTCGTCACCCGCGGTACCGCCGACGCCCGCAGCGACATCTACGCGCTCGGCATCATGCTCTACGAGATGCTCGTCGGCGAGCAGCCCTACAAGGGCGAGCAGCCGATGCAGATCGCGTTCCAGCACGCCACCGAGTCGGTCCCCCGACCCAGCGTCCGCAATCCGTCGGTGCCCGAGCAGCTCGACGAGCTCGTGCTGTGGGCCACCGAGAAGTCCCCGGACGAGCGTCCGGACGACGCTCAGCAGATGCTGGAGCGCCTGCGGGAGATCGAGCGCGAGATCGGTGTCGCCCCCGCCGTGACCCGGACCACCGGCGCCTCCCGGGATCAGGCCGACTCCGGCGACCTCACCAAGGTCATGCCGGGCACCATGCTCCTGCCGGAACCGGCGACGGCCACCTCCCCCGGGATCGACAATGCCACCATCCTCCGGCGGCGGGCCGCCAAGCGCCGTGCCCGTGGCACGTTCCTCCTCTCCCTCGTCCTCCTGCTCGCCGTCCTCGCCGGCGGCGTGGGCTGGTGGTTCGGCTCCGGTCCCGGCTCGCTGATCGCGGTGCCCGCCGTGGCGGGCCAGACGTACGACGAGGCGGCGGCAGACCTCACGGAAGCCGGCTTCGAACCCGCCCAACGCGACGAGTTCTCCGTCGACGTCGAGAAGGGCATCGTCATCGAGACGGACCCCGGCGAGGGCACCAGGATCGACAAGGGCACCACCGTCGCCGTCGTCGTGTCCGCCGGCCCCGCCTCCCACGACCTCGCCCCTGTGGCCGGACAGCCTGCCGAGGACGTCCGGGCCGCGTTGCAGGCGGCGAACCTCGAGATCACCGACGACGAGGAGTACTTCACCGACGCCGCGGCCGGATCGGTCATCAACGTCCGCATCACTCCCCGTGACGGCGGCGATGCCTTCGGCTGCGATGAGGGCTGCACCGTCCACGAGAAGGACACCGCCACGATCCAGGTGTCGCGCGGGCCGGTGCCCGACGTCACGGACATGACCGTCAAGCAGGCGACCGAGACGCTCACCGGCAAAGGCCTCAAGGTAGCGGAGGAGAACATCTACCGCCCGAGCGATTCCATCGGCAAGGACCGGGTCATCGGATACGCGGACCGCACCGAGGAAGGATCCTGGCGTCCTGGCGAGACGATCCAGCTGATCGTCTCGCAGGGCCCGCCGCTGTTCGATGTGCCGGATGTCTCCGGGATGACGCGCGACGAGGCCACCGGCGCGTTGCGAGACGCCGGATTCACCTGGAGCTACACGAGCAGCACGGGTCTGCCGGACTCCGTGTGGGACCTCCTCGCGAACGAGAACACGCGCGTGGAGTCGTACAGCCCATCCGAACCGCAGCGGAAGGGCGCGAGCATCACGCTCACCATGAGCTTCGACGGCTGACGCCGACACGACGAAGGGGCCGGAACATCGTTCCGGCCCCTTCGTGCATCCGCCCGTGGCTCAGCGCTTCTCGAGCTCCTCGGCCACCAGGAACGCCAGCTCCAGGGACTGCATGTGGTTCAGGCGCGGGTCGCACAGGCTCTCGTAGCGGGTCCCCAGGGCCGCCTCGTCGATCTGCTCCGATCCGCCCAGGCACTCGGTGACGTCGTCGCCGGTCAGCTCGACGTGGATGCCGCCGGGGAACGTGCCGACCGCCCGGTGCGCCTCGAAGAAGCCGCGGACCTCGTCGACGACGTCGTCGAAGCGACGCGTCTTGTACCCGGTCGGCGTCGTGATGCCGTTGCCGTGCATGGGGTCGGTGACCCAGAGCGGCTGGGCACCCGACTCGCGGACCGCCTCCAGCAGCGGGGGCAGCGCATCGCGGATGCGGCCGGCGCCCATACGCGTGATGAAGGTCAGCCGGCCGGGCTCGCGCTCCGGGTCGAGCTTGTCGATGAGTGCCAGTGCCGTCTCCGGCGTGGTGGTGGGGCCCAGCTTCACGCCGATCGGGTTCCGGATCTTCGAGAAGTAGTCGACGTGCGCGCCGTCGAGCTCGCGGGTGCGCTCCCCGATCCACAGGAAGTGGGCGGAGGTGTTGTACGGGGTGTCCGTCCGCGAGTCGATCCGCGTCATCGGGCGCTCGTAGTCCATGAGCAGACCCTCGTGACCGGTGAAGAACTCGACGCGCTTGAGTTCGTCGAAGTCGGCGCCGGCGGCCTCCATGAACTTGATCGCACGATCGATCTCGGCGGCCATGCGCTCGTACCGCTGGTTCGCCGGATTCTGCGCGAAGCCCTTGTTCCAGGAGTGCACCTCGCGGAGGTCCGCGAAGCCACCCTGCGTGAACGCCCGGATGAGGTTCAGCGTGGAAGCGGCGGTGTGGTAGCCCTGCAGCAGTCGACCGGGGTCGGCCTGACGGGATCCCTCGGTGAAGTCGTAGCCGTTCACGATGTCGCCGCGGTACGCCGGCAGGGTGACCTCGCCGCGCGTCTCGGTGTCGCTGGAGCGCGGCTTGGCGAACTGCCCGGCCATGCGCCCCATCTTGACGACCGGCATGGACGCGCCGTAGGTGAGCACGACGGCCATCTGCAGCACCGTCTTGATGCGGTTGCGGATCTGCTCGGCCGTGGCCCCGGCGAAGGTCTCGGCGCAGTCGCCGCCCTGCAGCAGGAAGGCCTCCCCGGAGGCCGCCCTGGCGAGACGGTCGCGGAGGTTGTCGACCTCACCGGCGAAGACCAGCGGCGGAAGGCTCGAGATCTGCCGGGAGACGTCGGCGACGCGGTCGGCGTCTGGCCACTGCGGCTGCTGCTTGATGGGAAGCGAGCGCCAGGCATCAAGGGCGTCGATGTGGTGCGGAAGCATGCGTCCAGCCTAGTGGGCGGCACCACCGCCGAGACGCGCCGGGGGCCTATGTGACGCGCGTCGGAAGACGGTCCTTGACTGTGGACGCGTAGACGTCCTCGTACTCCTGCTGGCCGAGGCGCTGGAGGGCCACCATGATCTCGTCCGTGACGGACCGGAGGATGTAGCGGTCGTTCTCCATGCCCGCATAGCGGGAGAAGTCCAGCGGCTCGCCGATGACGATCCCGACCCGCATGACCCGCGGGATACGGCGGCCGATGGGCATGGCGGTGTCGGTGTCGACCATGATGACCGGGATGACCGGGACCTTGGCTTCGAGCGCCATCCGGGCGATGCCGGTGCGGCCGCGGTAGAGCTTGCCGTCGGGGCTGCGCGTGCCCTCGGGGTAGATGCCCAGCAGGTCGCCGCCACCGAGCACCTGCAGGCCGGTGTTGAGGGAGGCCTCGGACGCCTTGCCGCCGGAGCGGTCGATGGGGATCTGACCCGTCGCCTTCATGAAGAAGCGGGTGGACCAGCCCTTGAGGCCTCGTCCGGTGAAGTAGTCGCTCTTCGCGAGGAAGGACATCGACCGATCGATCACGAGCGGAAGGAAGATCGAGTCCGCGAAGGAGAGGTGGTTGCTGGCGAGGATCGCCGCCCCGGTCGCGGGCACGTTCTTCCGCCCCACGATCCAGGGACGGAACACGGCCTTGACCACAGGGCCGATCACGACGTACTTCATCAGCCAGTAGAACATCGAGGTGAAGTCTAGCGCCGCGACGCGGATCGCCCTCATGTTCCTCGTCGGGCGACCCGCAAAGCGACTGAGTTCCACCCTGACCGCGACCGGGTGCCATGCCCTAGACTCGGACCAACGCCCGTGCCCGACCGGTACCGAAGGAGCTGCCGTGGTCCAGTTTGAAGTCCCCGCGATCGTCCCCGCCGATCCCGACGCGAACGTCGCCGACCTGCTTGCGAAGCGCGTGGAGGCGACTCCCGACCGGGCGCTGTTCTCCGTCCCGCAGGGAAACGGATGGCGCGACATCACCGCCGCCGACTTCGAGACCGCGGTCATCGCGCTGGCGAAGGGGTTCGCCGCTGCCGGCATCCAGCCCGGCGAGAAGGTGGGCTTCCTCGCCCGCACCACGTACGAGTGGAGCCTCGTCGACTTCGCGCTCTTCTATGCCGGTGCCGTGATGGTGCCGATCTACGAGACGAGCTCGCCGTCGCAGATCCAGTGGATCCTCGAGGACTCGGGCGCGATCGCCCTCCTCGTCGAGTCACCGGAGCACTTCGCCCGCGTCGACGAGGTGCGCGGCGACCTTCCGCTCCTCCGAGAGGTCTGGCAGCTGCACCTGGGCGCGATCGACACGCTCACCGCGCAGGGGGCATCCGTCTCGGATGAGGAGATCCAGCGTCGCCGCGGCCTCGCCGTCGGCTCCGACATCGCGACCCTCATCTACACCTCGGGCTCCACCGGACGACCGAAGGGCTGCGTGCTCACCCACAGCAACTTCGTCGAGCTGTCCCGCAACTCCGCCAAGGCGCTCGACGAGGTCGTGCAGACGCCCGGCTCGTCCACGCTGCTGTTCATCACGACCGCGCACGTGTTCGCCCGCTTCATCTCCATCCTCAACGTGCACGCGGGGGTGCGCACCGGCCACCAGCCCGACACGCGTCAGCTGCTCCCTGCCCTCGGCTCGTTCAAGCCCACCTTCCTCCTCGCGGTCCCCCGCGTGTTCGAGAAGGTCTACAACTCCGCCGAGCAGAAGGCCGAGGCGGGCGGCAAGGGCAAGATCTTCCGCGCCGCCGCCGACGTGGCGATCGAGCACTCCCGGCTGCTCGAGGAGGGCAAGAAAATCCCGTTCGGGACGAAGCTCAAGTTCGCGCTCTTCAACAAGCTCGTCTACTCCAAGCTCCGCGAGGCCATGGGCGGCAACGTCGTCTACGCGGTGTCGGGCTCCGCTCCCCTCGGCGCGCGCCTCGGTCACTTCTTCCACAGCCTCGGCGTGGTGATCCTCGAGGGGTACGGCCTGACCGAGACCACGGCGCCCGCGACGGTGAACCTCGCCTCGAAGTCGAAGATCGGCACGGTCGGTCCCGCCCTTCCCGGCGTCGGGGTGCGTCTGGCCGACGACGGCGAGATCGAGGTGCGCGGCATCAACGTCTTCAAGGAGTACTGGAACAACCCGGAGGCCACCGCCGAGGCGTTCAGCGACGGCGGCTGGTTCCACACCGGCGACATCGGCAGCTTCGACGCCGACGGCTTCCTCACGATCACGGGGCGCAAGAAGGAGATCATCGTCACGGCGGGTGGCAAGAACGTCGCTCCGGCCGCACTCGAGGACCCGATCCGCGCGAACCCCATCGTCGGGCAGGTCGTCGTCGTCGGGGACCAGCGCCCGTTCATCTCGGCCCTCGTCACCCTCGACCCCGAGATGCTGCCGACCTGGCTCGCGAACAACGGCCTCGACGAGAAGATGACCCTCGCGGAGGCCTCGACGAACGCGCAGGTCCGTGCCGAGGTGCAGCGTGCGGTGGACGCGGCGAACGAGCGGGTGTCGCGCGCCGAGTCCATCCGCAAGTTCACGATCCTGGACTCGGAGTGGACGGAGGCCTCCGGCCACCTCACCCCGAAGCTGTCGATCAAGCGGAACATCATCATGAACGACTTCGCCGACGAGATCTCCGCGATCTACGACGAGCCCGTCGCCACGACCAACGTCGCCATCGGCGG
>NZ_JAMBDU010000037.1:0-27357 GCF_025143875.1 Microbacterium meiriae | reverse complement strand
CGGATCAGAGCGGCCTGCTCGGTGGCGTGCACCTTGGACGAGCCCGTCGCCGGAGACGCCGAAGCCGGACGCGACACGGGGCGGAAGGAGCGGTCGCCGGGGACATCCGCGAACGCGAGGGCCAGGAACGGCCAGGCGCCCTGGTTCTCCGGCTCCTCCTGCACCCATACGAGCTCAGCGTTCGGGTACGAGTCTGTGATCTTCTTCAGCTCGTCGATGGGTGTCGGGTAGAGCTGCTCCAGACGCACCAGGGCGATCTCCGGGTTCGGGTTCTTCTCCAGCTCGGCGCGGAGGTCCCAGTGCACCTTGCCGCTGTGCACGAGGACGCGCTTCACGGCGGAACGATCGAGACCGCGGTCGTCGTCGATGACCGGCTCGAACCGACCGCCGGTGAACGCCTCGACCGGGCTCGTCGCTCCCCGCAGGCGCAGCATCGCCTTCGGGGTGAACACGATCAGCGGCTTGCGCGGGCGCGCATAGGCCTGACGGCGCAGCAGGTGGAAGTGCGACGCCGGCGTCGACGGACGCGCCACGATCATGTTGTCCTGTGCGCACAGCTGCAGGAACCGCTCGATGCGTGCGGAGGAGTGGTCCGGCCCCTGGCCCTCGTAGCCGTGGGGGAGCAGGAGGGTGACGCTGGACTGCTGACCCCACTTCTGCTCCGCGGCGGAGATGTACTCGTCGATGACCGACTGCGCGCCGTTGACGAAGTCGCCGAACTGCGCCTCCCAGAGCACCAGGGCCTCGGGAGCCTCCACGGAGTAGCCGTACTCGAAGCCGAGTGCGGCGTATTCGCTGAGGAGGGAGTCGTAGACGAAGAAGCGGCCCTGGGCGTCGGAGAGATTCGACAGCGGCAGCCACTCCTGGCCGTTCGCCCGGTCATGGAGCGCGGCGTGACGCTGTACGAACGTCCCGCGGCGCGAGTCCTGGCCGGCGAGGCGCACCGGAGTGCCCTCGACGAGAAGCGACCCGAAGGCGAGCAGCTCGCCGAAGCCCCAGTCGATGTTCCCGTTGCGGCTCATGTCGAGACGCTTCTCCAGCAGCTGCTGGATCTTCGGGTGCACGGTGAAGCCCTCGGGCTTGTTCACGAACGCATCGCCGATGAGGCGGATGACCTCCGCGGGGACACCGGTGACCTCGGGGGCTCCGACCTGGTCCTCGACCTGCGGGGCCTCCTCCGGGGCGATCGGGGTGGCTCCGGTCTCGGCGGCGTGCGTCTCGGCGAAGGCGATCTCCAGACGGTTCTGGAAGTCGGCCTTGGCCTCGTCGTACTCCTCCTCGGTGATGTCACCGCGACCGACGAGCGACTCCGTGTACAGGCGGCGGACGGAGCGCTTCGCCTGGATGAGGTCGGTCATCAGCGGCTGCGTCATCGAGGGGTCGTCGCCCTCGTTGTGACCGCGTCGGCGGTAGCAGACGAGGTCGATCACGACGTCGCGGTGGAAGCGCTCGCGGTACTCGAACGCGAGCTGGGCCACGTGGATGACCGCTTCGGGGTCGTCGCCGTTCACGTGGAAGACGGGTGCCTGGATCGTCTTGGCGACGTCGGTGGCGTAGACCGAGGTGCGGGCGTCGCTCGGCGTCGTGGTGAAGCCGACCTGGTTGTTGACGACCACGTGGATCGTGCCGCCGGTGCGGTAGCCGCGCAGCTGCGACATCTGCAGCGTCTCGACGACGACGCCCTGGCCGGCGAAGGCCGCGTCGCCGTGGACGAGGATCGGCAGCCAGGCGAAGGTGCCGATGGGCTTGCGGTCCTGCTTGGCGCGGACGATGCCCTCGAGCACGCCGTCGACCGTCTCCAGGTGCGAGGGGTTGGCGGCCAGGTACACGGGGAGCGAGGAGCCGTCGTCGGCGACGAAGGTGCCCTCGGTGCCGAGGTGGTACTTCACGTCGCCGGAGCCGCGCTGGTTGCCGGGGGTCTGCGTGCCCTCGAACTCGCGGAAGACCTGGCCGTAGGTCTTCCCGGCGATGTTGGTGAGCACGTTCAGGCGACCGCGGTGGGCCATGCCGATCGCGGCACCCTCGAGACCGGCGGTGGCCGCGCCTTGGAGGATCTCGTCGAGGAGCGGGATCAGCGACTCGCCGCCCTCGAGGGAGAAGCGCTTCTGACCGACGAACTTCGTCTGCAGGAAGGTCTCGAAGGCCTCGGCCTCGTTGAGCTTGCGCAGCACGCGCAGCTGCTCGTCATGGCCGGGCTTCTGGTACTTGACCTCGACCTTGTCCTGGAACCACCGGCGCTGCTCCGGGTCCTGGATGTGCATGTACTCGATGCCGAGCGTGCGGCAGTATGAGTCGCGCAGCACGCCGAGGATGTCGCGGAGCTTCGCGACGCGGCGCCCGCCGAAGCCGCCGGTGACGAATTCGCGGTCGAGATCCCAGAACGTCAGCCCGTGACTCTCGATCTCGAGGTCCGGGTGCGAGCGCTGCCGGTACTCGAGCGGATCGATGTCGGCCATGAGATGACCGCGCACGCGGAAGGAGTTGATGAGCTCCTGCACGCGCGACTGCTTGTCGACGCGCTCGGCGAGGTCGACCGCGATGTCGGGGTTCCAGCGGATGGGCGCGTACGGGATGCGCAGCGCGGCGAAGATGTCGTCGTAGAAGCCGCGCTGGCCGATCAGCAGCTCGTGCACCTTCTTGAGGAACTCGCCGGAGCCGGCGCCCTGGATGACGCGGTGGTCGTAGGTGCTGGTGAGCGTGATCGTCTTGCCGATCGCGAGCTCGTTGAGCGTCTTGTCGCTGGCGCCCTGGAACTCGGCCGGGTACTCGAGGGCACCGGCGCCGATGATGCAGCCCTGGCCCTTCATGAGACGCGGGACCGAGTGGACCGTGCCGATGCCGCCCGGGTTGGTCAGCGAGACCGTGGTGCCCTGGAAGTCGGCGGCGGTGAGCTTGTTGGAGCGTGCGCGGGTGACGAGGTCCTCGTAGGCGGCGAGGTACTCGGTGAAGGTCATGGTGTCGGCGCGCTTGATGCTCGGGACCATGAGGGCGCGGGTGCCATCGGGCTTGGGCAGGTCGATCGCGATGCCGAGGTTGACGTGCGCCGGGGCCACGACGGAGGGCTTGCCGTCGATCTCGGCGTAGAAGACGTTCTGGCTGCGGAACTCGTCGAGGGTGCGGATGAGCGCCCAGCCGATGAGGTGGGTGAAGCTGACCTTGCCGCCGCGGGTGCGGGCCATGTGGTTGTTGATGACGATGCGGTTGTCGATCATCAGCTTGGCGGGGACCGTGCGCACGCTCGTCGCGGTGGGGACGGTGAGGGACTCGTCCATGTTCGCGGCGAGGGTCTTCGGCAGACCGCGCAGCGGGGTGACCTTGTCCTCCTCGGAGGGCGGCTGCGCCTCCTTGGATTCCTGCTTCGGCTTCGGCGCCTGGGCGGGGATCGGGGCGGACGCCGCGGGCTTCGCCGTGGTGCGGGCGACGGGCTGCGAGCCGATCACCGGGATGGGCGCGGTCACGGGATGTGCCGGGGCCGTCGTCGCGGTGGGAGCAGCAGCGCCTCCGCCTGCGGTGGTCTCGGAGTGGTACTTCTCCAGGATGGGCCACCACTCCTTGTCGACCGAGTCGCGGTTCTCCTTGAACTGCTCGTAGAGCTCTTCGACGAGCCAGGAATTGGCTCCGAACCCCCCGTCGCCACCGACGCCGGTCACCTGGTTCGACACGCTCTATCGCCCTCTTTCATCGCTGAAGATCTCCGATGCGGACGCACGACGCAGGATGCGCTCGGGCCCGCACACTCTCGACCACCAAGCCTAACCTGTTTCGACCGGGGAGACGTCGAAGAGAGCGACCCGCGCCGCGCCGATCTGGGTACCGTGGAGGCATGGAGTTCTCAGGTGCGCAGCCGACCGTCGATCTGACCTACTCGGATGTCTTCCTGGTGCCGCGCCGTTCGGCCGTCACCAGTCGGTTGCAGGTCGATCTCGCCCCGCACGACGGCACGCCCGCGACGCTGCCGCTCGTCGCCGCGAACATGAACTCGGTGACAGGGCCGCGTATCGCCGCCGTGCTCGCACGCCGCGGGGCGCTGGGCGTGCTCCCGCAGGACCTGCCGCTCCAGGAGCTCGACGCCGCGATCCGCGACGTGAAGGGGCAGCCGGTGCTCTGGGACACGCCGCTCGTGCTGCCCCCGGAGGCGACCGTCGCCGACGCGCTCCGCCTGCTTCCGGCCGCCGTGGGACACGGGATCGTCGTGGCCCACGGGGCGGCGCCGATCGCTGTGGACCGCATCGTCGGCGTCCTTCCGGCGACGCGTCTGGCGACCGCGTTGCCCGATGCACAGCTCGGCGACCTCGTGCACCGGGGGACGCCGTCCATCGACGCGGACGACATCGGCTCCGAGCGTCACGCCTTCGACGTCATCACCGAGGCGGACGTCGAGATCGTCACCGTCGTGCACCACGGCCACCTCGTCGGGACGCTGAGCGCGCGCAGCGCCTTGCGCGCCACCCTGTACCGCCCGGCCGTGGACGCTGACGGCCGCCTCGCGGTGGCCGCGGCGGTCGGCATCAACGGCGATGTGGCGGCCAAGGCGAAGGCGCTCGCGGCCGCCGGCGTGGACGTGCTCGTCGTCGACACCGCGCACGGTCACCAGGAGGGCATGCTCCGGGCGCTGCAGGAGGTCGCGTCCCTCGGCCTCGGGCTCCCGATCGTCGCGGGGAACATCGTCACCGCAGACGGCGTCCGGGATCTCGTCGACGCGGGCGCCTCGATCCTCAAGGTCGGCGTCGGCCCAGGGGCGATGTGCACGACCCGGATGATGACGGCGGTCGGTCGTCCGCAGTTCTCCGCGGTGCTGGAGACCGCCGCGGCCGCCGCCGAGGCCGGAGCGCACGTCTGGGCCGACGGCGGGGTGCGCTACCCCCGCGACGTCGCCCTCGCGCTCGCGGCCGGTGCCGCCTCCGTCATGGTCGGCTCCTGGTTCGCCAGGACGATCGAGGCCCCGGGGGAGCTCCAGCGCGACGCGGACGGGCGGCTGTTCAAAGAGTCGTGGGGGATGGCGTCCACGAAGGCCGTGCAGGCGCGGTTCGGTCGGCTCGACGCGTACGAGCGGGCGCGCAAGGAGCTGTTCGCCGAAGGCATCTCCTCCTCGAAGATCTATCTCGACCCGCTGCGGCCGGGAGTGGAGGACCTGCTCGACATGATCACCTCGGGCGTGCGGTCGTCCTTCACGTACGCCGGTGCTGCGGCCGTGCCGGAGTTCCACGAGCGCGCCCTCGTCGGACTGCAGTCCGCGGCGGGATATGAGGAGGGCAAGGCGCTGCCGGTCAGTTGGTGATCGCCTGCCGCGTCCACAGTCCGCTTCTGTAGAATCGAGCGCACTATGGACGACCCTCCCAGTTGCCGAACATCGCCCCACCGTCCCGTTCTCTCCCCGGAGAGGAAGATCTGATGGACTACATCATGTTGGGCGTGGGGCTTCTGCTCACGGTCGGCACCGGCCTCTTCGTGGCGAGCGAGTTCGCCCTCGTGAACCTCGACCGCGCGGATCTGGAGGCGCGGCAGGCGCGCGGGGAGTCCCGCCTCTCCCTGACGATCAGCGCTCTCCGGCACACGTCGACGCATCTCTCGTCTGCACAGCTCGGCATCACGCTGACCACGCTGCTGACCGGATACACGATGGAGCCGGCGCTGTCGAACCTCCTGCGTCCCACGCTGGTCGCCTGGAACATCCCGGAAGCCGCCGTCGCCCCCATCGCGACCGTGGTGGCGATGTTCGTCGCGACGGTGCTCTCGATGATCCTCGGCGAGCTCGTCCCGAAGAACTTCGCGCTGGCGCTGCCCCTGGCCACGGCCAAGCTCGTCGTACCCTTCCAGATCGCCTTCACGACGGTGTTCAAGCCGGCGGTGGTCGTGCTGAACGGCAGCGCCAACGGCGTGCTGCGCAGCATGGGCATCGAGCCCAAGGAGGAGCTCTCCGGCGCCCGCAGCGCGGAGGAGCTGTCGTCGCTCGTGCGACGGTCGGCGAGCGCCGGAGTTCTGGAGGCCGACACCGCCACGCTGCTGGACCGCACGCTCACCTTCTCCCGGCTCACGGCGGCGGACGTCATGACGGCGCGCCCGAGCATGCACGCGATCGCCGCCGGCGACTCCGTGGACGACGTGATCCAGCTCGCCCGGCGCACGGGCCACAGCCGCTTCCCGGTGTTCGACGAGGACCTCGACGACATCACCGGCGTCGTGCACCTCAAGGCCGCCATCTCGGTGCCGCGGGAGCGTCGCGCCGAGGTGCCCGTCGGCGCTCTCGCGACCGATCCGCTCCGCGTGCCGGAGACCGCCCATGTCGACGCGCTCATCTCGGACCTCCGCGGCCGGGGTTACCAGCTCGCGGTCGTCGTCGACGAGTACGGCGGGACCGCCGGCATCGTGACCCTGGAGGACCTCGTGGAGGAGCTCGTCGGCGAGGTCTCCGACGAGCACGACCGGACGAGGGCCGGGATCATCCGGAACCGCGACGGGGTGACCTTCCCCGGCGAGCTGCGCCCGGACGAGCTGCGCAGCCGCGCGGGCGTCGAGGTGCCGGAGGGCGATGTGTACGACACGGTCGGCGGCTACGTCATGAGCGTTCTGGAGCGGGTGCCTGTCGTCGGCGACGAGGTGCCCCTGGAGAGCGGCACGCTGCAGGTGGTCCGCATGGACGGACGCCGGGTGGATCGGGTGCGCTACGTCCCGAGACCGGATGCCGTCATCATCGAGGGGGTGTCCCTGTGAGCGATTGGGGAGGCCTCGCCTGGCTCGTCGTCCTGCTGGCGGCGAACGCGTTCTTCGTCGGCGCCGAGTTCGCGGTGATCTCCGCGCGGCGCTCGCAGATCGAGCCGAAGGCGGAGCGCGGCTCGCGTCCCGCCAAGACGGCGCTGTACGCCATGGAGCACGCGACGCTCATGCTCGCGACCTCGCAGCTCGGCATCACGATCTGCTCGCTGCTCATCCTGAACGTCTCCGAGCCCGCCATCCACCACCTGCTCGCCGTGCCGCTGCACGCCGTGGGCTGGTCGGATGGTGCGGTGGACGTCGTGTCGTTCACGATCGCGCTGCTCATCGTGTCGTTCCTGCACGTCGTGTTCGGCGAGATGGTGCCGAAGAACCTCGCGTTCTCGATTCCGGACCGGGCCGTGCTGCTCCTGGCGACGCCGCTGGTGTGGGTGTCGAAGGTGTTCATGCCGGTGATCTGGCTGCTGAACGCGGCGGCGAACGGTGTGCTGCGCCTGTTCCGGGTGGAGCCGAAGAACGAGGCGGCGTCGACCTTCACGCTCGATGAGGTGGCGACGATCGTCAGTCAATCGCGCCGGGAGGGCGTGCTCATGGACACCGCGGGCACGGTGACGGCCGCGGTGGAGTTCACCGACAAGAAGGCCCGCGACGTGGCCGTGCCGCTGAGCGACCTGGTCACACTGCCGCAGACGACCACGCCGGACGACATCGAGAAGGCGGTGGCCCGCTACGGGTTCTCGCGCTACGTGATCGTCAACGACGAGGACGTCCCGATCGGCTACGTCCACCTCAAGGACATCCTGCGGGCCTCCGAGGGACCGGACGCCGAAGCCAAGGTGCTCGAGCCGATCCCCGGCAAGCGCATCCATCACATGGTGCCCGTGCAGGAGGACACCGACCTGGAGGACGCTCTCGCCGTCATGCGACGTGCGGGCCGTCACCTGGCCAAGGTCCGCGACGCGCGGGGGGAGACGACCGCCGTGCTGTTCCTGGAGGACATCCTCGAGGAGCTCGTCGGCGAGGTGCAGGACGCGACCCGTCGCGTCCGCGGTCACTGACGTCGCGACACGCGAAGGCCGCCGGCTCCCACGGGAACCGGCGGCCTTCGTCGTGGGCGTCAGCGCCAGTGCGCCCGCTCGTACTGCGGCGGCCAGGCGACCTCGTCGCCCAGCTCGTGCGCGGCACGGAGCGCGAAGTGCGGGTCGCGCAGCCACTCCCGTCCGGCGAAGATCGCGTCGGCCGCGCCGTCGGCGAGCACCTGTTCGGCCTGCGCGGCCGCGGTGATGAGGCCGACGGCCGACACCGGGATCCGCCCGCCCTGGCGGACGGTCTCGGCCAGCGGGACCTGGTAGCCGGGGGAGACGCTGATGCGCTGGTGCGCGACGAGGCCGCCGCTGGAGACGTCGATGAGGTCGGCGCCGTGCGCGGTCGCCCAGGTGCCGACCGTCGCGGCCTCCTCGGGCGTGAACCCGCCCTCGGCATGATCGGTCGCCGAGATGCGGACCAACAGCGGCACGTCGTCGCCAGCCGTCTCGCGCACCGCGTCCACGACGCGCAGCAGCAGCCGGGCCCGGTTCTCCAGCGAGCCGCCGTACTCGTCCTCACGGAGGTTGGACAGCGGCGACAGGAACTGGTGCAGGAGGTAGCCGTGGGCGCCGTGGATCTCGATGACGTCGAATCCGGCCTCCCGCGCCCGCCGGGTCGCGGCGGCGAACCCGTCGACCACGCGGTCGATGCCCGCCGCGTCCAGCGCGACCGGCGCGGCGAACCCCTCGTAGGCCACGGCCGACGGTGCGGTGGTCGTCCATCCGCCCTCGGCGGCGGGGACCGTGCCGCGCTCGTCCGCCCACGGCCACCAGGTCGAGGCCTTCCGCCCGGCGTGCGCGAGCTGGATGCCCGCTGCCGCCCCTCGGTCGTGGATCACCCGGACGATCGGGGCCAGGGCGTCGCGCTGCGCGTCGTCCCACAGCCCGAGGTCGCGGGGAGAGATGCGCCCCTCCGGCACGACGGCCGTGGCTTCGGCCACGATGAGTCCGGCGCCCCCCGAAGCGAACTGCGCGAGGTGGGTGTGGTGCCACTCCTGCGCGACGCCGTCGACGGCGCTGTACATGCACATGGGGGACACCCAGAGGCGGTTGCGGAACGTGGTGGACCGGATGGTCAGCGGGGAGAAGAGAAGACTCACCGTTCGACGGTACCGCCGACGCGGACGGGACAGGGCCGTCGGGCTAACGTGGAGTCATGAGCGACGTGTGCGAGTGGTCCCGCAACGACGCGGCGCGGTTCTTCCGCGCTCCGACCGTCGAGGACGACAAGTACTCGCGGGGCGTCGTGGGGGTGCGCACGGGATCGGCCGCCTACCCCGGCGCCGCGGTGCTCGGCGTCGAAGCCGCCTGGCGCACCGGTGCCGGGTTCGTCCGCTACGTGGGCGCGCCGTCGGCGGTCGCGGCGGTGCTCTCGCGGCGCCCGGAGACCGTCGGCGGGCCGGATGCCGGACGCACGCGGATCGGTGCCTGGGTGATCGGCTCCGGGACCGAACCGGACGACCGGAGCGCGACGGAGGCGCAGGCACTGCGGGAGATCGTCGGCGGCGACGTCCCCGTGGTCATCGACGCCGGAGCGCTCGATCTGGCGCCGACCGCACGCGCCCCGTTCGTCGCCACGCCGCACGGCCGGGAGTTCGCGCGGCTGCGGGAGCGCATCGGCATCGACGGGGCCTCGGACGATCTCGCAGACGTCCGCGCCGTGTCCGCCGCGATCGACGGCGTGGTGCTGCGCAAGGGCGCGCGCACCGTGCTCGCCGCACCCGACGGCACGCTGATCGCCGTCGAGGCGGGAACGGGCTGGCTCGCGACGGCGGGCACGGGCGACGTGCTCGGCGGGATCGTCGCCGCCGTGATCGCCGCGAATCCGGACAGCCCGCTCGTCGAGTCCGCTGCGGCGGCCGTCTGGCTGCACGGGCACGCCGCCCGCATCGCCGCCGCGGCGACCGCGGGCGCGAGCGGCCATCCGATCGTCGCGCTCGACGTCGCGGAGACGCTGCCCCGCGCGGTCGCGGACCTCCTGTCGTGAGGACCTCGACCCGGAGGAGCGCGCTCGCCCTGTGGATCGCCTTCCTCCTCGTCCACCTCGTGACCGCGTGGCTGGGCTGGGTCTACCCGAGCCAGCCCATGGGGGACGTCGTGCTCGTGTACGAGCCCTGGGCCACCGCGGCGTGGAGCGGCGGGGAGGTCGTGGGCGTCACGGAGTCCTGGGTGTATCCGCAGCTCGCGCTCCTGCCGATGATGCTCGCCGCCGGGCTCGCCGCACCGTTCCTCCCGCTGCTCGGCGTCTCCGGCGCCTACCTCATCGGCTGGGCACTGCTGGTGACGGCGCTCGACGCCCTGGCGTTCGCCGTCCTCGTCGGGCGCGGACGCGTACGGGCGCGTCGGACAGCCGCGTGGTTCTGGTGTGCGGCGCTGCTGCTCCTCGGACCCATCGCGCTGTACAGGATCGATGCCGTGACCGTGCCCCTCGCCGTCGTCGCCGGTCTGTGGCTGGTCAGCCGCCCCACCATCGCCGCGGCGCTGCTGACGGTCGGCGCCTGGATCAAGATCTGGCCCGGTGCGCTCCTCCTCGCGGCGGTCGTGGCCGGGAGGGCGCGGCTGCGGATGCTCCTGGCCGCCGCGGGGGTCACCGCCGGTGTGGTGGTGGCGCTCCTGCTGCTCGGCGCCGACACCGAGATCCTCGGCTTCCTCACCGCACAGACCGGCCGGGGGCTCCAGATCGAGGCGGTCGCCGCGACGCCGTTCCTCTGGATGGCCGTGACGGGGGCCGCCCGCATCGAGTACAGCTACGACATCCTCACCTTCCAGTTCGTCGCTCCGGGCGCGGAGGTCGTCTCCACGGTCCTCACCCCGCTCCTCGCGCTCGCCGTGGTCGTCGTCGCCGTCGTCGGCGGGGTCAAGGCCGCGCGAGGCGCGTCGTTCGCGCGACTCTTCCCGCCGCTGGCCCTGCTGCTGGTGACGGTGCTCATCGCTCTGAACAAGGTCGGCTCGCCGCAGTTCCAGACCTGGCTGCTGGCGCCCGTGATCCTGTGGCTCGTCCTCGACCGCCGCCGCGCGCAGACCGCCGCGGCGCTCGTGCTCGCGCTGTGCCTGCTCACCTGTCTCGTGTATCCCCTGAGCTACGACGGGCTGCTGCGGGCCGAAGCCTCCCCGGTCCTGCTGCTCACGATGCGCAACGGGCTGCTCGTCATCCTCGCCGTCGTGAGCGCCGTCGCGCTCGCGCGTGTCCCCGTCGTCCGCCGTCCCCGAACCCAGGAGTGAACCCATGTTGATCGCCTTCTCCGTCGCCCCCAGCGGCACGCCCGCCGATGGCGCCGACCGCAGCGATGCCTCCGTGCACGATGCCGTGGCCGCCGCGGTGCGCGTCGTCCGTGCTTCCGGGCTCCCGCACCGCACGACGAGCATGTTCACCGAGATCGAGGGGCCCGACTGGGACACCGTGATGGACGTGGTCAAGCGGGCGACCGAGGCGGTCATGCCGTACGGATCGCGGGTGTCCCTCGTCCTCAAAGCGGACATCCGTCCCGGCTACACCGGGGAACTCGACGCCAAGGTCGAGCGCCTGGAGGCGGCGATCGAGGAGTCCGACGACCGGTAAGCTGAACCGGTGAATCCCTCGACACCTTCGAGGGGTGCGGCGAAGTGGGCGCTCCTCTCCCTCGCCATCGGCAGCTTCGGCATCGGCATGACCGAGTTCGTCGTCATGGGCCTGTTGCCGAACATCGCCGCCGACCTCCTCCCGTCCGTCTGGGCGTCGAGCCAGGAGGAGGCGCTGAGCCAGGCCGGCTGGCTGATCTCGCTGTACGCGCTCGGCGTGGTCATCGGCGCCCCGACCATCGCCGGCTTCGTCGCCCGCTATCCGCGGCACCGGGTGATGATCGTGCTCGCCCTGGCGTTGACGGTGTTCAACGCGCTCACCGTGGTGCTGCCGACGTTCGAGCTCGTGGGGGTGTCTCGCTTCCTCGCCGGGCTCCCGCACGGTGCGTATTTCGGCATCGGTGCGCTCGTCGCCTCCGACGTGATGGGACCGGGCAACCGTGCCAAGGGCGTCGCGTTCATCCTCACCGGACTCACGGTCGCTAACGTCATCGGGGTGCCGCTGGGTACCTTCCTCGGTCAGGCATGGGGCTGGCGCGCGGCCTTCGCCGTCGTCGCGCTCGTGTTCGCGCTCGCCACCGTCTTCATCGCGCTGTTCGTACCCGCACACCCGGGGAACCCCGGACGCACGATGCGGGCCGAGCTCGGAGTGTTCCGCATCGGTCAGGTGTGGTTCACGCTCGGCGTCGGGGCGATCGGGTTCGGCGGGTTCTTCGCCGTCTACAGCTACATCGCCCCGCTCGTGACGGAAGTCGCCGGATCGCCGGACTGGGTCGTGCCGATCGTGCTCGTGCTCATGGGGCTCGGCATGACCGGCGGGAACCTCGTCGGCGGTCACCTCGCCGACATCGACCTCCGCCGCACGCTGCTGCTCGGTCTCGCCGCGATGGCGGTCGTGTTCGCTCTGCTCGCCGTGCTCTCGTTCTGGATCGTGAGCCTGAGCCTCGTCGTCGTGCTCGTCGGGTTCGTCTCGTCCGTGCTGAGCCCGACGATCCAGACCCGGCTGATGGACGTGGCCGGCGACAACCAGTCCATCGCGGCGGCCATGAACCACTCCGCCCTGAACATCGGCAACAGCCTCGGCGCCTTCCTCGGCGGCATCGTGATCGCGGTCGGCTGGGGCTTCACGGCGCCGGCGTGGACCGGCGCCGTGCTCGCAGTGGCCGGTCTCCTCATCGCACTGGTGTCCTACCGCGTGGAGGCGCGGCGGGTCGCGCAGACGCCGGTCCTCGCATCGTAGAGTGACGGGGTGACCACCCCCGACGAGGACCTCCCGCTCGCCGGCACCGTCGTGCTGCTGCGGCCCGCCGCCGACGGCTTCCAGGTGCTGCTGCTGCGCCGTCCGTCGCGAGGCTCGTTCGCAGACGCCTGGGTCTTCCCCGGCGGGAAGGTCGAGCCGGGGGACCGTCAGCCGGGCGCTGCAGAGGTCGACGACGCGCGTCGCGCCGCCGCCAGGGAGACCGCGGAGGAGGTCGGACTGACGGCGCGCGATCTGGTGCCGCTGTCGGAGTGGCGTCCGCCGGCGGAGGCGCCGGTCCGGATCCGCACCTGGTTCTTCCTCGCCCTCGCGCCGGACGCCGAACCGTCGCCGTCCGCCGACGAGGTCGTCGAGCTCGCCTGGGTGTCACCCGCCGAGGCTCTCGCCCGTCACGCGTCAGGAGAGTGGCGACTCTTCCCGCCGACTTGGCTCACATTGCACCGACTCTCCACCTTCGCCGATGTCGATGCGGCGCTGGCCTCCGGCGGGGCTGTCGAGCTGTTCCAGACACAGGTGCGCGATGAGGGCCGGGCGTTCGGCTGGGCACAGGGGACCCTCCACGCCCACACCCTGCCGTGGCGGTTCGATCCGGTGTGACGCGGCTCAGGCGTCGAGTAGACGCCGTAGGTGCGCGCCGACGGCCTCGGTCTCGATGAGGAAGCCGTCGTGGCCGAAGTCGCTCGTGAGCACCACCGCTTCGCCGTCGAGCACGTTCGCGATGCTCCGCGCGATCCGCTGCTGCCCGTCGACGGGGAAGAGGCGGTCGCTGTCGATGCCGAGGACGAGGGTCGTCGCGGTCACCGCCTTCAGGGCCTCCTCGACGCCGCCGCGGCCGCGACCGACGTCATGCGAGTTCATCGCCTCGACGAGGGTGACGTAGCTGTTCGCATCGAAGCGCCGCGTGAACTTGTTGCCATGGAAGTCGAGGTACGACTCCACCGCGAAGCGCCCGCCGTGGCCGAGCGGCGACACGTCGGACTGCCAGGAGCGCTGGAACCGCTGGTTGAGCTCGATCGGGCTGCGGTAGTTCAGCAGAGCCATGCGGCGGGCGAGGGCGAGGCCGCGATGCGGACCGTCGCCGTCCGCGAGGTCGTAGTACTCGCCGCCCTGGTAGCGCGGGTCCATGCGGATGGTCTCCAGCTGCACGGTGTTGAGCGCGATCTGGTCGGCGGTGGTGACCGGGGGAGAGGAGAGCACCGCGAGCCGCTGCACCCGGTCGGGCTGCGACACGGCCCACTCGAGCGCATGCATGCCGCCCATCGAGCCGCCGATCACCGCCGCCCAGCTGTCGATGCCGAGCGCGTCGGCCAGGCGCACCTGCGCGGCGACCTGGTCGCGGATGGTGAGGTAGGGGAAGCGCGACGCCCACTCGTAGCCGTCCGGGGCGATGCTCGCCGGCCCCGTCGATCCCTGGCAGCCGCCGAGCATGTTCGGCGCGATCACGAACCACTCGTCGGTGTCGAGCGGCGCACCGGGGCCGACGACGTCCTCCCACCAGCCGGCGGTCGGGTGGCCGGCGCCGGCCTCGCCGCGCACATGGCTGTCGCCGGTGAGGGCGTGCAGGACGAGCACCGCGTTGTCCCGGGCGGCGTTCAACTCGCCCCAGCTCTCGTAGGCGAGGCGGATGCCGGGAAGCTGTGCTCCGCTCTCCGCGGTGAAGGCGCCGAACGCGGCGAAGCGGCGGCCGCCGACGGGATCGCCGTCCCGCCAGGCGCCGGTGGCCGGCGGGCGGGCACGGAGCAGCCGGACGTCGGCCTCCGTCACCGGTGCCGACGGCACCGTGTCCTCGGAGGTCGTCTGCCAGTCCATGTCTCCATTCTCGCCTGGCCGGTGGGTCTCGGCCCGCAGGTTACGACACGGGCACGACGAAGGCCCCGAGCCGTGCGGTCCGGGGCCTTCGTGGAGGGCGTGCGGGTCAGGCGCGCGCGGCCTCCGAGACGGCACGCGCGGCGGCGAGCGCCTGGTCCAGATCCGCCTTGAGGTCCTCGATGTTCTCGAGGCCCACGGACAGGCGCACGAGGCCGGGGGTCACACCCGCGGTGAGCTGCTGCTCAGGCGTGAGCTGGGCGTGCGTCGTGGAGGCCGGGTGGATGACGAGCGAGCGCACGTCGCCGATGTTGGCGAGGTGGCTGAACAGGGAGAGGCTGTTGACGAACTCCCGTCCGGCTTCGACACCGCCCTTGAGCTCGAACGACAGCACGGCGCCGACACCCTTCGGGGCGTACTCGTTCGCCGTGGCGTACCAGGGCGAGGACGGAAGGCCGGAGTAGTTGACCCCGGCCACGTCGTCGCGGCTGTCCAGCCACTCGGCGATCTCCTGGGCGTTCTGCACGTGGCGCTCGATGCGCAGCGACAGCGTCTCGACACCCTGGATGAGGTTCCACGCGCTCTGCGGGGCGATGGCCGAGCCGAGGTCGCGGAGCAGCTGCACGCGGGCCTTGATGATGTAGGCGAGCGGGTCGCCGACCGCGGCCGTGTAGCTGGCGCCGTGGTACGACGGGTCCGGCTCGGTGAGCCCGGGGAACTTCTCGACGTTCTCCGACCACGCGAACGAGCCGCCGTCGATCACGACGCCGCCGATCGTGGTGCCGTGGCCGCCGAGGAACTTCGTGATCGAGTGGACGACGATGTCGGCGCCGTGCTCGAACGGACGGATCAGGTACGGCGTCGCGATGGTGTTGTCGACGATCAGCGGGACGCCGTTCTCGTGGGCGATGTCGGCGACCGTGCGGATGTCGAGCACGTTGATCTGCGGGTTGCCGATCGTCTCCGCGAAGAAGAGCTTCGTGTTCGGACGGACGGCGCGGCGCCACTCCTCCGGGTCGTCCTGGTTCTCGACGAAGGTGACCTCGATGCCGAGCTTGGCCAGGGTGTACTTGAACAGGTTGTAGGTGCCGCCGTAGATCGAGCTCGACGCGACGAAGTGGTCGCCGGCCTGCGCGATGTTGAGGATCGCGAAGGTCGAGGCGGCCTGGCCGCTGGAGAGGACGAGGGCGCCGGTGCCCCCTTCGAGCGCGGCGAGGCGCTGCTCCAGGACGTCCTGGGTCGGGTTCTGGATGCGGGTGTAGATGTTGCCGAACTCGGCGAGCGCGAAGAGGTTCGCGGCGTGGTCGGCGCTGTCGAACACGTAGGACGTGGTCTGGTAGATCGGTGTCGCCCTGGCCTTGGTGACGGGGTCGGGGGCGGCGCCCGAGTGGATCTGCTTGGTCTCGAAACGCCAGGTCTCGGGTGCGGACATGTGTTCCCCCTGGAACGGTCGGAAGGTCGGATGGGCTGGTGCCCTTGCAGCGAGAGTACGGAATATCGCGCCGTGTCAACAGCGACCGGGAAATGTGACGTAACACGGCGTGCGGCCCGGAACGGGCGGAACCCGCGCGGACATCGTACGGTGGAGGACATGGCCAACAGACGTGCAGTGGTGACAGGTGCGAGTTCCGGGATCGGTCAGGCGACGGTACGGGTGCTGCGGGCGCGGGGGTGGGACGTCGTCGGCGTCGCCCGCCGTGCGGACCGCCTCGCCGCGCTCTCCGCCGAGACGGGGGCATCGACCATCGCCTGCGACCTGACCGACGATGCGGCGGTGGCGGCGCTCGTCGGAGAGCTGGAGCGCACGGGCCCGGTGCACGCCCTCGTCCAGGTCGCCGGTGGCGCGCGGGGGACCGACCGCGTCGAGGACGCCGCGCTCGCCGACTGGCAGTGGATGTACGACGCGAACGTGCTCGCCACGCAGCGCCTCGTGGCGGGGCTGCTGCCGCTGCTGCGCCGCACCGCGGATGCGGACGGTCACGCCGACCTCCTCTTCGTGACCTCGACGGCTGCGCAGACCGCCTACCCGGGTGGTGCGGGGTACAACGCGGCGAAGGCTGCCGAGGCGATGCTCGTCCGGGCGCTGCGCCAGGAGCTGAACGGCGAGCCCCTCCGCGTGGCCGAGGTCGCTCCGGGCATGGTGCACACCGAGGAGTTCACGCTGAACCGGCTCGGGGGCGACGCCGTCGCGGCGGAGGCCGTGTACTCGGGCGTCGAGGCGCCCCTCCTCGCCGAGGATGTGGCGGACGTCATCGCCTATGCCCTGGAGGCCCCCGCTCACGTGAACCTCGACCTCATCACGATGCGGCCGGTCGCTCAGTCGGCGCAACACCTGCTCGCGCGGGGACCGCTGCGGGTCCGGCCCGTCGAGTGACCGGAGGACGTGCCCTCGCCGAGCTCGCGGAAGAGGGACTGATCGACGCGGGGTGGGCGGAGGCGCTGGCCCCGGTGCAGGACACCATCACGGCGCTCGGGGAGCGGCTGCGCGCCGAGCAGGCCGCGGGTCACGGGTACCTTCCCGCGGGACCGAACGTGCTGCGGGCCTTCCAGCGACCGCTCGCCGATGTCCGGGTGCTCATCACGGGTCAGGACCCCTACCCGACCCCCGGCCACCCGATCGGGCTGTCGTTCGCCGTCGACCGCGACGTGCGCCCCTTGCCGCGGAGCCTGATGAACATCTACAAGGAGCGCGAAGCGGACCTCGGGCTGTCGCCCGCGCCTCACGGCGACCTCACGGCGTGGAGCGATCAGGGCGTGCTGCTGCTGAACCGCGTCCTGACGGTCCGCCCCGGAGCCGCGGCCTCCCACCGCGGCTGGGGGTGGGAGCAGGTGACGGAGCTCGCGATCCGCACCCTCGTCGCGCGCGACCAGCCGCTCGTCGCGATCCTCTGGGGGCGTGACGCGGCGAATCTCCAGCCTCTCCTCGGCGACACCCCGGTGATCGCCTCGGCGCATCCGTCCCCGCTCTCCGCCAGCCGCGGCTTCTTCGGCTCCCGCCCCTTCTCCCGCGCGAACGCGCTCCTGGAAGAGCTCGGCGGCGCTCCGGTGGACTGGAGGGTGGAGGGTGAGGGGCCCGGCTCCCTAAGCTGAGCCCATGCAGTTCGAGCCCGGGGACCGTCGTCGCGTTCTCCCGCGTCATCTGCGACCGGCCGCCGCGCCGGACACGTTCTCGTACGCGATCCGCCCCGCCAGGGCCGTAGATCTCCCGCACGTGCGCGAGATCTACAACCACTTCGTCAGCAACTCGGCCGTCACTCTGGACGAGCGCCGCAGCAGCATCCCGTACTGGAGAGACAAGTTCGCGCTCCTGGAGCGGCTCGGGCTGCCTTTCCTCGTGGCGGTGTCGCCCTCCGGCGCGATCCTCGGCTATGCCCTCGCGCAGCCGTGGGCCGGGAAGAACGCCTACCGGTACACGGTGGAGGACTCCATTTACCTCGGGCCGGGCGCGGCGGGGAAGGGACTCGGCTCCGCTCTCCTGCAGGCCCTGATCGACGCTTGCGAACAGCGCGGGCTGCGCGAGATGGTCGCCGTCGTCAGCGATCAAGGGGCGGACGCCTCGATCCGGCTGCACGAGAAGCTCGGCTTCGTGGAGGCCGGGCGCATGGGGCGGGTCGGCCGGAAGTTCGGTCGTGACCTGGGCACCGTCTACCTGCGCCGAGCCCTGCGCCCGTCCCGCCCCCGCCGTCGCCTCTCGCTCTTCCCGCGCTGACCCACCCCTTTGTGTGCGCCCCGGCCCCTTGCGGACGCGCGCAACGGGGTGGGAGGCACGCAA
This sequence comes from Microbacterium meiriae, assembly GCF_025143875.1. Classification (NCBI taxonomy): domain Bacteria; kingdom Bacillati; phylum Actinomycetota; class Actinomycetes; order Micrococcales; family Microbacteriaceae; genus Microbacterium; species Microbacterium meiriae. The sequence continues at coordinate 9,167 of NZ_JAMBDU010000037.1, read as the reverse complement.
GGGGGTGGGTCGACGATCAGGCGTCGGGGATGACGGGGATCGCGGAAAGCAACGTGCGGGTGTAGTCCGCCGATGGGTGCAGAAGGACGTCGCGGGTCGGACCCCGCTCGACGATACGGCCGTCCTTCATGACGACGACCGTGTCGCAGAGGTTCTGCACCACACCGATGTCATGGGACACGAGCAGCAGCGTGAACTCGTCCGCGACCCGCAGCTCCGCGAGGAGCTCGAGGATCTGCGCGCGCACCGTGACGTCCAGCGCCGACAGCGGTTCGTCGCCGACGAGGATCCGCGGACGATGGACGAGCGCGCGGGCGAGGGCGATCCGCTGCCGCTGCCCGCCGGAGAACTCGTGCGGATAGCGGTCGCCCATCTCCGGGTCGAGGCCGACCTGGGCGATGACCTCTCGTACCCTGGCGCGATGATCTCCGTCGATGCCGAGCGCCCACAGCGGCTCCCGCACGATCTGCCCCGCCGTCATCCGGGGGTCGAGCGAGGCGTAGGGGTCCTGGAAGACGAGACCCGTCTGCCGACGCAGCCAGTGCAGCGACCGCGCGGAGGCAGTGGCATCGACGGTCCGGCCGTCTACCGACACGCTCCCCGCGGTCGGACGGTCGAGCCCGAGCAGGAGCCGCACGAGGGTCGACTTCCCGGATCCGGACTCGCCGATGATCCCGACGGAGGCGCCCTCGGGGACGTCGAGGTCGGTCGGCTCCAGCGCCGTCTGCCGCCGTGTGCGCTCGAACGCCGTCCGCTTCGGCAGGACGAAGTCCCGCCGCAGCCCTCGTGCTTCGATCAGGCTCATGCCGTGCCTCCGTCGGGACGCCACAGCGTCGCGGTCGCGTCCCGCAGCAGGCCCTGCGTGACCGGCGAGGAGGGCGCGGTCAGCAGCCGCGACACCGGGGCGCTCTCGACGACGCGACCGTGCTCCAGCACCACGCCCGCGGTCGCCACCTGGGACAGCACCGCGAGGTCGTGCGTGATGAACAGCAGCGACATGCCCTCGTCGGCCACGAGCCGGAGCAGCAGCGACAGGATCTCCGCCTGGATCGTCACGTCCAGGGCGGTCGTGGGTTCGTCCGCGATCAGCAGCCGCGGACGGCGGGCGAGGGCCATCGCGATCGCCACGCGCTGCCGCTGACCCCCGGAGAGCTGGTGCGGGTACCGGTCGACGATGGTCTCCGGGTCGGGAAGCCGGACGCGGGCGGCTTCGGCGATCGCCCGGTCGCGCGCCTCGCGCCGCCCGAGGCCCTCGTGGATGCGGATGGATTCCGCGATCTGGCGGCCGACGGTGCGGATCGGGTTGAGCGCGGTCCGCGGCTCCTGGAAGACGATGCCGATGTCGTCGCCGCGCAGTCGGGCGAGATCGCGGTCCGGCATCCCGATCAGCTCGGTGTCGTCCCACCGGATGCTCCCGTGCGCTGTCGCCCCGTCCGGCAGGAGCCCGAGGACGGCGAGCGCGGTGAGGGACTTGCCGGAGCCCGACTCGCCGATCACGCCGAGGCGCGCGCCGTCGGGCACCTGGAACGACACGCCGTCGACGACGCGCCGTCCGTCGATCTCGATGACGAGATCCTCGACCGTCAGACTCATGCGACCACCGCCGGTGTGTGCGTCTCGGCGGCGCGGTGCCGCAGCGTGGGATCCGTGGCCTCGCGGAGCCCGTCGCCGAGCAGGTTGAGGGCGAGCACGGTGAGGGTGATGGTGAGTCCGGGCCAGATCACCGTGAGGGGATGCACACCGATGTAACGCTGCAGATCGGCGAGCAGCAGCCCCCAGCTGGGCTCCACGACCGAAGCGCCGAACCCGAGGTAGGACAGGCCGGCCTCCGCGAGGACGGCCACGGCCATCGACCACGACAGCTGCACGATGAACACCGGCGCCACATTCGGGAGGAGGTGACGGACGAGGTTCTGCGCGGGGGTGAGGCCGGACGCGCGCGCCGCGAGCACGAAGTCGCTCTGCTGTACGCGGCGCAGCTCCGGACGCGTGACCCGCGCGATGTTCACGCCGAACCCGATCCCCACCGCCCAGATCACGACCCAGAGCGAACCGCCCCACACCGACGAGATCATCATCGCGATCAGCAGCACGGGGAAGGCGATGAGGATGTCGACGAGCACGGCCACCGTCTCCCGGACGAGGCGGGTGGCCAGGGCGCCGAGGGCGGCGAGGGCGATGCCCACGAGCGTCGCGACGAGTCCGGCACCCACGCTGACGAACACGGTCGTCCGCGCCCCGGCCATGAGCAGGCTCAGGATGTCGCGACCGGTGTCGTCCGTGCCGAGCAGGTGCGGCCAGCTCGGCGGCAGCCAGCGGTCGCCGATGTTCGAGGCCCGCGGGTCGAATGGCGTCCAGAAGAGCGACACGACGGCCGCCAGCGCGACGACGGCGATGACGATCAGCCCGAAGCGACCGGTCGAGGTCCGCCACAGCCGGGGGAACCAGCGCGCGCTCATGCGGCCTCCCGCTGTCGAGGATCGATCGCCCGGTGCAGCAGATCCACGAGGAAGCCGACCACCAGCACGAAGCCGGTCAGCACGAGCAGCTCGCTCTGCACCTTGACGAGATCCCGGGTGCCGACGTCGGTCACGAGCATGCGGCCGATGCCCGGAAGCGTGAACAGCTGCTCGATCACGACCGAGCCGACGATGATCCCGGCGACCTGGAGGCCGAGGACCGTGATGATGGAGAGCCCGACCGCGGGGATGCCGTGCTGGATGAGGGCGCGGGTCTTGGTCAGTCCCTTGGCGGCCGCGGTGCGGACGAAGTCCTGCCCGGCCGCCTGCAGGGTCGCGCTGCGCACGAAGCGCATGAGCATGGCCCCCTCGACGATGCCGATGGTGAGGGCGGGCAGCAGCAGCGCCTCGATCGCCCTGCCCGGCGTGGACCATCCGGTGCGGGGGAAGCCCTGGGGCGGCAGCCAGCCGAGCCACACGGAGAACACCACGATCAGCATCATGCCCGCCCAGACGACGGGCACCGCCGCGAGCGCCTGCGCGCCGACGCTGAGCGCGGTACCGTCGCGATGGCCGCGCCGCAGGGCGGCGAGGATCCCGAAGGGGACGGCGATCAGCACGGCGATCGCCAGCGACATGATCCCGAGCGGGACGGTTACCTGCGCCTTCAGCAGGAGCTCCTCGCCGACGGACGCGCCGGACAGCAACGACGTGCCGAGGTCGCCGCGGAGGATGCCGGCGATCCAGTCGGTGTACTGCACGAGCAGGGGCTGGTTCAGGCCCAGTGACTCCCGCAGGGCCTCGACCTCGGCGGGCGAGGCCTGCGTGCCGGCGATCAGCTGCGCGACGTCGCCGGGGAAGACCCGCAGCGTGAGGAAGATGAGCGCGCTCGACACGAGGAGCCCCGCGATCAGCAGGGCCCCTCGGACGAGCGCGTAACGCAGCACGGGGAGTCGGCCGTCGTCAGCTCGCCGCGGAGACGGTCACACCCGCGAGGTCGATGCGCGAGTTGATCGAGTCCTCAGGGAAGCCGCTGACGAGCGGGCTCACGGCGGTGATCGTCTGGCCGTTGTAGAGCCAGTCGGCCGCGTGGTCCTCGGAGACGATGCGGGCCGCCTCGGCGAGGAGCTTCGCGGAGGCGTCCGCGTCGACCTCCGCCATCGCCTGCGCGTAGAGGTCCTGCACCTCGGCGTTGTCGTAGCCGAAGTAGTAGTCCGGATTGGCGAAGTTGCCGAAGTCCCGCGGCTCGACGTGCAGGACGAAGCTGAGGTCGTAGTCCTTGTTGGTGTAGACGTCCTCGAGCCAGGTCGGGAACTCCACGGAGTCGACCTCGAGGTTCACACCGACCTTGTCGAAGTCCGAGATGAGGACCTTCGGCACGGTGGTGCCGTAGAACGACGGGATCGTCAGGGTGAGGTCGAGATCCTCCTGGCCGGCCTCGGCGAGCAGCTCCTTCGCCCGGTCGGGGTCGTAGGAGATGACGTCGGAGAGGTCCTCGTAGCCGGGGTCGAGCTCGGGGATCGGACCGTACAGCGGGGTGCCGGCGCCGACGGCCTCGATGAGCGCGTCGTGGTCGATCGCCAGGCGCAGAGCCTCTCGCACCCGGACGTCGTCCAGCGGGGCTTTCTTGTTGTTGAAGGCGAGCGTGGCCTTGTCGGTCGTGCGGCCCGTGGTGAGCGTGAAGTCGCCCGAGTCCTCGAGCTGGGGAGCAAGGTTGGGGTCCACAGCGGTGAGCACGTCGACGTCGCCGGCGAGAGCGGCGTTCACTCCGGCCGTGAAGTCGGGGATGTACTGGAACTCGACCTCGGCGACGCCGGCCGGCTCGCCCCAGTACTCGTCGTTGCGGGCGAAGGTGATCGTGCTGCCCTTGTTCCAGCGCGTGAGCGTGAAGGGCCCGGTGCCGTTCTCCGCGGTCTTGAGGTCGGTGGTGTCGCCCTTCTTGAAGACGAGGCCGGCCGGGCCGGTGAGCGAGAAGAGGAAATTCTGGTTCGGCTCCGACAGCACGATCTGGACGGTCGTGGCGTCCGGGGCCGAGATCGAGGCGACGGACGCGAACTCCGCGTTGCCCTGCACCGTCGTGTCGGTGCGGACGGTCTCGTATGACGCCTCGACGTCGGCGGAGGTGAGGGGCGAGCCGTCGTGGAAGGTGATGCCGTCGTTGAGGGTGAACGTGTAGGTGAGGCCGTCGTCGGACACCTCGTAGTCCGAGGCGAGCCGCTCGACGATCTCGTTCTCCTGCGTGCGGCTGACCAGTCCTTCGTAGATGTTGTCGATGAGGACCTGCTCGAGAGCGGCGCCGCTGGTGTGCCGGATGTCGAGGTTCGTGGGTTCGAGCACGAGACCGACGTGCAGAGTGGCGTCGGGGTCGGGCTCGCCGCCCGCGGACGGGGCAGGCTCGGCGGAGCCGGAGCAGGCGCTGAGGATCACGGCGGTGGCCGCGAGCGCGGAGATCAGCGCGAGGCGTCGATGACGTCGGAACATGGGTGTTTCCTCTCGGTGCGGCAGGTGCTGTGTGCCGGTGGGACGAGCCTAGGGTCGGGCAGAGGTATGCGGGGCGGGTGCGGAACGGAACGTCATATTCCGGCCGTGACCGCGGAGGCGACGAGTGCCGCGAGGTCACGAGGTGCCGTCTCCTGCACGTTGTGCGTGGCGTCCAGCACCACGACGCGGGCGTCGGGGAGCCGCTGCTGGAACTGCTCCGCATCGGCAGCGCTGACGAAGCCGCGCTCGGCGCGGATGAGCGTGACGGGCGCTGCCACGGCCGCCAGATCATCCCAGCCGGTCTCGTGCAGCACCGAGGGGGCCGCCGCGGTGCCGGGGTCGTGAGCGGCCAGCGCGGCCGCCGCGAGGTGCGCGAAATGGTGCTTCCACTCCACGCGCCCGTCTGCACGCACGCGCGTGTTGAGGAAGACGCCGCGCTCCGTCTCGGGGCGGGTGCCGCCGAATCCGAGGGCCATCGCCTTGTCGACGAGCTCCGCACGGCTGGCGAAGTCCGTCGGGCCGGCGTAGAACTCGCGCAGGGCGGCGGGGCCGGCGGAGACATCGATGCCGGGGGTGATGTCCACGACGACCAGCGCCGCCACCAGGTCGGGTCGGGCCGCGGCGACAGCGGCGCCGGTGAGCCCGCCGAGAGACTGTCCGACGAGCACCTGCGGCCGGGACGTCCATGCGTCCAGCGCGGCGACCACGTCCGCGGCGAGGGTGCGGGGGGAGTAGTCCGCATCGTCACGCCAGGCGGAGTCGCCGTGGCCGGCGAGGTCGATCGCGAGGAGCGGCTGTCCGAGCGCCAGCGCCGTCGTGTCCCACGTGTGGGCGTTCAGCCCCGCGCCGTGCAGGAGCGTGATGCGCGGGGCCTCGGTGCCGAAGCGCAGCGCGCTCACGGACCGGCTGCCGGGAAGGGGGAGGGTCAGTCGCTCCACCGTCGGGAGCGGGACGCCGAGAGCATCGGCCTGTGCGGGAAGATAGGAGAACTCGCTGCTGTCGATCGCCACGCGGCTATTCTGCGCCCGAAATCGCCGCCACGGGAAATGCGAGAGCACATCGACAATTCAGCACCGGTATTCGGTGTGCGTTCAGCTCAGATTTTGCGCAACATGCTTGTCGATCTGCATTTCGACCTCCCCTCGGGGTGCCGCTCTCCCGCGCACTCGCGGAATATCATGGGGGTATGAGCGAACAGCGCGTGCACCTGTCCAAGACGGAGCCTGCGGCCTATCAGGCCCTCGACGCCTTCTCGAAGACGGTCGGCAGCATCTGCGCGGCGAACGGGATCGATGATCGGCTGAAGGAGATCGTCATGATCCACTGCTCGCAGCTGAACGGGTGCAGCTACTGCACGCGGATCCACGTGGACCGCGCGGTCGCCGCCGGGCTGGATGTCGACACGATCAGCCAGATCGCCGTGTGGCGTGAGAGCGGTGTGTTCAGCGATCGCGAGCGTGCCGCGCTCGAGCTGGCCGAGGCCTTCACCTTCATCGCGGAGGATGGCATCTCGGACGAGGTCTACGACCTGGTGGGGAGCGTCTTCACCGAGAAGGAGTACGCCGCGCTGAGCTGGGCGTGCGTGTCGATCAACGCCTTCAACCGCATCGTCATCGCCGGGCGCTACCCGGTGCCCCCGCGCGGCTCTCAGGCGGGCGCGTGACGGTCCTCGACGTCGAGGGCGTGACCAACGTCCGGGACGTCGGCGGGATCCCCGTGGCGGGTGGACGCATCCGCCACGGCGTTCTGCTGCGGTCCGGTCAGCTCTCCACGGCGACGACGAAGGGCGCCGCGCGCCTGCGGTCGGCGGTGCGCCACATCGTCGACCTCCGCGACGGCGAGGAGGTCGCCGCGGAACCGAGCGAGATCGAGGGCCCGGAGACGACCCACCTTCCGCTGTTCCTCGGCTCGGTGCGCTCCTTCTTCGAGTCCGACACGAGTCTCGACGACCTGTACCTGCATCTTCTGGAGGAGAGCGCCGAGCGGCTGGTCGCCGCCGTCCGGGTGATCGCCGCGGGGGAGCCGACGCTGGTCCACTGCACCGTGGGCAAGGACCGCACGGGGGTGACGGTCGCGCTGGCGCTCTCGGCGGTCGGCGCCGACAGGGAAGCCGTCATCGCCGATTACGCTCTCACCGAGTCGCAGCTGCCGGCCGAACGGTCACGGCGCATCGCCGCGTACCTGCGGTCGCAGCATCCCGAGGCGGTGCACGCCGTGGATCTCGCCACCCGCTCACCGGCCGAGGTGATGCGTCGGCTGCTCGCGGAAGTGGACGAACGGTGGGGGTCGGCCGCCGGCTATCTGCACGCGAACGGCATGACGGATGACGAGCTCGCCGCTCTGCGCGATGCGCTCGTCGAGCCCGTGTCGGAGGATGCCGCCGCCGAAGGTTAGGCAAGCCTTCGCTTGGTGTACGATGGGATCACCATGGACACCACGCTCGACACCCGGGGCACGCGTGCGGCACGCCGCGCGGCGCGCCGTCGCGCACACCACCTGGTCACCGCCGACGAGCATTCGCTGCTCGACCTCGAGGCGTTCCTCGCGACTCTCCCGCTCTGTGCGTCCGGTCGCATCTTCATCGAGGTTCCCGATGCCTCCGACATCGGCGTGATCCATGCGCCGGGCCGCATGACGGTCACCTGGCTCGCGCGTTCCGCGCGCTCCGGAGCCCCGGGCAGTGGGCGCGGCTGCACCCCGGGTCAGGCGCTGGCCCGAGCCACGTGCGCATGGGCTGACGAGATGCTGCTGGATGACGAGGTCGAGACGCACGTCACACTGCTCGGCGGCTACCTCGGCACGGCCGACATCGTCGAGCACCTCACCGACCGCCTCGGCGTCGCCGCGCACCGCATCCGCGTGCCGGAGCGCTTCGGTCTGCTTCCCGTCGAGAACTGAGTCAGCGGGTGCGGCGCACGTAGTTGCCGTCTTCCAGTCCTGCTTCGATCTCGAAGCGGTTGCGCAGCGGGTCCCGTCCCGCGAACAGGTAGAGCACCGGCATCAGGAAGCCGTAGCGCAACCACTGCTGCTTGTGGACGGCCTCGTGGCGCAGCACCGCGTCCGTCGGCCGCGCGTCGCCGGTGAGGAAGCACCCGCCGACGCAGACGCCGCCGCGGTGGAAGGTCCACCGCGGCATGCCGCGGAAGACCCAGAGTCCGCCGCGCCGTTCGATCGGACCGGTGCTCCACAGCGTGCCCCAGATCCAGCCGACGGCCGTTCCCCAGAGGTAGCCCAGTCGGCTGATCGGCGAGCGGAGCAGGAACGAGGGGATGCGGCGATCCGTCCGGCGCCCGCGGGCGAGGCGTTCCGCCGCGATCGTCTCCCAGCCCGCCCTGGGACTCATGCGACGGCTCCGACGAGGCGCAGGATCGCGCCGAGATCGTCGACCGCGTCGGCGGGCGTACGGGGCGCGAAGCCCGCGATGGTCGCCCCCGCCAAGGGGACGCGGGCCCGCAGTTCTCTGATCGCTGTGCTCAGAGACGTCGGGGTGACGCCGAAGGGGACGGCAGCGGAGACCCCGGTGAAGGTCGCGGGATCGAGGACGTCGACGTCGATGTGCACCCAGACGCGCTGGGCGCCCGTGTCCTGCACGGCATCGGCGAGCGCGCCCGGATCGTCCAGATCGGTCACCGCGAGGTTCCGGAGGCGGCCCCAGTCGTCGGTCTCGGCATCGTCCACGTTCCGGACGCCCACGGTGACGACACGGTCTCGGGGGATGCCGGGGGAGAGGGCGAGCTGCGGTTCTCCCTCACCGACAACGGCGCGCAGCGCCATGCCGGAGAACGCGCCGGAGGGCGATGTGTCCGGAGTGTGCAGGTCGGCGTGCGCATCGCACCAGACCACCGCGAGGTCGTCGGTGCCTCCGGGGAGCGTGTCGAGTGCGGCGACGGTGATGCTGCAGTCGCCGCCGATCAGCACGGTCCCGGCTTCGAGATGCCCGGCCACGAGCTCCCGGGTCCGCGCGAGCGCGCTGAGTCGTCGGACGCCCGTGCCCAGCGATTCCCCCGCCTCGACGGGGACGTCGAGGACGGTCGTCGCCGCATGCGGCAGATCGCCCGCGATGGCCGACGCGCCGTCGACGAGGAGCATCGCGCGGGCGGCGGGTGAACCCTGCCACTGCGGCACGACGAGGAAACGCACCATGGAGACCTCCCGGAGACGGAACGGCGGGGGGCCCCCGGGGGGGGCCCGGCGACCCCGCCCCGGGGGGTTGGCTAGGGCCGCCGC
>NZ_JAMBDU010000036.1:0-31925 GCF_025143875.1 Microbacterium meiriae | reverse complement strand
GGCGGGCGGCGGGGGGGGGGGGGGGGCCGCGCCGCGCGGGGGGGGGGGGGGGGGCCCCCCCCCCACCGGAGGTGTTCAGCCCAGGAGGTCCTGGAACAGGGCGAACTGGTCGTCGACGAACCCGGTCCACTCCTCGGAGTCGCGGTAGACCACGAGGTTGCCGGCGTCGGCCTGGAACTTCTGGTAGCTCTCGGACTCCACGGCCTCCTTGACGGCGGCTTCGAGGGCGTCGTGCACGTCGTCCGGCAGTCCGGCCGGTGCGTAGATGCCGCCCCAGCCGCCGAAGACGACCTCTTCGCCGATGGCCTCCTCGACCGTCTCGACATCCTCCGCGTCGGGGTGACGCTCGTCGTTCATGACCGCGAGGATGCGGACGGCCTCGCCCTGCGCGAGCGCCTCGCCGAGTCCGGAGACGGCGGCGACGGTCTCACCGGACGCGGCGGCCGCGACAGCCGTGGCGCCGCCGTCGTAGGGGACGGGGGTGAAGTCGGCGTCGGTCGCCTGGCCGAGGCCGAGGGTGGCGGCCTCCCAGATCGAGCCGGCACCGGAGTTCGCGACCGTGACCGCGCCGGACTTCGCCTGCGTCACGAGGTCGTCGAGGGTCTCGATGCCGCTGTTGGCACCCACCGTGATGACGCCGGGAGCGAGCATGATCTGGCCGAGCAGGTCGAAGTCGTCGGGCAGCACGTCGGCGCTCTGGGTCGTGTTGAGCATCGCGATCTCGACGGGCGCGAAGCCGATGACGTAGCCGTCGGGATCCTGCGAGCCGACGTACTCCATCGCGAGCGCTCCCGCGGCACCGGGCATGTTCTCCGGGATCACGCTGATACCGAGGATCTTCTCGAGCTCGGTGGCGAGCGCGCGGGACGACAGGTCGGAGCCGCCGCCGGGATTGGCCTGGATGATCAGCCGGATGTCGTCCTCGGGATAGGTCGAGGCGGCCCCCTCGCTCTCGTCGACCTTCGTGCAGGCCGACAGCACCAGAGCGGTGGCGGCGAGGGCGGCGAAGGCAGCGGCCGCCCGAGTGATGCGCATGCGGGGCATCTTTGCTCCTCTACGTGGGTCGACCGTGTTGTCGACACCGCGAGGCTACCAGTGTTGACTGTTAACAGTCAACACTGCAGAGCGTCACCGCACCCGGCTCACGACCAGGAGGTGCGGGCTGAGCTCCCGGATTCCGGGAACGGTGCTCCCGGCTCGCGCCAGCAGGAGAGCCGCCTGTGTGAGCGCCGTCTCCTCCGCAGGCATCTCCTCCAGCAGCAGCCCGCCGGGCCCTTCGACGCCATGGACCTCCACAACGTCGAGTCCGGCGGCGGCGGCCTCCTCGGCGAGCGAATCCGCCGTGTGGAAGTGCCCGGCAGGGAAGCGACCTCGCGAGGAGGGCGCCCCGTGCTCCAGCAGTGCGCCGTGTTCATCGTCGAGGTGGAGGTCGGTCACGCCCAGCGCGAGCTGACCGAATCCGACGAATCGCGAGAGGCCTGCCGCGAACACCCAGCCGCCGGATCGCACCACCCGTGCGGCCTCGCCGAGCGCCTGGAGGCGGTCCGCGCGATCCGCCAGGTGGTACAGCGGACCGAGGAGAAGAGCGGCATCGAAGCTGTCCGCGGTGAACGGCAACGAGCGCGCGTCCCCTACACGAGCATCCACGCCCCGCTGCGCCGCGCTGTGGACGTGCCCGCGCACCGGGTCGACGAGGATGACCTGATGGCCACGGTCCAGGAGCGACCGCGCATGGACGCCCGCCCCGCCTCCGACATCGATGACGCGACCCTCGGGGAGGTGCGCGGCGATCAGCTCCTGGATGCGCTGGTGCTCCAGAGGTCCTTGCGCCGAGCGGGTCGTCAACCGCGCCGATTCGTCGAACTGGTCCTCGTAGTAGTCACGGATCCGCTCATCGAGCTCACGCTGGTCCATGGTCGACCTCCGATCGGTAGGCCTCCATCATCCACGCCGACCCGATCCGACGACGAGCGCCCGGCGGGCATGGCCGCCTGGCGCTCTGCCCCTCCGGGGTCTAGCCGGCGGTGGCGTTCTCGTACGCCCGCATCGCCGCCTCCTGCGCCTCCTTCAGCGCGTCCTCGGGAGACTTGTCCCCGAGCAGCGCTGCGGTGATCGCGTTGTTGAGTTCGTTCTGGATCTCCTGGCCCGCGGGCGAGGAACCGAAGGACTGTCCGTAGTCCACCACGTCGTAGTAGGTCGAGATGACCTGGTCGAAGCCGGCGTTGCCGCTGTCCGTCACGAAGGTCTCACGGATCGACTGATCGGCGGACGGCGATCCGGTGAAGAGCCCGGTGTTGATACCGCCGTCGGTCTTCAGCGTCTCGGCACGGGCCTCGCCCGCCGCGTTCCAGGCGTCGTCCGAGGTGAGGTTCACCATCCAGGCGCACGCCGCCGCGGGGTTCTCCGCCCCGGCCGGGATCACGAACGCGGTGCCGGACGCGACCGAGAACGGCTCCCCGTCGGCATTCCGGAACGGCACAGCCTCGAGGTCGATCTGGTCGGCGTAGGGGCTCAGCACGTTCGGATACCACTGCGCGTTCACCTGCGCGCCGACCTGCTGGGCGACGAACTGGTTCTGGTCGCCGAAGGCGTCGAACGAGTCGGTGAAGCTCTTGACGGCCGCGAAGCCGCCCTGCGCGTCGGTGATCTGCTTCAGCATCTCGATGCCGGCCACGTTGCTGGGGTCGTCCAGGGTGGGCGCGCCCTTCTCATCGTTGAGCTGGCCGCCCATGCCGAGGATCCACAGCCCGGCCTGGCCCGTCGCGACCGGGTCGAACCCGAGCCGCGTGGGCACACCCCCGGACTCCTGGTACATCTTCTCGATCGCGCCGAGCAGCACGTCGGGCTTGGAGGTGTCGATCTCGTCCGCCGTCACCCCCGCCTCGTCGAGCACGGCCTTGTTCAGCAGGATCGCCGGCGGCTGGTAGAACTGCGGCACCGCCCACACGGCATCGTCGTAGGTGACGTCGTCGACGACGAAGGGGTACCAGTGATCCCGCGGCGAGACGTCCTGGGCGGCGAAGCACTCGTCGAGCGGCATGATGAGGTCCTGCGCGGCATACGTGGTCACGTACCGGCGGTCCATCTGCACGACGTCGGGCACGTCGCCGCTCGCGATCCGCGTGGTGAACTTCTGCGCGTCGAAGGCCGTCGCGTCGAGGTCGACCTCGACGTCCTTCAACTGCTCGGCGGCGTAGTCCATGCGCGAGGTGCCGACGTCGTCGGCGTTCTCGAAGCCCCACGCTTTGAGCGTGCCGCTCGGCTCCGCGCCGAAGTCGGCGTCGGCCGCCTGGTCGTCTCCCCCTCCCCCGCCGCACCCGGCGAGGACGAGGACGGATGCCGCGGCGACCGCGGTGATTCCCAGCATGCGTGTGCGCATGACTGCTCCTTTCGATCTGTGGTTCGTCATCCCTTGCGCCCCTGGGTGGCGACGCCCTCGATGAAGGCACGCTGCCCGAAGGCGAAGAGGATGAGCATGGGGAGGGTCACCAGGAGGGAGGCGACCATGACGTACTGGTAATCACCGTGACCGCCCGCCGTGGGGCTGTACTTGGTCATCGCGTAGGCGATGCCGAGCGGCGCGGTGAACTCGTCCACCGACCCGGCGTTGAGGTAGATGAGGGCGGCCTGCAGGTTGTTCCAGCTCGCCTGGAACTCGAACAGGAACACGATGACGAACGACGGTATCGACAGCGGCATCGCGATCCGCCAGAAGAGGCCCCAGGCGCTGGCCCCGTCGAGCCGCGCCGCCTCGAACAGCTCCCGAGGAAGGCCGAGGAAGAACTGCCGCTGCAGGAAGATGTAGAAGGCCGAGCCGAACAGGTTCATGCCCCACAGCGGCACCCAGGTGCCGAGGAGTCCGGTCTCCTTCCAGATGAGGTAGATCGGGATCATCGTCACCGCGCCGGGGAGCATCATCGTCGCGAGCACGAGGCCGAACAGCAGCCCGCGCCCCGGGAAGCGGAAGTAGGCGAAGCCGAACGCCACGATCGAGCTGGAGATCGCCACGGCACCGGCGGCGAGCAGCGCGATGGCGATGCTGTTGCCCATCCAGTTCAGCAGCGGGAGCTGATTCCACACCTCGACGTAGTTCTCCGGCACGAACGTCTTCGGGATGAGGGCGTTGTCGAACACCTCCCCCCGCGGCTTGAAGCTGGCAGCGATGAGCCACGCGAAGGGGTACAGGAACAGCAGCGCGAACAGCACGAGGATGATGTTCAGCACGATCCGGGCGACGAGGCTCTTCGGCTGTCGCAGGCGCCGTCGCCAGCGCGACCGGGCCGGGGCGGGAGCCGCGACGGCCTCCGGGAGGTCGTCCCCGGTGGCCTCGACGGGGACCTGACGCAGGGTCTGGGACATCAGCGGTCTCCCTCGTAGTAGACGAAGCGGTTGCCGACCTTCACCTGGATGAGCGTGATGATCATGATGATGACGAAGAGCAGCCACGCCATCGCCGCCGCGAAGCCGAAGTTGAACTGCCGGAAGGCCTGTTGGAACAGGTAGATCGCGTAGAAGAGCGACGCCTCAGGAGACGAGTTGCTCTGATCCCGCCAGAACAGCAGATACGCCTGATCGAAGATCTGGAAGGCGGCGATCGAGAGCACGATGACGTTGAAGAACATGGCCCCCGAGATCATCGGCAGGGTGATCGAGAAGAACTTCCTGATCGGTCCCGCCCCGTCGAGCGAGGCCACCTCGTACAGCTCGACCGGCACGTTCTTGAGGGCCGCCAGGAAGATCACCATGGTTCCCGCGACGGTCCACAGCGTCATGATCACGATGCTCGGCTTGACCCACGCGGGGTCGACGAGCCACTGGGGCCCCTGGATGCCGAACAGTCGGAGGAACTGGTTGATCGCTCCGGAGTTGCCGTTCAGGAGGAGGAAGAACACGGCGGCCGTGGCGACGGCCGGGGTCATCTTCGGCAGGTAGTAGAGCACGCGGAAGAATCCCGCACCTCGCCCGACCCGGTTGAGCAGCAGCGCGAGGACGAGCGCGAACACGATCTCCAGCGGCACCGCCATCACCACGTAGAACAGCGTGTTGGCGAGCGAGACGCCCACCCGCGGGTCCTCGAAGAGGTTGGCGTAGTTGTCGATGCCGACCGGGCGCGCGCTGTTCGTGGCGAGGTTGTAGCTGCTGAACGAGATGTACAGGCTGTAGACCATCGCGCCGGCCGTGAAGATGAGGAATCCGATGAGCCATGGCGAGATGAAGAGATAGCCGGCGAGGGCTTCTCGGCGGTTGTACCGGTCCCGCTGGCGGGTCTTGAGCGGCATCCACCTGCCTCCTTTCCGAGGACGCGCAGACACGGCGCTCTGGTCCTGGCGCGATGGTAGATCCGGAGAAGCGGTTCTCCGCGGGGCTTGCGCAGAACCGTTTCCTGTGGTTCACCTGAATGCCGCCGGACGGCCTGGCGCCCCAGGTGCGGTTCCTCCCTAGGATGAGGGGAATAAACACGGAGGAGGGCCGGGGGAATGTTCGACGAGCGACGGCGACAGGCAGCGCTCGAGGAACTGGGGATCCTTGACACGCCACCCGATGAGCGGGTGGATCGAGTGGCACGACTGGCGAAGGAGATGTTCGGCGTGCCGATGGTCAGCGTCTCGCTGATCGATCGCGACCGGCAGTGGCGCAAATCGCAGATCGGCCTCGGGGGGAACGAGGCACCGCGACAGGATTCGTTCTGCGACTACACCGTGTCGCAGGACCGGACGGTGGTGGTGGAGGATGCGAGCACGACCGACCTCTTCGCCGAGAATCCGTTCGTGACCGGCGACCCGCACCTGCGCTTCTACGCGGCCCATCCGCTGCACGCGCCGGGAGGGGAGCCGGTCGGGACGCTGTGCGTGCTCGACACGGAACCGCATACTTTCACGGATGCCCAGCAGGACCTCCTGCGCGACCTCGCGTTCTGGGTCCAGACGGAGCTGGCGCAGGACGCCGACGTCGACCACGCCGCCGTGGTGCAGCGGGCGCTGCGCCCCCGGGCGCACCCGGAGATCGCCGGGTACACGATCGCCGCCGGTGCCGCCCCGCGGGGAACGCTCGCCGGGGACTACTACGACTTCTCGCGCCACGGCGAGGCCCTGCGGGTGACCCTGGCCGATGCCATGGGCAAGGGCACGGGCCCGGCGCTGGTCGCGGCCACCGTGCGGGCCTCGCTGCGCACGGCGCCGGAGCGCTCGCTGACCGACGCCGTGATCGAAGTGGACCGCCTGCTCGAGGACGACCTCGCGGACACGTCGATGTTCGTCACGGCCGTCGTCGCCGAACTGCAGCCGGAGACGGGAGAGCTCGAAGTCATCGACGCCGGCCACAGCCTCGCGTTCGTCGTCCGCGCAGACGGGTCGTGGACGCCCCTGCGCTCCACGAACCTGCCCTTGGGCATGGGGATGGGCCTCGCCGACCCCCGGGTCCCGGTGACGACGCGGCTCGAGGTGGGGGACGCCTTCATCTGCTGCAGCGACGGTCTCCTCGACGTCCTCGACGCCGACGACCCGTTCGGCCACGTGGAGCGGGTGCTCACCGCGATGGGACCGGACGGCGCCGTGCGCGAAGCCCTGCGACTCGCGAACGATGAGCGCGCCACCGACGACATCACCGTCGTGGTCGTGCGGAGGGACGCGTGACCGCCCGGTTCGCGACCATCCGCGTCCTCGCGCTGCTGTCGGTCCTGCTCGGCGTGAACTACGTCGCCTGGCGCTGGCTGGAGTCGGTGAACTGGTCGGCCTGGTGGATCGCGGTGCCGCTCGTGATCGCAGAGACCTACAGCCTCATCGACACGTTCCTGTTCTGCCTGACGATGTGGCGCGCGAAGGAGCGTCCGGCGCCGGTGTCGCCTCCGCAGGGCACCGTCGACGTGTTCATCACGACCTACGACGAGCCGATCGAGCTCGTCATGACCACCGCGAAGGCGGCGAAGCGGATCGCCTACCCGCACTCGACCTGGATCCTCGACGACGGCTCCCGGCCCGAGCTCGAAGCCGAAGCCCGGGCCGCCGGCGTCGGCTATCTCACGCGTTCCGAAGACTGGACGGGCAAGCCCCGGCATGCCAAGGCGGGCAATCTCAACAGCGCCCTCTTCCAGACCGACGGCGAGTTCCTCCTCATCCTCGACGCCGACCAGGTGCCGGACCCGCTGATCCTGCACCGCACGCTCGGCTACTTCGCCGATGATCCCGAGGTCGCCCTCGTGCAGACGCCGCAATGGTTCGTGAACGTCGACGAGGCCGACCCGCTCGGCAGCCAGGCGCCCCTCTTCTACGGGCCGATCCAGCAGGGGAAGGACGGCTGGAACGCGGCCTTCTTCTGCGGCTCGAACGCCGTGCTCCGCCGCGAAGCACTGATGCAGCTCGGCATCGTCGGCTACGTGCGGAACGTGACCGACTCCGCCGCGCGGGCCCTCAAGACGTCCGAGGCCCTCATCGCCCGCGAGGCCGAGGCGGCGACCGACCCGGCGCTCGCCACCGAGCTCGGCGCGCTCCGCATCGCGATCGCACGCGGACGCAAGGAGCTCGCCGCGGGCGAGTCGGTCGCCGAGGTGGCCGCCCGCGTGGGGGAAGCCGTCGACAGCGCCTCCCGCATCCTCGTCGCCCACGACCTCGAGGGCATCCGTGCCGACCTCGCAGTGATCGAGTCCCTGCCGGTGCAGCAGGACGCGGAGCTCGGGCAGGTGATCGTGGACGAGGCCGGACTCGACGCGCTCGCCGCGTCCGACCTCTCCCCCCTCACCGCCGTCGAGGCCGTCCGCGGACTGCTCGATGCGCTCCGCCTCGACCGTGCGGATGAGGCGCAGCCGATCCTCCCCCTCGCCACGATCTCGGTGACCGAGGACATGGCCACGGCGATGCAGCTCCACGCCCTCGGCTGGAAGAGCGTCTACCACCACGAGATCCTGGCGCACGGGCTCGCCCCGGAAGACCTCCGGACGATGCTCACGCAGCGGCTGCGGTGGGCCCAGGGGACGCTGCAGGTCATGCTGCGCGACAACCCCCTGGCCAAGCGAGGACTCTCGGTGGGGCAGCGCCTCATGTACTTCGCGACGATGTGGAGCTACCTCTCGGGCTTCGCCGCGATCGTCTACCTCGCCGCCCCGGTGATCTATCTCGTGTTCGGCGTGCTCCCCGTCACCGCCTGGTCGGTCGACTTCTTCGCGCGCTTCCTGCCGTACTTCCTCGTCAATCAGGCGCTGTTCCTCGTGGTCGCGAAGGGGGTGAAGACCTGGCGAGGTCAGCAGTACTCGCTTGCGCTGTTCCCCGTGTGGATCCGCGCGTGCTGGACGGCCTTCGCCAACGTGGTGCTCGGCCGACCGCTCTCCTTCGCCGTGACCAGGAAGGACGGCCGCGATCCTCGGGGCATCCCGTGGCGCGAGATCTGGCCGCAGCTCACCGCCATGGTCGTCCTCGTGATCGCCCTCATCATCGGGGTCGCCCGGGTCATCGTCGGCACCGGCGACGGCACCGGCACCCTCGTCAACACCGCCTGGGTCCTGTACGACCTGGTCGTCCTCAGCGTCATCATCCAGGCGGCACGCTACCGCGGTCCGGCCGCGAAGGTCCTCGAGAAGGAGTCGAATGAACGTCAGCACTGACACCAGGGACGGCTATGCCGTCGTCACGATCACGGGCCGCCTGACCGCCTCGGGAGCGCCGTTGCTGCGCAACGCGGTGAGCGACCTCGTCGCCGCGGGGCAGCCGCGCATCGCGATCGATCTGAGCGGCACCGAGTTCGTCGACTCCTCCGGTCTCGGCGCCCTCGTCGGCGGCCTCAAGAGCGCCCGCGTGGCCGGCGGCGATCTGCGCATCGCCGCCGTTCCCGAGGCCGTGCGCACCGTCCTCCACCTCACCAACCTGGATCGCGTGCTCCGCGACTACCCGACGCCGGAATCGGCGTTCGATGGACGCTGACATCCGGGCCTTCCACATCGACGGGCCCGCCGGGCTCGCCCTCGTCGACCGCGCCCTCGACGAGCTCGACCGGCTGTGGCCGCTGGCTCCGGAGGTACCTGCCCAGGATCAGGTGCTGTTCACCCTGGCGCTGAGCGAGGTCACGACCAACGTCGCCCAGCACAATGAGCACGCGGACGTCGTGCTGAGCATCGACGTCCGCGTGACGGCGGAGGAGCTGCGCGCCTACATCCGCGACACCGCCCCGCCGGCACCGATCGACTGGGACGCCGTGTCGATGCCGGGCGAGGAGGCGGAGAGCGGACGCGGGCTCGCGCTGTCGCAGGCCGCGCTCGACGAGTTCACCCACACGGTCACCGATCTCGGCAACACCTGGGTCCTCGTCCGGCGCGTGGATCCCGCGCGCGAGGCGGGCGACTGACCGGTCAGGCGAGCCAGGCCGGCGCGCGCCCGCGGAGGGCCGCGGCGTCGATGGAGTAGCGCCCGGCGCCGGTGAGCGCGAGCGCGAGAGCCGCGGCGCCGAGCACGGCGACGAACTCGTAGCCGCCGGCCGTCACCCACAGGCCGGCGGGCAGGTGCACGAGCACGAGTGCCACCAGCATGTCGACGGCGAGGAGGATGCCGACCGGGCGCGTCAGCAGGCCGAGGATCAGCAGGATCCCGCCGATGAGCTCGAGGAAGGCGACGACGGGTGCGGCGATCTCGGCGAGCGGGACCCCCATGCCGGCGAAGCTGCCGATGGTGCCGGGGATCGTGAACTCGAAGATCTTCTGAGCGCCGTGGGCGGCGAAGATCGCGCCGACGACGATGCGCAGGACGAGGAGTCCGAGCGACGAGGCGGAGGTGGCGGAGGCTGTGGTGTTCGTCATGAGGAGGTTCTTCCTTCGTGGCAGGACACCCGCGCGGGCGCGGACCAGGGCTCTTGCCCTGGCCCCCACGGTAGGAACCGTTCTTTTCCGTCCGCTGAACGCCTCGGCGCCGGCGGACGCAGGCTCAGCGGGAGCCGACCTCGTGGAGCATCCGCTCCCGGGCGCCGTCGAGGTGAGCCGAGAGGACCGCGGCGGCGTCCTCCGGGGCTCCCGTGCGCATGACGTCGAGCAGCGTCACGTGATCGTCCGACGACTCGTGCAGGTCCTCGTCGTGGTTGATCGTGACCTCGAGGAGGGCCGTGAAGGTCGGGAGGTACTGGTTCCAGGCACCCTCCAGCCGGGGGTGATCGGCGAGGGCGTAGATCTGGGAGTGGAAGTCGAGGTCGGCCGTGACGAAGGCCGCATGGTCGCCGGCGTCCGCGGCCTCGGCCATGCGCTGGACGGCGTCGGCCATCGGCTGCCACCGCTCGTCGTCGTCGACCCGCATCGCGCGCGAGAGGGCGAGCTGCTCCAGCGCGCCCCGGAGGCTGTAGAGCTGGTCGACGTCGTCGCTCGTGAGGCCCACGATGTAGACGCCGCGGGGACGCTGCACCTCGACGAGCTTCTCGAAGCTGAGCTGGGTCAGGGCGTCGCGCACGGGGCCGCGGCTGACGGCGAACTCCTCGGCGAGGGCCTCCTCGGTGAGCCGGGCCCCCGGGGCGAGCTCCCCTCGCACGATGCGCTGGCGCAGCACGCGTGCGACCTGCGCTCCGAGCGACTCCCCGCGCGTGACGGTCTGCGTCATGGTGACCTCCTGTTAACAGTTGACAGGATACACACCGGCGTACGCGGTCAGGCTCCGGAGCGCGGACTCCAGAGCACGAGTTCCGTCGAGCGCCGGATGCGGCGGCCGGTCGGCATCGGCACGACCCCCGCGGAGCCGGCGGCGAACACCCGCACGCCGGGGCGGTTCTCCCGCTCGGCACGGAGGGCGCCCTCCAGCGCGAGCACGCGGTCGCGCAGCATCCGGTTCTCGTCCTCCAGGTCGAGGAGACGTGCGATCGCCGGGAGACTGACCCCTTCGGAGGAGAGCTGGGCCACCTCGCGCAGCTGCTCGATGTTGCGGTGCGAGTAACGACGGGATCCGCCGGGCGTCCGACCCGGCACCACGAGGCCGATCCGGTCGTACTGACGGAGGGTCTGGGGGTGCAGGCCGGAGAGCTTGGCGGCTGCGGCGATCGCGAAGACCGGAGTGTCCGCGTCCATCACGCCTTCCTTCCTGGTTTCACGTCAGGCCGTCGCGCCTGGTCAGGCAGCTCCTTCCCGGAACCGCCTGACCCGGCGCGAAAGCCTGTTCTCGTCAACGGCGGGCTTTCGCCATGAGCTCGGCCCGCGGGTTCTCCTGAGGCTCCAGCTCCTGGAACCTCTCGAGGGCCTCGCGCGCGGCGTCGTCGAGGTGCGTCGGAACCGCGACCTGGAGCTCGGCGAGCAGGTCACCGGTCCCCTTCGCGGTCGCGACACCCCGACCCTTGACGCGGAGCACGCGGCCCGACGGGGTCCCGGGGGCCACACGCAGCTTCACCACGTCGCCGCCGAGCGTCGGGACCTCGATGGTCGCGCCCAGCGTCGCCTCGGTGAAGGTCACGGGGACCACCACGCGGAGGTTGAGGCCGTCCCGCGTGAAGACCGGGTGCGGGCGCACCGTGATCTGCACCACGATGTCCCCGTTCTCCCCGCCATCGGGCGAGGGGCGACCACGGCCGCGCAGCCGGATCTTCTGCCCATCGGCGACACCCGCGGGGATCTTCACCTTGAACGGCTTGCCGTCCTCGCCCTGCAGGGTGATCGTCTCGCCCTGCACAGCGGTGCTGAAGTCCAGCGTGGTGCGGGCCGTGACGTCGGCGCCGCGCTGCGGACCGCCGAAGCCACGGAAGCCGCCGCTCGGCTGCCCGAATCGGCCACCGCCGAACGAGCTGCCCTGGCCCCGGTTGAACATCGCGAAGATGTCCTCGAAGTCGGCGGTCTGGCCGCGCCCCTGCTGTCCGAACCGGCTGAAGACGTCTTCGAACCCGCCGGCGCCCGAGCCGCTCGCCGTGAAGCGAGCGCCCGAACCCATGGCGCGGATCTCGTCGTACTCCTTGCGCTGCTCGGCGTCGGAGAGCACCGAGTATGCCTCGCTGATCTCCTTGAACTTGGCCTCGGCCTTCGCATCGCCCTGATTGGAATCGGGGTGATACTTGCGCGCGAGCTTGCGGTACGTCTTCTTCAGGTCAGCGTCGCTGACGTCCTTCGAGACCCCGAGGGTCTTGTAGAAGTCCTTGTCGAACCAATCCTGGCTGGCCATCGATCACCTACTCCGCAGGGACGGCGACGACGACCTTCGCAGGACGCAGCTCGACCTCGCCGAGGCGGTACCCCACCTCGACGACCTCGAGCACCGTGGTCTTCGAGGTGCCGGGGGTCGGCTGCTGGAAGATCGCCTCGTGACGCTGGGGGTCGAACTCCTCGCCCTTCTCGCCGTAAGCGACCACGCCGAGGCGCTCCACGACCGCGCGCACCTTCTCGGCGATCACGGCGAAGGGGCTGCCCTCGACCAGATCGCCGTGCTGCTCGGCGCGGGCCAGGTCGTCGAGGACGGGGATGAGGCCCTTGGCGGCCTCGCCCTTCGCGCGCTCGATCTCGATCTGGCGCTGCTCCTCGGTGCGGCGGCGGTAGTTCGCGTACTCGGCCTGCAGGCGCTTGAGGTCGGTCAGCAGGGCGTTCTCGGCGTCGGCGATCGCGGCGTCGCCGGCGGCGGCATCCGCGGTCTGGGCGGCGCCGAGGATGTCCTCGACCGTCAGCCCCTCCTCGGTCTCGGCAGCCGCGTCGACCGGAGTCTCGTCGGAGCCCTCGGCGGCCTTCGCCTCGCGGGAGTCCTGGTTCTGCGGCACGGGGCCGGATGCCTGAGCATCCGACCCCTCCGGAACCTCGTTCTCGTCGAAGTTCTTGTCCGTCATGATTACTTCTTCTCGTCCTCGTCGTCGACGACCTCGGCGTCGATGACGTCCTCCTCGGAGGAGGGGGCGTCACCGGTCGGGGCCTCGCCCTCGGCCGAAGCGCCGGCGGCGTCCGCCTGCGAGGAGGCGTAGATCGCCTCGCCGAGCTTCGACTGGGACTGGTTGAGCTTCTCGAACGCGGTCTTCACGGCCTCGTCGTCGTCGCCGGCCAGAGCCGTCTTGAGCGCGTCGACGTCGGCCTTGACCTCGGTCTTCACGTCCTCGGGGAGCTTGTCCTCGTTCTCGGAGATGAGCTTCTCGATCGAGTAGGCGAGGGTCTCCGCCTGGTTGCGGGTCTCCGCGGCCTCACGACGCGCCTTGTCCTCGGCGGCGTGCTCCTCGGCCTCGCGCACCATGCGCTCGATGTCCTCCTTCGACAGCGACGAGCCGCCGGAGATGACGATCGACTTCTCGGTACCGGTGCCCTTGTCCTTCGCGGACACGTGCACGATGCCGTTGGCGTCGATGTCGAAGGTGACCTCGATCTGCGGGATGCCGCGGGGAGCCGGGGCGATGCCCGTCAGCTCGAACGTGCCGAGCGGCTTGTTGTCGCGGGTGAAGTCGCGCTCACCCTGGAAGACCTGGATCGCGACGGACGGCTGGTTGTCGTCGGCCGTGGTGAAGGTCTCGCTCCGCTTGGTCGGGATGGCCGTGTTGCGCTCGATGAGCTTGGTCATCATGCCGCCCTTGGTCTCGATGCCGAGGGAGAGCGGGGTGACGTCGATGAGCAGGACGTCCTTGCGCTCGCCCTTGAGGACACCGGCCTGCAGCGCGGCGCCGACGGCGACGACCTCGTCCGGGTTCACACCCTTGTTGGCTTCCTTGCCGGTCTCGCGCTTGACGAGCTCGGCGACGGCGGGCATACGGGTCGAACCACCCACGAGGACGATGTGGTCGATGTCGGACACCTTGATGCCGGCCTCGCGGATGACGTCCTCGAAGGGCTTCTTGGTGCGGTCGAGCAGGTCCTTCGTGAGGTCCTCGAACTTCGCGCGGGTCACGGTCTCGGAGAGCGAGACGGGGCCCGAGTCGGTCAGCGACAGGTACGGGAGGTTGATGCTCGTGGACGTGGAGCTGGAGAGCTCCTTCTTCGCCTGCTCCGCAGCCTCCTTGAGGCGCTGCAGCGCGATCTTGTCACCCGAGACGTCGACGCCCGTGGTCTCCTTGAACTGCTTGATCAGATAGTCGACGAGGCGCTGGTCCCAGTCGTCACCACCGAGGCGGTTGTCACCGGCAGTGGCGCGCACCTGGATCGTGGAGAAGTCGTCGTCCTTGCCCACCTCGAGGAGGGAGACGTCGAACGTTCCACCACCGAGGTCGAAGACGAGGATGAGCTCGTCCTCCTTGCCCTTGTCGAGGCCGTAGACGAGGGCCGCAGCGGTCGGCTCGTTGATGATGCGGAGCACGTTGAGGCCCGCGATCTCACCGGCCTCCTTGGTGGCCTGACGCTCGGCGTCGTTGAAGTACGCGGGGACCGTGATGACCGCGTCGGTCACGGTGTCGCCGAGGTAGGACTCGGCATCGCGCTTCAGCTTCTGGAGGATGCGCGCGGAGATCTCCTGCGGCGTCCACTTCTTGCCGTCGACGTCGAAGCTCCAGTCGGTGCCCATGTGGCGCTTGACCGAGGCGATCGTCCGGTCGACGTTGGTGACGGCCTGGCGCTTCGCGGTCTCGCCGACGAGCACCTCCCCGTCCTTGGTGAAGGCGACGACCGAAGGGGTCGTGCGGAAGCCCTCGGCGTTGGCGATGACCTTGGGCTCGCCACCCTCGAGGACGCTGACGACGGAGTTGGTGGTTCCGAGGTCGATACCGACAGCACGTGCCATGTGTTCTCTCCTTTGTTGGGAAGTCTGTAGTGGTCCGAAAACCTGCGGCGATCAGGGAAACCTGAGTCGCGATGGCTCAAGTGTACGCCGGGGTCGAAAAGCTGTCAAATGAACTTGATATGAACAGGCTCAAGTTTTCCCGCCGGGCGGTCAGAACGGCGCGTCCGTCGATCCTTCGGCGAAGGTGACGGTGTTCGACGGCGGCGGGCGGTCGATGTATACCCTCCCCGTCGGACTCGTCCAGGCATAGAGGCCGTCGCCACGCGACTCGACATGCCAGGCGGACTGATGTTTCAAGACATGATGTCGACGGCACAGATGGCCGAGATTCGAGGCGGACGTCTCCCCGCCCAGCGCGGCGTCCCGGTGGTGATCGATGTCGCACTCCGCGGGCGGATATCCGCAACCGGGGAAGCGGCATCGCTGATCTCGGGCCCGCAGGTGGCGTCGCAGTTCCGCGCTCGGGCGATACCGGTCGACGGCGAGGACGGTGCCCGTCACGGGGTGCGTGAGGATGCGATCCCATCCGGAGGCAGCCCCTGCCAGCCTCCGTGCCGTGGCGGGGTCGATCGGGGTGCGCCCGTCGAGTTCCGCCGGCGCCCGGCCACGGCCGAGGAGGGTCATGACAGGGACCGTGATCGCGACCGTGGGGACGATGGCGGCCAGGGTGCCGTCATGATCATCATGGCCGGCCGGCGCACCGGTGAGGAGGTCGAGCGCGAGGTCGGCCCGGGACTGGGCGATGGTTCGCAGGTCCGTCGGGTCGTCGCCGGCCTGCGTGGTCGTGGCCATGGTGGTCAACCGGTCGAACACGCCGTGCATCAGCGCCGCCGGCCCCAGAAGTCCGAGCTCAGCCATCCCGTCAGGGGCATCCCGTACCCACACGCGCCGCCGCTCACGGGCATCCTCGTGACGGTCCGCGAGGGTATGCGGCTGAAACTCCTCCGCGGCCCGGCGCGCCATGCGCGCGACCCGGTTCGGCGCCTCGCTCTCGGCGAAGGCGATCATCCGCGCGGAGAAGGCGTCGCGATCCGCCTCGTCTTCGAGGTGCGCACCTGCCTCTGCGATGACGCGGGCTTGCTGGGCGGTGACCTGCCCCGCGCCCCATGCACCCCACAGCCGCGGAAAGCGCTCGACGATCCAGACCGCATCGGCCATCCGCCGCTGCACCGTCCTGTCGCTCGCCCGCAGCGCGGCAGCGAACTCGGCCGCGACCGTGCGCACGCTCAGATCCGCGCCGTCCGGATGGGCGGCCTCCGCCGCGACCTCCACGGCCAGGCGCGACCCCAGCGCCAGGATCCCGTCCCGCGCGGCCTGCAGTCCATTGATCGACCGCTCGACACCGACGAGCATCTCGGTGAGCGCTCGGAGCGCCTCCACCTGCTCGATCGTCGCGTCCGCCAGTCCTGTCATACCCCGAGTGAAGCAGGGACCACCGACATTGAAACCCCAGTTCAGGTGGAGTAAACGATATGCCGGGATGCAGTGCGCGCCACGGCGATCACGCCGAGCCCGGTCCGCCTCGGTGGCCGCGAGCCGACATGCTTGACTCTCACACGGTGTCAGACGGGAGAACTGAGACATGTTGTCCATCGGAGCGTTCGCGCAGATCGGCCAGGTGACCCACCGGATGCTCCGGCACTGGGACACGGCCGGGCTGCTCGTCCCCGCCCACGTGGACGAGTTCACCGGCTACCGGTCGTACGATCCGGCGCAGCTCGAGCGCCTGCACCGGATCGTCGCCCTGCGTCAGCTCGGCTTCGGTCTCGACGACATCTCGGCGATCCTCGCCCAGGGCGTCGACGCCGACCGGATCGCGGCGCTTCTGCGCGTCCGGCGCGCCGAGGTGGAGCAGGAGCACCGGCTCGCGGCCGCGCGACTCGTCGATGTGGAACGGCGCCTCCACCTCATCGAGAAGGAGAAGCATATGTCGCAGATCGAGATCGTCCAGAAGCCCCTCCCCGCCGTGCGTCTGGCCGCCGTCCGCTCCGTCGTCGCCGAGCAGCCCGCGGTCGCGGAGGTCGTGGGACCGGCCTTCGACGCCGTGGCAGAGGTCATCGGAGACGAATGCGGCTCTCTCACCACCCCGATCGCCCTGTACCGGACGCAGCCGGACGGGATGGAGGTCATCGCCGGGTACTCGTATACCGGTCCGGCCGCCGACGGGATCGAGATCGTCGAGCTCCCCGCTGAGGAGGACGCGGTCTGCGGGGTGCACCTCGGCTCGATGGAGCGGATCGCCGAGAGCTGGCACGCGATCCACACCGAGGTCGTCGCGCGCGGCCTCATCCATGCCGGGCCCTGTCGGGAGCTGTACGTCCGCGCCGTGGGAGACGACCAGTCGGACTGGGTCACGGAACTCCAGCAGCCCGTCGCGCGCCGCTGACGAGGCGCACGACCTGCGGGCAGGATGGGGGCATGATCCGTGCCGTGCTCTTCGACCTTGACGGGGTCGTCCGTCACTTCCTCCACGACCCCGACCTGGAGGCGCGGCACGGACTTCCGGCCGGGATGATCGCCCACATCGCGTTCGCGTCACCGTTGATCGACGCGGTCACCACGGGGAACCTCACTCGCGAGGAGTGGATGGTCCGAGTCGGCGAGGCCGCGGGATCCGCAGCCGCCGCGCGGGAATGGGGACGCACACCGTTCGCCGCCGACCCGGACGTGCTCGCGCTCGTCGACGAGCTGCGCTCCCACGGGATGATGTGCGCCATCCTCACGAACGGCACGGACACCATCGCCGAGGAGCTTCACGACAGCGGCATCGCCGCGCACTTCGATCGCGTGTTCAACTCCGCGGACATCGGATACGCCAAGCCGGATGTCCGGGCGTTCGGACACGTGGTCGCCGACCTCGCCATCGCGCCGGAGGAGGTCTTCTTCCTCGACGATTCGCCGGGGAAGCTCAGCGGCGCACGGACGCTCGGCATGACCACGCACCACTACACGGGAGTCTCCGCGTTGCGCACCGCTCTCGACGCCGCCGGCGTTCCCGGCGCGACGGCATCGACGCCGATCCCTTAGGGCGCCACATCCTTCGGGCGTCGCGCCGTTCGGGATCGGGGTCACTTGCCCCCGGGCGGGCCGACCAGCAGGAGGATCACGTACAGCGCGACGATTCCCACGACGAGCAGCACCGCGAGCACCCAGGGGCGACGCAGGAACCAGCGCATCAGGCGGTCGTACCAGCGGTGGTCACGCGGGTCGTCGGTGGCGTCGAGTCGCCAGTCGCCTCGGAGACGGTCGGTGCGGTGCAGCCAGACCTCCATGGGGATGGTCGCGTACGGGACGACGGCGCTGAGGACCGCGAGCACCCCGACCCCCGGGTGCCACCGCTGGTTGAGCGCGACGAGGACGGCGGTCGCGGCATAGGCGAGGAACACGAACCCGTGGATGCCGCCGCCGACCGTCACCACGACTCCGGGGGCTCCGACGGCGCGGGCGATGATCGCGGCGATGAGGATGGTCCAGGTGATCGCCTCCGCGATCGCGAGGACACGGTACAGGCGGCCAGGGGTGCGGAACACGGAACTCCTCGGGTGGGGTACCCCTCCAGCGTATCCCGCTTCGAATCGCCCACTGTGCCCCATCCGCCGCCGGAATGGAGCAAGGTGAGCAACTCGAAGGGGAATAGGGGGACGGTGGTCGGCGTTGCCGAAGGCATGGTGACGGTGGATGCGGATGCGCTGTCCTCTGTGCTCGGCACGGTGGACCTGCGCGTGGGGATCGCCCGTCGGGTGCAGCTGGGCCGCGGGGGACTGCTGCCGCTGGCTCCCGGCCGGATCACCCTCGTCTACATCGCCGACGGCGCCGTGCATGGGCATCCGCCTCTCGGCACCGGCTGCCGTCTCGACGTGGACCGCTCGTCGCAGCAGCTCACACTCGAGGAGCCCGGCCGCCGAGACCGCCTCGTCACCGGCGATGCCTTCCTGCTGCTCCGCGGCGACACCTTCGCACTGGAGGCCGCCGTCGAGACTGCACTCCTCGTCGTCGACATCGAGCTCGCGGACACCGCGTCTCCCCTCCCGGCACTCCTGCCGCCCTTCCTCACGGTGACAGGGTTCGACGCGCTGGAGCCGGCCGCCGCCGCCCTCGCCGAGAACATGGGGATCGTCGACGCGGCCGCGTGCCCCGTGCGCCA
This sequence comes from Microbacterium meiriae, assembly GCF_025143875.1. Classification (NCBI taxonomy): domain Bacteria; kingdom Bacillati; phylum Actinomycetota; class Actinomycetes; order Micrococcales; family Microbacteriaceae; genus Microbacterium; species Microbacterium meiriae. Next base: position 13,163 of record NZ_JAMBDU010000036.1, on the reverse strand, counting down.
GGGCGACCCGCTGATCTGCCGGATGATGGCGACCACCGTGCTGCTCTCGGTGATCCGAGCCTGGGCGGCCAACGGCTGTGCGCCCGCCGGATGGCCCTCGCTGTCGAAGGACCCCTTCCTCGACCGCGTCGTGGACGCCATCCACGAGCAGCCGGGCCGGGACTGGACCGTCGAACGCCTGGCCGCTGTCGGCGCCATGTCACGGTCGGCCTTCGCGGAGCGGTTCCGTCTCGCCGTCGGCCGCTCCCCCGCCGACTACGTCACCGAGGTGCGCATCGACGCCGCGAAGCGGATGCTCCAGGCCGGGCATTCCGTGTCGAGCGTCTCGCGCGAGCTCGGCTACGCCTCGGACGAGGGTTTCAGCCGCGCGTTCCGTCGCCGCACGGGCATGACCCCGTCCTCCTGGCGCGGCTCGCACTCCCTCGTGCCTGCCTGATCTGCCTGATCCCACGACCTCGCCCCAGCCTCGGGGCGGGCACGACTTCGGAGACCCGGGGCGACACGCCGACTCCGAAGCCCGAGGCGACGGCGTGTCGGCGGCCGGCTCCGAAGTTGTGCCCGGGCAACCAGGGGTCAGGAGCAGGGGTCAGGAGCGGGAGCTGCGGCGGTTGGAGAGGCCGAACAGCACGGCGCCGGCGAGGAGCGAGACCGCGCCGATCGTGTAGACGAGCTCGACGCTCAGGGTGTCGACGAGGAGCCCACCGACGCCGGCCGCGAGCGTGATCGCGCCCTGGAATCCGACGACCACGAGGCTCCCCCCGGCCTCCAGGCGGTCCGGCATGCGGTGACCCACCCAGGTGTTCACGACGATCAGCCACGACGAGAAGAAGAAGCCCCAGAGGAGCACGACGGCGCCGATGCCGATGATCGATCCGGAGAAGAGCACCATCGACAGCACGGCGGCCGAGATCACCAGCGGCGCGAACACCGCGAAGAAGGCGAAGGAGCGGTCGATCACGAGGCCGATGGAGAGGTTACCGAGAAGGCCTCCGACACCGAACAGCGCCAGCAGCACGACGATCGTCGAGGCGTCCACGTCCGGGATGCGCTCCAGCGCGAGGCGGACGTAGGTGTAGGCGAGGAAGTGGCCGAGCACGACGAGGACGTGTCCGACCATGCCGAGGCCGATGCCGGGCCGCCGTACCGTGTCGACGAGCAGACGGAGGCTCGACGCGCGCTCGGCCGGAACGGTCGGCAGCGCCCACCGCAACGCGACGGCGAGCACCACCATCAGCACTCCCGCGATCGCGAACACGGCACGCCAGTCGACGACCTCGCTCAGCATGACCCCGAGCGGCACTCCGGCGACCGTGGCGAGGGAGACCCCGGCTGAGGTGAACATCACCCCGCGACCGAGATGCTCGGGCCCCGCGAGCCGCGCGGCGACCGTGATCGACATCGTCCAATAGGCGCTGATCGCCGCCCCCAGCAGGAACCGCGCCAGCAGCACGACGACGAGGTTCGGCGCGATCGCGACGATGAGGTTCGACACGGCCGCGGCGAGCGCCATCCACACCAGCAGCGATCGGCGGTCCAGCCGGGGGAACACGAGGCCGACGGTCGGAGCGACGAAGAGTCCGACGAGAGCCGTGACGGTGACGGTCTGCCCGGCCTGCCCGGGGGTCACCCCGAGGCCGTCCGCCATCTCGGTGAGCACCCCGTTGGGGAGGAACTCGGCGGTCACCAGCAGGAACCCCATCACCATGAGGGCGATGAGCCCTCCGTAGCGGATGCGATCGGCGCGGGTCGTCGGCAGGGTCGGGACGGGGGCGGTCGTGGTCATGCTTCCAGACTCGCAACGGGAACGGGGCCGCGCCCGACCGGTCGTCCGCCGCATCCGACCGATCGTCCGGCCCTGGACAACCTCCGATCGGACCCCCTAGGCTCGACGACGCACCGGGAAGCGCCCGGGAAGCCCGAGCGAAGGAGGCGATGAGATGAACGCTGTCGTCGTCGCGCCTATCGCCGACCACCTTCCCTTCGAGGCCACCCGCTCCTGATCGCCGCGTGGCCTCCCTTCCCGGAGCCACACCGTGACCGAATCCCCCGCTTCCTCGGAAGCCGCGTCCTTCGACGCCACCTCCTTCGATTCCCTCGAGACCGCCCTCTCCTTCGCCGAGGTCGAGCCCGGCGCCAACCAGCGCTGGACGACCTGGCCGTCATCTACCCCCACCGAACGCGGGCCGGAACCGCGCCCCGCGTGGGTCGTGACCTCCGCCGGCGCCCTGGACACCGAGCTCGGCATCCTGAAGACCGGCAAGGAGGCCGACGTGTTCCTGCTGGAGCGCGCCGTGCCCGACGACCCGACGCAGCGCACCCTCCTCGCCGCCAAGCGCTACCGCGGCATCGAGAACCGGAGCTTCCAGCGCTCCGCGGTCTACACCGAGGGACGCAGCACGCGGAACACCCGCGACACGCGCGCCCTCGCCAAGAAGACCGCCCACGGGCGGGAGGTCGCCGCAGCCCAGTGGTCGCTCGCGGAGTTCGAGGCCCTGTGCCGGATGTGGGAGCGCGGCGCCCCGGTCCCCTATCCCGTGCAGGTCAGCGGCACCGAGGTGCTCATGGAGTTCCTCGGCGACGACCGGGGCATCGCGGCACCCCGGCTCGCCCAGGTGCGCGGGTCGAACGCCGAGATGCAGGAGTACTTCACGCAGGTGGTCGAGCTCATGCGGGTCTTCGCCGCCGCGGGCTTCGCGCACGGCGACCTCTCCGCCTACAACCTCCTCGTGCACGAGGGGCGTGTGCGGGTGATCGACCTGCCGCAGATCGTCGACGTGATCGCGAATCCGCAGGGCCTCGACCTCCTGCACCGCGACTGCGTCAACGTGTGCGACTGGTTCGCACGGCGACGGGTGGAGTGCGACGCCGAGGCCCTGTTCGCGGACCTCCTCGGGACGCTGTTCTGACCCCGGGTGTCAGGAGGCGAGTCGGGCGGCGAGAAGGGTCACCAGCTCGTACACGACGTGGCTCGCGGCGATCCCGGTCATCTGGGCGTGATCGTACGCGGGCGACACCTCCACGACGTCGGCGCCGACGATGTCGCGGTCGCGCAGCGCCCGGAGGATGCGCAGCAGCTCGCGACTCGTGAGCCCTCCCGCCTCGGGGGTCCCTGTGCCGGGCGCGTGCGCGGGGTCGAGCACGTCGATGTCGATCGAGACGTACAGCGGCTTGTCCCCGATGCGGGTGAGGATGCGGTCGATCGCGGCCTCCACCCCGTGCTCCTCGATGTACTCGCTGGAGACGATGGAGAAGCCGAGGCGCTCGTCGTCCTCGAGGTCCTGCTTCGAGTACAGGGGTCCGCGGGTGCCGACGTGGCAGCTCGCGGTGAGGTCGATCAGCCCCTCCTCGCTCGCGCGGCGGAAGGGGGTGCCGTGCGTGATGGGGGCCCCGAAGTAGGTGTCCCACGTGTCGAGGTGGGCGTCGAAGTGGAGGACCGCGACGGGTCCGTGCTTCGCGGCCACCGCCCGCAGCAGGGGAAGGGCCACGGTGTGGTCGCCGCCGATCGTGACGAGGCGCTGCACCTGCTCGCCGAGCGCCAGCGCCGCGCGCTCGACCTCGGTCACCGCCTCGGTGAGGTCGAACGGGTTCACCGGGATGTCCCCCGCATCCACCACCTGGGCGAGCTGGAACGGCGACACGTCCTGCGCGGGGTTGTAGGGCCGCAGCAGCCGGGACGACTCCCGCACGTGGGACGGGCCGAAACGGGTGCCGGGACGATAGCTCACGCCGGAGTCGAACGGGATGCCGATCACGGCGATGTCGGCGCGCGGCACGTCCTCGATGCGGGGCAGGCGGGCGAAGGTGGCGATGCCGGAGTACCGCGGGTTCACGGAGGCGTCGACGGGGCCGATGTTGTCGGTCATTTCTCGTTCCTGTTCGTCGGGAGGTGTGGGTCTCAGAGGGCGTGCTGCGGGATGTGCACGAGCTGCACCCCGCCGTCGGCGATGGCCGCGCGGATGCTGGGGGCGATGTCGGCGCGTGATGCCACCCGTCGCCCGGTCGCCCCGAAGGCGGTGGCGAGCGCGGCCCAGTCCGGCTGCACGAGGTCGACGCCGACCGGGGTCATGCCCCGGTCGAGCTCGTTCTGGCGGATCTCCGCGTATCCGCCGTTGTCGACGCACACCACGGTGACGTCGAGGCGCTGCTCAACGGCGGTGACGAGCTCGTTCACGCAGAACATCAGAGCGCCGTCACCGATGACGGTGACGACCGGGCGTTCGGTCTGCGCGACGGCCGCGCCGATCGCGGCGGGGAGGCCATAGCCGAGCGTGGCGTAGGTCGGCGTGTAGAGGAGGGAGTGCGGCTGCTCCTGCCGCAGCACGCTGCCGAGCGCCATGTAGACGATCTGGGAGGAGTCGCCGGCGACGATCGCATCGGCAGGGAGGGCGGTGGCGATGATCTCGGCCAGCGCGACGGTGTCCGGCGCGGTCTCCCGCGACTCGGCCTCGATCGCGGCCCGCTCGGCCGTGAGGTCGCGGGTGGGACGGGCGGGGTCCGGCAGCAGGGGCAGGAGGGCGTCGGTCACGGCGGCGGCGTCCCCCGTGAGAGCGACCGTCGCGGTGAGGTTCTTGTCGCGCTGCTCCGGGGAGATGTCGATGCGGATCACCGCACCGCGCGCCTCGAGCCGCGGTGCCCAGAGCTCCGCCTCGCCCAGCTTCGAGCCGATCACGAGGAGCACGTCGGCGTCCTCGGCCACGGCGCGGGCGGCGGCCAGACGCAGGTTCGATCCGAGCGACAGCGGATGCCGCTCGTCGAGCACGGCCTTGCCGTTCAGGGTCGTGAGCACGGGGGCGCCGAGCCGCTCGGCCACCGCGACGATCTGGTGCGCGGCGTCCACCGCGCCCCCTCCGGCGACGATCACCGGGGTGCGGGCGGCGGACAGCAGTCGGGCGGCCTCGGCGAGCGCGATCGGGTCTCCGGAGATGCGGTCGGGCATCGACCGCGGCCTCCGGTCCTCCGCGGGCACCTCGGCGGTCCCCTCCAGCACGTCGAGCGGGATCTCGATGTGCACGGGTCGGGGGCGGCCGGTGCGGAAGAGGTGGAACGCGTCGTGCACGGCCTGCACCGCCTCCGCCGCGGACGACACCCGCCGCGACCACTCGGCGATCGCACCGACCATGGCCGTGGCGTCCTTCGTCTCGTGCAACGTGCCGACGTCGGCGAACTCCGCCCCGAGCGGCACGCCCGGGGACAGGACGATGAGTGGTCGCGACTCGCAGAACGCGGTGCCGATGGCGCTCATCGCGTTCTGCAGGCCGGGACCGGAGGTGGTGATCACCACACCGGGAAGGCCGGTCTGCTGGGACCAGCCGTCGGCGCCGTACCCCGATCCCTGCTCGTGGCGGTTCGTCACGGCGCGGATGCCGAGGTCGGCGAGGGGGCGGTAGAACTCCAGGTTGTGCGTGCCGGGGATGCCGAAGATCGCAGTGACCCCGTAGCCGCGGATGGTCTCCAGGACCGCGCGGCCCGCGGTGTCGGCGTACCGGTCGTCTCCGCTGATGTCGGTGCTCATCGTGTCATCGTCACATCGCGTGACGACGGACGCCGTCGACCCAGGTCTCACGGACCTCGATCGCCGCGATCTCCTCGGCAGGCACCGCGAGCGGGTCGCCCGAGAGCACCGCGAAGTCGGCGTACTTGCCCGGCTCCAGCGAGCCGAGGTCGTCCTCCCGTCCGATCGACACCGCGCCCTCGATCGTGTGCGCCCGGAGCGCCGCGATCGCGGAGATGCGCAGGTCGTCCGGGCCGAGCCGGTGTCCGCGGCGGGTGACCCGGGTGACCGCGGTCTGGATCGCCTCCAGGGGGATGGGCTCGGCGACCGGGGCATCCGACGAGATCGTCATGGGCACGCCGGCGCGCTCGAACTCCCCGAGGGGGTTGAAGCGCTCGCCGGGGGTGCCGATGGCCTCCTCCACGCCTTCGCCCCAGTTGAAGTAGTGCTGCGTCTGGTTGACGGGACGGATGCCGGCGACCGCCATCCGCTCGATCTGTGCGGGCGTGGGCAGGCCGCAGTGCTCGATGCGGTGCCGGGCGTCGGCGTCCGGACGCTCCGCAAGGGCCGCCTCGACCGCCGACACGACCATCTCGATCGCGGTGGGCGACTGGGCGTGCGTCGCGGTCTGCAGCCCGGCCGCATGCGCCTTGCGGACGAGCTCCGCGTAGTCGGCGGGCTCGTGGTAGAGCTGGCCGGTGCGGCAGGGGTCGCCGACGTAGCCGTCCGGGAAGTACGCGGTCCAGCCGCCGAGGGTGCCGTCGGCGTAGAACTTGATGCCGGCGAAGCTCAGGTGCGCGTTGCCGAACTGCCCGACCAGCCCCATCTCCAGCGCCTCGTCGAGCAGGTGCGACAGCAGATACATCGACACCCGAAGCTCGAGCCGCCCGGCCTCGGCCAGCCGCAGGTACATGTCGAACTCGCGCCGCGTGACCTGGCAGTCGCCGATCGAGGTGACGCCGCCCGCGAGGAACCGCTGCGTCGCCGCGTCGAGCTGCCGCAGGTGCTCCTCCGGCTCGTCCGCGAGGTGGAAGTTCGGGCCGTGATGGCCGATCTTCACCCCGTGTACGCCGGTGAGGATGTTGCACGCCGCATCCGAGAGTTCACCCGTCAGCTCACCATCGGCGTCGCGGAAGAACTCGCCGCCGTCCGGGTTCGGGGTGTCCCGGTCGACGCCGTTGAGGTCGAGCGTGTACGAGTTCACCACGCCGCCGTGACCGGAGGCGTTCATGAGGTACACCTCGCGGTCGGCGGCCACCTCGTCGAGCTCGAAGCGGGTGGGATGCCGCTTCTCGGCGAGGTTGCGCTGCTCGTAGCCGTAGCCGCGAACCGGGCGTCCGGCGGGGAGGTCGGCGGCCGCGGCCTTCAGCAGGGCCACGATCTCCGGGATGCTCCCCGCCTTCTCGGGGCCGCAGTCCACCCACGTCATCATCTGCCCGAACATCAGCGGATGCGCGTGTGCGTCCACGAAGCCGGGGACGACGACCGCCTCCCCCAGGTCGACGCGCTCCGGGGTGAGGCCCGCCCGCGCCGCCACGTCCTCGCACGCCGCCGCCGTGCCGAGGGCGACGATGCGCCCCCGGTCGGTCAGCATCGCGGTCGCCGTCGTGTCGGAGGCGTCCGCCGTGTGGATCGCCCGCGCGGTGATGAGGGCGGGAGCGGCCTGGGCCGAGCGGTCGAAGGGAGTGAGCTTTCTCATGGGGAGCCTGTTCGCGGTGGTGTCGTACGGGGAAGGGGCCGGTCAGGGCAGGCGGTTCGCCGTGGTGTCGGTTCGGGCGGTGAACGAGGCCGTGACCGGAGCCTCGTCGGAGTGCTGCGGCGCGAGGCGCGTGCAGATCCCGGCGATGACCGCCATGCCCACGAACATCGCGATGACCGACCAGACGCTCCCGGTCCAGGCGATGAGCTGGGTGGCGAACCAGGGCGAGAACCCGGCCCAGATCGCAGCTCCGACACCGTAGGCCAGCGCGATCGACGTGTAGCGGGCCTGCGGACGGAACATCTGCGCGAGGATCGCCGCGATCGGCGCGTAGGTCGCGCTCATCGCGATGCGCACCAGCGAGGCGAAGAGGAAGATCAACGGCTCCACGCGTCCGGGCATCAGCAGCAGGAAGGGCGCGAAGGTCAGCACGGAGGTGATGAGACCGATGTACATGACGTTCTTGCGGCCCCACTTGTCGCCGAGCCAGGCGACCGGCAGCGTCACCACGAACTCCACGAACGAGGCCAGGGTCATCGCGTCGAGGATGACCTGCTCGCTGATCGCGATGGGCTCGCCGGTCGCGTAGGCGGTGGCGAAGGTGGTGGCCAGGTAGTAGCCGCCGGTGGAGATGGGCAGGATGCCGATGCCGAGGAGGATCGGCTTCCAGTTGACACGGAGGGCGAAGGCCAGCGGCATGGACTGCTTGCGACCCTCGATCTTCTCCTCGAAGACCGGCGACTCCTCGACGCGATACCGGACCCAGAGGCCGACGGCGATCAGCACGATGGACAGCAGGAACGGGATGCGCCAGCCGCCGTCGATGATGAACGTGTCGCCGCCGCGGGCCATGATCGCGAAGATGCCGGAGGCGAGGAGGGCACCGGCCGGGTTGCCGAGCTGGGTGAAGCCGCCGTAGAAGGTCTTCGACTTCTCGGGAGCGTGCTCGACGCTCATGAGCACCGCGCCGCCCCATTCGCCGCCGACCGCGAGGCCCTGGATGGCGCGGAGCAGGATGAGGAGGATGGGCGCGAGGATGCCGATGTTCTCGTACGTCGGGAGGCAGCCGACGAGGACGGTCGCCACGCCCATCAGCAGCAGCGTGATGACGAGCGAGACACGCCGGCCGAGCTTGTCGCCGATGTGCCCGAAGACGATGCCGCCGAGGGGGCGGACGAGGAAGGCGACCGCGAACGTCGCGAAGGCCGCGGCGGTCTCGGCCAGGGGGTCGTCGCTCGGGAAGAACAGCGGGCCGAAGACGAGGGCGGCGGCCGTGGCGTAGACGTAGAAGTCGTACCACTCGATGGTGGTGCCGACGAAGGCGGCGATGCCGGCGCGGCGTGCGCGGCTGTGGACGCCGCTTCGGGGGGTGGGGGTAGTGGTCATGGACCCGCTCCTTCGCGGATGGTGTCGGATAGCGAAGGATGCTACGGAGGTGGAGCACCGTGAGCAAGGGCAGAACTCCAGCCGTACGCGTCATTCACTGGAGGTCTGTCGACAGTACCGCGCACAGCGGGCCTTCCTCTCTGCCTCAACGCGCTCTACGCTGAGGTTCTGCACGGACGACCGTGCACTGCGGGGAAATCGACGGAATCGGATCGGACATGGACTTCGACGCGGAACTCATCCGGGCGCTGCAGGAAGACGGCCGCGCCAGCATCCTCTCCCTCGCCGAGCGCGTCGGCCAGTCCCGCGCCATCGTGGCGGCACGCCTGCGCACCCTGCTCGGCGACCGCACGGTGCGAGTGGTCGCGGCCGTCGACCCGGTGTTCCTCGGCCAGCACGTCCTCGCACACGTGTCGATCCGGACCGACGGCGCCGTCGAGGTGGTCGCCGAGCACCTGCGCGACATGTCCGAGACCGTCCTGGTGTCGGCGGTCGGCGGCGCGCACGACATCGTCACGGAGGTGCGGGTGGGGTCGATGTCGGAGCTCCACGACCTGCTCGCGCGCATCCGCGGGAGCGCCGGGGTGCTCGACATCAACACCATCATCTACTCGACCGTGATCAAGGGGTTCTTCGTCTCGGAGTACCACGGCGGGGTGACGCTCGACGGGATCGACGAGGCTCTCATCGAACTCCTGCAGACCGACGGACGGATGAGCTTCCGTGCCCTCGGCGAGCAGGTGCGACTCTCCCCCAGTGCTGTCGCCACCCGGGTGCAGCGCCTCATCGACGCCGGGGTCATCAAGATCAGCGCCGTGGAGGCCCGCGGGCTCGCGCATCGACAGCTCTCGATGGGCGTGGGCATGACGCTCGGAGACGACGACGAGGCCGTGATCGACGAACTGCGGCGGGGGCGCGGCGTCGACTTCGCCGCGCGGACGCTCGGTCGGTTCGACGCCGTCGCGACCCTCGTCGAGCCCTCCGCCGGAGCCCTGTACGCAAGTCTCGAGCGGCTGCGCGCCCTCCCCGGCGTGACCCGGATCGAGGCGTGGCTGCACCTCGCGGTGCTCAAGGAGGACTACGCCCGCACCCTCCGCCCCCTCCGGACGGACTGACCCCGCCCCGTCCCTTCCCCTTCCCGCCCGGTCCCGCCCGGGATCAAAACCGCGCCTCTTTCCCCCATCCCCCGCACGTTTCTGCACACCCACCGCGGGGTGTCCCCCACGCGGGATGAAAACGGAGCCTCGGGAGGCGCGTGGAGGACCCTTTTTGATCCGGCGCCCTCCGCACTTCCACCGGGAGGGATTCTCGGTGCGGGATGGAAAACGGGCGTCGGGAGGCGCGGTGAGGGGCCTTATCGATCCCGCAGGTGGCGCGGCGGGACCGACCTCAGCCATCTCCAACTCAGCTCCCCTCCGCCTTCCCCATCGCGCACGGCCCATCCGCCCCCGATCCCGGGATCGAAAACGCGCCTCCCGCTCGCGTCCCGGGCACGTTTCTGCACTCCCACCGGGAGGGGTTCTCGGTGCGGGATGAATAAAGGGCGTCGGAAGGTGCGGGGAGGGGCCTTGTCGATCCCGGGATCGAGGGGCAGCACCGGGGCGGGACGGGGCGGCACCGGGGCGGGACCGGGCGGGACCGGGGCGGGACCGGGGTGAGACCGGGGCGAGACCGGGAAGGGGCGGGGCGGGGGGTCAGGGGGCGAGGGGGGCGAGGAAGGCACGGCGGACGGCGGCGACGCCGGCGTCCTCGCGCGTGGGATGCACGCGGTTGAGGAGCAGCACGCCGTAGCCACCGGTCTCGGGGACGACCGCGAAGCACGTGCCGGTGAAACCGGTGTGGCCGACCGCATCGAGGTCACCCATCCACGCGGCATCGCGCACGCGCAGACCGATCGCCTGGCCGTAGCCGGCGTCGGCCTGGATCGACGGGGTCGTCATCCCGCGGAACGACTCCCGTGACAGCACGCGCCCGTGCGGCCCCTCGCCTTCATCGCGCAGGAGACGGGCGAGAGCGGCGACATCCGCCACCGTGCCGAACAGTCCCGCGTGGCCGGCGGGACGGCCGAGCGCGTGGGCGAGCTCGTCGTGCACCTCACCGCGCACGTTCCCGCGATGCGGCTGCGTCTCCGTGGCGACCGCACGCTCCCGCTCCGGAGCCATGGTCAGCGACGCGGCGCCGATCCCCGTGGCCACCTCCGCCCAGAGCGCCGCGAGCGGCCGCCCGGAGACCCGTTCCAGACAGTCTCCGGCCGTGATGTACCCGACGTCGGAATACAGGTGGCGAGCGCCCGGCTCGGCACCGAGCGCCCGACCCCGCACGCGGGCACGCAACTCGTCCCCGCGCACGCCCTCCCGCCACTCGCGCCCCTCCGCCGGCAGCCCGGAGGTGTGGGTGAGGAGGTGTCGGAGGGTGATGCGCTCCGCTCCAGCGCCACTGCCCACCGTGAGGACGCGCTCGACGGGCTCATCGAGGTCGAGCACCCCCGCGTCGACGAGCCGCAGGGCGGCGATCGCGGTGAAGACCTTCGTCAGCGATGCGAGATCGAACAGGTGCGCGGCGGTGAGCGGAGCGGGGTCGTCGTGCGCCGGCGACCCGAGGAGCTGCAGCTCTTCCGCTCCCCCGGCGACCGCCCGCACCGACGCCCACGCCGAGCCCGGGGCTCCGTTCACCACGATCCGCCCGCGGCCGTCACTTGCTCATGCCGGAGGTGAGGCCGTTGATGATCTGCTTCGTCGCCAGCAGGAACAGCACCACGAGCGGGATGGTGGCGATCGTGAGTCCGGCGAACAGCTGCGGCCAATCGGTCGAGTACTCCCCGAAGAACCGGGTCAGGCCCACGGGGAGCGTGTACGAGTCGCGGTCGCGCAGCAGGATCAGCGGGTAGAAGAAGTCGTTCCAGACCGGCACGAACCGGAAGACGATCACCGTCGCGAGCGCCGGGCGCACGAGCGGCAGCAGGATCTGCAGGAACGTGCGCAGCGGTCCGGCGCCGTCGATGCGCGCGGCCTCCTCCAGCTCGATCGGCAGTGCCCGGAAGAACACCGTCAGCACGAAGGTGGTGAACGGGATGCCGAGGGCGCCGTAGACGAGGATGAGGCTGAAGACGTTGCTGGTCATCTTGAGCGCGTCGAGCAGATAGAACAGCGGCAGGATCGCCAGGTGCACCGGCAGCATGAGGCCCGAGAGGAACACGGCCTCGATCCCGCGGAAGAACTTCGCCCTGGCCCGCGCGAAGGCGTAGGCGGCGAGCACCGAGACGACCGTCGTCACGATGACCGACCCGACCGTGACGGTGATCGAGTTGATGAAGTACGTGTCGAACGAGGCGGTGATCCACGCGTTCTGGAAGCTCGTGAACGTCGGGGGGACGGGAAGTCCGAGCGGCTCGGTGGCGATCTGCTGCTGCGTGCGCAGGGAGTTGTTGACCATGAGCAGCAGCGGACCGATCGCGACCAGCGCGTATCCCCACAGGAACACGTTGGCGAGGAGGCGGCCCACGAACGGGGTGTCGTTCGTGCGACGGGAGCGGCGCCGCGGGGCGGAGGGCCGGCCGGAGACGATCGCCTCGGTGGTCGGCTCCTGACGGGTGTCGAGGGCGGTGCTCATCAGAACAGCTTTCGTTCGGCGCGGCGCATCGTCGTCGTGATGACGACGGAGATGACCATGATGAAGATGAACAGGACGGTCGCGAGGGCCGAGGAGACCCCGATGGAGTTCGGGTTCCCGGACTCGAACGCGGTGCGGTAGAAGAGCAGCATCATCACGTCGGTGGAGCCGGCGGGAGCGCCGTTCGACCCGGCGAGCGCGAACGGGATGGCCATCGCCTCCATGCTGCCGATGAAGGTGAGCACGGTGATGATGCCGATCGTCGGGGTGAGCATGGGCAGGGTGATGTAGCGGAACCGCTTCGCGGCCGTGGCGCCGTCGAGCGACGCCGCCTCCTCGATCTCCTCGGGGATGCCGCCGAGGGCGGCGCCGTACAGCAGGATCGGGAATCCGATCCACTGCCAGGCGCTGACCAGCACGATGACCCAGATCGCGAGCTGCGGATCGCCGAGCCATGGCAGCGCGAGGCTCTCCAGGCCGACGCCGCGGAGGATCGCGTTCACCGGGCCGAACAGCGGCGACAGCATCAGCGACCACAGGTAGCCGATGACCATCGGGCTCACGAGGTAGGGCAGGGCGAAGATCGTCTGGAAGAACCGCTTGGTGCGCTTGCGGCGGTGCAGCAGGGTGGCGATGCCGAGGCCGAGCGAGTTCTGGAAGGCCAGGGCGCCGGCGAAGAGCAGCAGGTTGTGGCCGAACGCGTTCCACATCTCGGAGGCGTAGGGCTCCTTGGTGAGGAGCGTGAGGTAGTTGCCGATACCGGCGAATCCACCCTGCTTGGTGCCCTGCCAGTCGAAGAACGAGTAGCTGAGCGCGGCGAGCATCGGGTAGAGGATCAGCACCGCGAAGAGCACGGCGGCCGGGAGCACGAGCAGCGCGGCCGTCGGCGTCGACAGCGCGATGCCGGTGCGGGGGCGCCGGCTCTTCGGCGGGCGCACGGGGAGGGTCAGAGCCATGGGGGGTCCTTCGCTCGTGGGG
>NZ_JAMBDU010000035.1:0-31939 GCF_025143875.1 Microbacterium meiriae | reverse complement strand
TTTTAAAACCACACACCAAACACCCCCCCCCCCCCCCCCGCCGGAATGGCGGACGGGCTTCGTCGTTCGAGGAGAGGCGCTCAGAAGAGGATCTTCGCCATCTCGCCGAGGAAGTCGAGGCCCTGCAGCTGCGCCAGGAAGATGATCAGCGCGTACGCGATCACGGTCGCCAGCGGCACCCACGGCATGAGCTTGTCCGCCGTGGCGCGGACCTTCGCGTTGCCCGTGAAGGTGCCGTTGCGGGCGAGGTGGACCATGGTCGCGAAGAAGGTGGGGATCGTCACCGCCCAGGTCACCATGCACCAGGGGCACAGCACGAAGAGGTCGTAGAGGCTCTGGGCGATCAGCCAGCACACGAGGCCGAACGCGAAGGTGATGCCCACTCCGAACGCCGCCCAGAACCACCGGGGGAATCGCGCCCCGGCGAGGATCGCGACGCCGACGACGAGCGGCGCCATCCAGCCGGTGAGGCCGATGATCGGGTTCGGGAATCCGAACACCGATCCCTGCCACGACTGCAGGTTGGTGCTGCACTGGATGAAGGGACTGAGATCGCAGCCGAGCGCTTCCTTCGGGTGCTCCAGCAGTGCGAACTTCTCCACGGTGAGCTGGAAGGCGGCGTACCAGCCGATGACGCTCGCGATGATCAACCACACGGCATAGACGACGGGGCGGGTGCGCTGCTCGCTCATGCTCAGGATTATCCCAGCGACGGCTATGGAAAGGGCGAGAACCGCCCGGAGAAAACGGTCGGGGACCGAGAGATGCCGCGATCGGACCGATGTGGTGCGATAATGACCTGTGATGCGATGAACGGCGTTGCCGCGACACGCGTCGAGCAGACTTCGGGGCCCATGCCCCACGCGACCAGAGCCATGAGCCGGTCGCAGGCCGATTGAGTTCGCGGCACCCGCGGGTGCCGCATGAGATTTCACGGGACACGCAGTGGACCGTGCCAGGGAGCACGCCAGAGATGGCCGATGAGAACAATGACAACAACGCCCCCGCCCTCGACGCCCCGGCTGACGCCGCGGAGCCGCTGACGGCGCCCACCGCTCTCGCCGCGGAGGAGTCGGAGGACACCTCGCGGGATCAGGAGGACGCGGACGACGCGGCGGCGGAGGCCGCGGCGGACGACCGCGCTGCCGAGAACGCGGCGGCCGATGACGCCGCTGCGGCGGCGGACGATGCGGCTGCGGCCGCTGTCGAGGACGCCGCTGCCGCAGACGAGGCCGCCGCAGACGCGATCGACGCGGCGGCTCAAGTCGAGGAGGCCCCTGCGGAGCAGGGACCCGTTGAGCCGGCCCCTGCCGAGGAGGCTGCCGCGGAGGAGGCTCCCGCCGAGGAAACTCCCGCGGACGAAGGCCCCGCGGACGTGGCTTCCGCTGAGGCGGCGCCTGCGGACAAGACCCCCGCCGAGCCCGAGAAGCCCGCGGCCGTCACCGCCGTGTCGCTCGGTCTGCTGCCCGAGGTGTTCGTGTCGCAGGTGTCGACGCAGCTGCACTTCTACGCGCCGGAGGTCGTTCCGCTGCCCGCGCGCCCCGGTCGTGACGACCGTGCGCCGGAGCGCGACCAGGACGAGCCCGGTGCCGGTCGCCGCGGTCGTCGGCGCCGCGGCGGATCCGAGGGCGACGAGCAGCGGGAAGAGCCGCGGCAGCGTCAGCGGGTCGTCGAGTACATCACCGAGCCGAAGGCCATCAAGGGCTCGACGCGCCTCGAGGCCAAGAAGCAGCGCCGTCGTGACGGACGTGACGCCGGCCGTCGTCGTCCGGTCGTGACCGAGGCCGAGTTCCTCGCGCGCCGCGAGTCGGTCGACCGCAAGATGGTCGTGCGCTCCAAGAACGGCCGCACGCAGATCGGTGTGCTGGAGGACGGCGTGCTCGTGGAGCACTACGTCGCCCGCAACCAGGACGCCTCGCTGATCGGCAACGTCTACCTCGGTCGCGTGCAGAACGTGCTTCCCAGCATGGAGGCCGCGTTCGTCGACATCGGCCGCGGCCGGAACGCCGTGCTCTACTCGGGCGAGGTGGACTGGGACGGCGTCGAGACCGGCAACCAGCCCCGCCGCATCGAGCTCGCTCTGAAGCCGGGCGATCGCGTGCTCGTCCAGGTCACGAAGGACCCGGTGGGTCACAAGGGTGCCCGCCTCACGAGCCAGATCTCGCTGCCCGGCCGCTACCTGGTGTACGTGCCCGGCGGTTCCATGAACGGCATCAGCCGCAAGCTGCCCGACAACGAGCGCGCCCGCCTCAAGCGCATCCTCAAGGAGGTGCTGCCCGAGTCGTCCGGCGTGATCGTGCGAACGGCCGCGGAGGGGGCGACCGAGGATCAGCTGACCCGCGACGTGCAGCGCCTCACCTCCCAGTGGGAGCACATCCAGAAGCAGGTCGAGAGCCAGCAGGCTCCGGCGCTCCTGCACGCCGAGCCCGATCTGCTCGTGAAGATCGTCCGTGACGTCTTCAACGAGGACTTCACGAAGATGCTCATCCAGGGCGAGGAGTCGCAGCGCACCATCCGGGCGTACCTGGAGAGCGTCGCCCCCGACCTGCTCGAGCGTGTCGAGGCGTACGAGGACGACGTCGATCCGTTCGACGCGTTCCGCATCACGGAGCAGATCGAGAAGGCACTGGACCGCAAGGTCTGGCTGCCCTCCGGCGGTTCGCTCGTGATCGACCGCACCGAGGCCATGACGGTCGTCGACGTCAACACCGGCAAGTTCGTCGGCTCCGGCGGCAACCTCGAGGAGACGGTCACGAAGAACAACCTCGAGGCCGCCGAGGAGATCGTCCGCCAGCTGCGTCTGCGCGACATCGGCGGCATCATCGTGGTCGACTTCATCGACATGGTGCTGGAGTCCAACCGCGACCTCGTGCTGCGCCGACTCATCGAGTGCCTGAGCCGCGACCGCACGAAGCACCAGGTGGCCGAGGTCACCTCGCTCGGTCTCGTGCAGATGACACGCAAGAAGCTCGGTCTCGGGCTGCTGGAGACCTTCAGTGAGGCGTGCGAGGTGTGTGCCGGTCGCGGCGTGATCGTGCACCACGACCCGGTCGTGAAGCACCGTGCGAACGGCAGCAACAACGGCGGTAACGGCAACGGCGGACGCCGTCAGCGCGGGAACGGCGGCAACAACAACGGCAACGGCGGTGGCAACAACAACTCCGCACCTGCCGCGCCGCCGGTGACCCACAGCATCACCGAGGGGGCGAAGTCGGCCCTCGCGCAGATCGCCGCCTCCACGATCGTGCCGTCCGGCGAACCGGCCGCGGAGGCACCGCCGGCCGAGTCCGCGCCCGTCCCCGCCTCCGAGCGCCCGAAGAAGGCCCGGAAGAAGCGCGGTGACCGGAAGGGGCCGAAGACGCCCACCGAGGAGCTGCTCGACTCGGTGCTGGATGCGCTTCCGGAGCCCAAGGCGCCCGGCCAGGGTCGTGGACGGCGCCGGGTCACCACCGCCGCCCTCTCCGGCACGCCGGTGTCGGTGAACTCGGAGGCGTCAGTGCCGCCGGTCGCGTCCGCGGACCCGGAGGCCTGAGGAGATCAGGCGCCGGACCAGCTCCTTGCCGGGGACGTGCTGCGCACCGCCGGCGATGAGCCGGGGGACGGCGTCCTCGGGGACGTCGTAGTGGTCGAGGTCGAAGGCCCGGGCGGGGATCCCGTGTGCGCGCGCGAAGGCGTGCAGCTCGTCGAGGTTGTCGTCGCTGACCAGGTGCGCCCACAGGCGTCCATGGGCGGGCCAGCGGGGGTCGTCGACGAGTACGGTCACTCCGTCAGCCTACGACCGGCCCCGTCACCCGGCTCACTTTGCGAGGTCAGCCGGCATCCGGTAAAGTAGTCCCTTGGTGCGCATGCCGCGTCGTCCTCGACGGCCGAAGCGGAGAGTCTTGCATTCGCGCCCGTCGTACCAGCGACGCATGCAAGCAACAGTCTTCCCGTGAGATTCTCGGAGCCGCGTGCTCCCCAACGAAACAGGTATGAAGTGGTTTACGCAGTAGTGCGCGCCGGTGGCCGGCAGGAGAAGGTCGAGGTCGGCACCATCGTTCAGCTCGACCGTGTTCAGGCTGCCCAGGGCGACGAGATCCAGCTGCCCGCCGTGCTGCTCGTCGATGGCTCCACGGTGACCACCGACGCCGACGCGCTGGCGAAGGTCACCGTCACGGCTGAGGTCGTCGGCAACCTCCGCGGCCCGAAGATCGTCATCCAGAAGTACAAGAACAAGACCGGCTACAAGAAGCGTCAGGGCCACCGCCAGGAGCTCACGCGCGTCAAGATCACCGGCATCAAGTAAGACCGAGGAGACCAGGACATGGCACACAAAAAGGGCGCAAGCTCCACCCGTAACGGTCGTGACTCCAACGCACAGCGCCTCGGCGTGAAGCGCTTCGGCGGTCAGCAGGTCCTCGCCGGCGAGATCATCGTCCGCCAGCGCGGCACGCACTTCCACCCCGGCGCCAACGTCGGCCGTGGGGGCGACGACACGCTGTTCGCTCTGGCCGCCGGTGCGGTCGAGTTCGGCGCGAAGGGCGGCCGCAAGGTCGTCAACATCGTCGCCGCTGCTGAGTGATCACAGCACCACGCTAAACATCCGGTTCGGGGCGGGCTTCGGCTCGCCCCGTCCGCGTATCTGCCGTCAGGCACCCCGAGCACACCGAAGGACTCGCACATGGTCACGTTCGTCGACACCGTCACACTGCACCTGCGTGCAGGCAAGGGCGGCAACGGCTGCGTCTCGGTGCACCGCGAGAAGTTCAAGCCCCTCGGTGGCCCCGACGGCGGCAACGGCGGCGACGGCGGCGACATCGTGCTCGTCGCCGACACGCAGACCGGCACGCTGCTGTCCTACCACCACTCGCCGCACCGGTCCTCTGGCAACGGCGGACCGGGCATGGGGGACCACCGCTCCGGTTTCGACGGCGAGACACTGGAGCTGCCCGTCCCGGTCGGCACCGTGGTCAAGAGCCCGAGCGGCGACGTCCTGATCGACATGATCGAGCCCGGTGAGCGCTTCGTCGTGGCGGCGGGCGGCCAGGGCGGCCTGGGCAATGCGGCCCTGGCGACTCCGAAGCGCAAGGCTCCCGGCTTCGCCCTGCTCGGCACCCCCGGCTTCGAGGGCGATGTCGTCCTCGAGCTCAAGACGGTCGCGGACGTGGCGCTCGTCGGCTACCCGTCCGCCGGGAAGTCGAGCCTCATCGGCGCGATCTCGGCCGCGCGGCCGAAGATCGCCGACTACCCGTTCACGACGCTGCACCCGAACCTCGGCGTCGTCCAGGTGGAGGACTTCCGCTACACCGTCGCCGACGTGCCGGGCCTCATCGAGGGCGCGAGCGAGGGCCGCGGCCTCGGACTCGAGTTCCTGCGGCACGTGGAGCGCTGCTCCGCGCTGCTGCACGTGCTCGACTGCGCGACGCTGGAGCCGAACCGCGACCCGATCTCCGACCTCGAGGTCATCCTCGCCGAGCTCGCCGCGTACGAGGTGCCGGAGGGGCAGACGCCCCTGCTGGAGCGCCCGCAGTTCGTGGCGCTGAACAAGGTCGACGTGCCGGAGGCCCGTGACCTGGCCGATCTCGTGCGTCCTGATCTGGAGGCCCGCGGATTCCGGGTCTTCGAGATCTCCACGGTTTCGCACGAGGGGCTGCGCCCGCTCACCCTCGCCCTCGGCGAGCTCGTCGAGAAGCACCGCATGGAGACCGCGGTCGAGGCCCCGCGCGAGCGCGTCGTCATCCGCCCGAAGGGCGCCGTGAAGCCGTTCACGATCCGCGTCGAGGGCGGCACGTACGGCAACGTCTACCGCATCCTCGGTGAGAAGCCGGTGCGCTGGGTGCAGCAGACCGACTTCCAGAACGAGGAGGCCGTGGGCTACCTCGCCGACCGTCTGGAGAAGCTGGGCGTCGAGGACGAGCTCTTCCGCCTTGGCGCCGTCCAGGGTTCGACCGTCGTCATCGGCGAGGGCGACAGCATCGTCTTCGACTGGGAGCCCACGATGAGCTCCGCCGCCGAGCTCATGTCGGCGCCCCGCGGCACCGACCCGCGTCTGGCTCCGAACGCCCGCCGGACCACGTCCGAGCGTCGCGAGAAGTACTACGAGCGCATGGACGCCAAGGCGCAGGCGCGCGCGGAGTTGGAGGCGGAGCGCCTCGCCACGTACCGCGAGGACGAGGCGTGACCGCACGCACGCGCGCCGATCTCGCGACGGCGACGCGGATCGTCGTGAAGGTGGGCTCGTCGTCCATCAGCGGCGAGTCGTCCTGGCGCATCCCGGTGATCGTCGAGGCGCTGGCGGCGGCGCACGCCCGCGGGGCCGAGGTCGTGCTCGTGTCGTCGGGAGCGATCGCCTCCGGCATCCCGTTCCTCCGTCTGGATGCGCGGCCCACCGATCTCGCCACGCAGCAGGCCGCGGCCGCGGTCGGCCAGAACATCCTCGTCTACCGGTACCAGGAGGCTCTGCGCCCCTTCGACATCGTCGCCGGTCAGGTGCTGCTCACGACCGGAGACCTCGAGAACCCGACGTCGCGCTCGAACGCGCGGCGGGCCATGGAGCGTCTCCTGGGGTTGCGCACGCTGCCGATCGTGAACGAGAACGACACGGTCGCGACACAGGAGATCCGCTTCGGCGACAACGACCGGCTCGGCGCCCTCGTGGCCCAGCTCATCGAGGCGGACGCCCTCGTCCTGCTCAGCGACATCGAGTCCCTCTACACGCGGCCTCCGAGCGATCCCGGCGCCGAACCCATCGACGTCGTCGCCCCCGATGCGGACCTCTCCGGGCTGGAGTTCGGTGCGACCGTGGTCAACAGCGTCGGCACCGGGGGAGCGGCCACGAAGGTCTCCGCTGCCCGACTCGCGGCGGCCTCGGGCATCGGGGTGCTGGTCACCAGCGCCGACCTCGTGGCGCAGGCCCTTGCAGGCGCCGACATCGGGACCTGGTTCGAGCCCGCCACCTCCTAGACTGGGCGGATGACCGACCTCACCCCTCAGACGCGCCTGGAGCGGGCCAAGGAGGCCTCGCGGACGACCGCCGCCCTCACGAGCGACGACAAGGCACGGGCGCTCGACGCCATCGCCGTCGCCCTCGAGGAGAACGCCGCCCGCATCATCGAGGCCAATCAGCGTGACGTCGCGCGCGGTCGGGACGACGGCATCGGCGAGTCCCTCGTCGACCGCCTCCGCCTCGACGAGAAGCGGGTCTCCGCCCTCGCCGCGGCCGTCCGCGACGTGGCGGCCCTGCCCGATCCGGTGGGTCGCGTGGTCGGCGGACACCGCATGCCGAACGGCGTGGCTCTGGAGCAGGTGCGCGTCCCCTTCGGGGTGGTCGGGGCGATCTACGAGGCGCGTCCCAACGTCACGGTCGACATCGCCGCCCTCGCGCTGCGTTCGGGGAATGCGGTCGTCCTGCGGGGAGGCAGCGCGGCGCTCCATTCCAACACCGTGCTCGTCGACGTCATGCGTTCTGCCCTCGGCGACGCCGGGGTGACGCCCGAGGCGATCCAGACCGTGGACGACTTCGGGCGCGACGGGGCGAAGGCGCTCATGCACGGCCGCGGCTTCATCGACGTGCTCGTCCCGCGCGGCAGCGCCGGGCTCATCGAGACGGTGGTGACCGAGTCGACCGTGCCCGTCATCGAGACGGGCGCCGGGAACGTGCACATCCTGCTCGACGAGAGCGCCCCCGACGACTGGGCCTGCGACATCGTCGTGAACGCCAAGGTGCAGCGCCCCAGCGTGTGCAATGCGGTCGAGACGATTCTCGTCCACCGGCAGGCGGCGCCGCGCCTGATCCCGCTCGTCGCGAGCGCCCTCATGAGCGAGGGGGTGGCGATCCACGGCGACGACGTGGTCGCCGGGCTCGTGGCGAACATCATCCCGGCCACGGAGGAGGACTGGGCGACGGAGTACCTGAGCCTGGACGTCGCGATGAAGGTCGTCGACAGCCTCGACGACGCGCTCGACCACATCCGTCGCTACAGCACGGGGCACACGGAATCCATCGTCACCACCGATTCCCGCAGCGCGGAGCGGTTCCTGGCCGAGGTGGATTCGGCGGTGGTGATGGCGAACGCGTCCACTCGGTTCACCGACGGGGCCGAGTTCGGCTTCGGTGCCGAGGTCGGGATCTCGACGCAGAAGCTGCACACGCGCGGTCCGATGGGGCTCTCCGAGCTGACCAGTACGAAGTGGCTCGCGCGTGGGGCGGGTCAGACGCGCGGCTGAGGGCTAGACTGGGGGACGCTGTATCCCTACAGGACCCCCGAGACAGCACGCCACGAACGGAGTCAGGATGAACCTCGTCGCACAGATCGCGATGGCCGCCGCAGAGACCGAGCACCACGGCAACGTGGCTCTCGAGACCCTGATCTTCGGAGTCATCGCCGCGATCGTGTTCGCCGCTCTCGGCTTCGTGACGCTGTCGTACAAGAACGTCGCGAACCGCCACTCCGCCAAGGCAGAAGCCTGGGCGGCGAAGCACGGCAAGGACCACGAGGCGGGACACGGCCACTAGGCCCTCATGAGCACCGCGACCACGCGCGCACCGCGCATCGGCGTGATGGGCGGAACCTTCGATCCGATCCACCACGGCCACCTGGTCGCCGCCAGCGAGGTCGCGCACTCGTTCGATCTCGACGAGGTGGTGTTCGTCCCGACGGGTCGTCCGTGGCAGAAGGCCGACGTCACGCCCAGCGAGCACCGCTATCTGATGACCGTGATCGCGACGGCGTCCAATCCGCAGTTCACGGTGAGTCGGGTGGACATCGACCGCGCGGGACCGACGTACACGATCGACACCCTCCGCGATCTCAAGGAACAGCGGCCGGACGCCGAGCTGTTCTTCATCAGCGGCGCGGACGCCGTGGCGCAAATTCTCAGTTGGAGAGACCATGATGAACTGTGGGAACTGGCCCACTTCGTCGCGGTCTCCCGCCCAGGACACGTTCTGAGCATCGACGGCCTCCCGAGCGACGACGTCAGCCAGCTCGAGGTGCCGGCGCTGTCGATCTCGTCGACGGACTGTCGTGACCGCGTCCGTGACGATCAACCGGTCTGGTACCTCGTCCCCGACGGGGTCGTCCAGTACATCGCGAAGCATCATCTGTATCGGAGCAAGGCATGAGCACATCGGATCAGCGAGGTCCGCTGACGCGGAAGCAGCTGCGGGAGATCCGGTTGACGGGATCCACCCCGATCATCAGCGAGGAGCAGGCGAGCGCCGCCGCGGCGGAGGCCGCGACGCCCGCACCGCCGCTGCCTCGTGCCGCCGAGCCCGTCGTCCTTCCCTCGGCGCCTGTCGCTGACACGTCCGTCGATCCTGACGCCGCGCCGCTGACGCGGCGTCAGGCACGCGAGCAGGAGAAGATCAAGACCGCCGCGGTCCCGGCCGTCGGCGCGGAGGCGGACGACACGACCGATGAGGCTGTGCTGGCACAGCCCGATGGGTCCGACGACGACGACGTCGTCGACGACGAGGTCGCTGCGGAGCCCGTCCGCGCGGCCGACGTCGCCGACACGGTCGGAGACGTGCCGCTCGTCGAAGAGCCCGTCGAGGCGCCGGAGTCCGAGCCCGAGGACATCTCCGCCGTGCTCGGCGTCTCCGAGCAGGACGGCCCCGGTGGCGAGGACCTCCTCGACGAGGACGCCGACGGCGATCTCGACGAGCGCGACGTCGACGAGGCTGAGCGCCCGACCGTGAGCCCGACGTTCGGGCAGGGCGTGCTGCAGGAGGAGACTCCTGCCGAGCCGGCGCCTTTCCGCCCCTCCTTCGATGAGCTGCTCACGTCGAACGACTCCGGCGGCACCCAGCACTCGGCGCCCAATGCGCTGATCTTCACGCCGTCTCCCGGCGAGGGCTCCCTCTCCGGGCCGGTCGCCTCCACCGGAGAGATCCTCGTCACGGGGTCGTACGAGCTGCCGAAGGGCCTCGGCTCGCAGGGCCACGCCCACGGCACTACGGACGGCAAGGAGGTCGACGCGGTGCTCATCGACGGTGAGCTCCCTCCGGCGTCCTCGCCCACCCCCATCGCCGCGAGCTCCGCGGTCAGCACCATCAAGCCCGCCGGCGAGGTGATCCGTCCGCCGGCCCCTGAGAAGGGCAACCGGCTCATGCTGATCGCCGCCATCGTCGCGGGCGCCCTCGCGCTGGGCCTGGGCACTGCCCTGGTCATCGCCTTCACAGGAAACGTCTTCTGATGCAATCACCCGAAACCGCCGAAGAGATGCTGCGCATCGCCGCCGAAGCCGCCGTGGCCAAGGGTGGTGAGGACCTCGTCGCGCTGAACGTCTCCGAGCCGCTGCCGCTCGTGGACATCTTCCTGCTCGTGACCGGTAACAGTGAGCGGAACGTCGCCGCCATCGCCGATGAGATCGAGGACCGTCTCGTCGAGTCCGGACACAAGCGCGTGCGCCGGGAGGGGCGCGCCGAGGCGCGGTGGGTGCTGCTGGACTTCGGCGACCTCATCGTCCACGTCTTCCACCAGGAGGAACGGGTCTACTACGGCCTGGAGCGCCTGTGGAAGGACTGCCCGGTGATCCCCCTCGAGGTCGCCGAGACCTCGGCCGACAACCGCTGACATGGCCACGCACCTGCTGACCGGTGCGGGCTCCGGCATCGGCGCCGTCCTCGCGCGGCGACTCGTGGAGCGCGGCGACGACGTCGTGGTGCTCGCGCGCGATGCGGGACGGGCCAGGCAGATCGCCGACGACCTCCCCGGGGTCTCGACGCTGGTCGGTGACCTCGCGCAGCCCGGCCGCCTCTCGTGGGCCCTGTCGAAGCAGAGCCTTCCCGATCGCATCGATTCCCTGGTGCACGCGGCAGGGGTCGTGGACCTCGGATCGGTGGGGGACCTCACCCCGGCGCTCTGGGAACAGCAGCTCGCGGTCAACCTCGTCGCCCCGGCGGAGCTCACCCGGCTCCTGCTCCCCGTCCTGCGCGTCTCGCGCGGGCACGTCGTGTTCGTGAACTCCGGAGCCGGGCTGCGGGCGAGCCCGGGGTGGTCGGCCTACGCGGCCTCGAAGCACGGTCTGCGGGCCCTCGCGGATGCGCTTCGGCAGGAGGAGGCCGAGCACGGTGTGCGCGTGACCTCGGTCTATCCGGGACGCACCGCGACGCCGATGCAGGAGCGCGTGCACCGGCAGGAAGGGCAGGAGTACGACGCCGCGCGGTTCATCACGCCGGACGCCGTGGCGACGACGATCCTCGCCGCTCTCGATCTCCCGCGGGATGCGCAC
Source organism: Microbacterium meiriae (assembly GCF_025143875.1). NCBI lineage: Bacteria > Bacillati > Actinomycetota > Actinomycetes > Micrococcales > Microbacteriaceae > Microbacterium > Microbacterium meiriae. The sequence continues at coordinate 20,725 of NZ_JAMBDU010000035.1, read as the reverse complement.
CTCACGGATCTCACGGTGCGGCCTCAGGGCTGAACGCCGATCTGACCATTCTCCTGCACCTCATCACGAGGGTGTCAAGGCCCTTCCCTTCCCCGGCGGGGTATCGGAGGCTCGTCATCAGAGAGTCCTGGAGGGCCGACTGATGTCAGAAGTTCCTGATCCCCGTTTCGTGCTTCACCGCATCACGCCGTCGGAGTGGGTGATCAACGACCTGCGCTATCCCCAGAACGATCCGCGCCATGTCGTCGCCTGCGTGTACGAGCTCGCGGACACCGAGGTCGAGGTGACGTGGCTGCGTGATCTTCCGCTCGCCATCCGTTATGGCACCGCGTTCGAGGTACTGGAGGAGGTCGAGCGGATGCAAGGCGCGAGCCGAGCCACGCGCCCCATCGCGATCCCGTCTCGCCCGCCCCTGCTGGCCACCTGAACCCGCACGAGAAAGGGCACCCCTCCGCGAGGAGGGGTGCCCTTTCTCCTGTCCCGGTCAGTCGTCGTCGCTGATGACAGCGGCGCGGTCGGCCTCTGCGCTGTCGATCTGGGCGTCGTCCGCATCCTCGTCGAGCACCTCTTCGCCGTCGACTTCACGCGTGGGGAGCTCTTCGGCGTCCCCATCCCCGTCCGCGATCGGCGGGAGGGGCGGGATCGGGGGAGTCGTGTTGGACATGTCGTCTCCTTTCGTCGGATGCCCTCTGTCTACGCGTGTACGCGATGGTGGTGGAGGCCGTTGACGGGTGGCGGCTTGGACGGGTACGGGCGTCGGGCGTCAGGATGCGGGGGGAGTGCTTCCGCCCCCGGGACCGCCGCTCATCCCGGCAGAGGCTTGCTGGGTGACGCTGTTGGCATAGTCGTTCGTCGGATCGCGGTAGATGGTGTGCACATGTCCCCAGCCCGATGTCGTCACACCGTCGACGTCGGCGCCGGCCGAGCCCTGCTGTGCCTGGAAGGCGATGTAGACGTTCGGCCCGGAGATGGAGAAGTCGATGCCGTTCCCGGTGGTCATGTCGTACACCGTCGCCCCGGACCAGGCGATGACGGTGTCGTCCAGGGTCTTGTCGATCTCCGCCAGCGCTGCGGCGGTGGTCTCCTCGTCGCTCATCCCGGCCCAGTTGGCGATGAGCTGGAGAAGGAGATCCCGCTGCTCGTCGGAGAGGTCGGCCCCCGACAGCCCGGCTCCGGTGGCGAAGTCGCAGGTGTCGCCCGGTGCGCACATGCTCACATCGCCGGAGGTCAACGTGGCCTGCTGGTCGGCGGTGAGGCTGTCGAAGAACGCGAACGCGTCCGTGTAGATCCCCTCGAACGGCTGCACCTCCTCGCCGTCCTCGTCGGTGTAGACAGCGGGTTGGACCCCGAGGTGCGTGGGAGCGAAGGTGATCGCGTCGGCGTCGCCGTCCAGCGTGGCGTTGATGCCGAGGTGGTGTCCGCCGAACTGCACCTCGAAGGCGCTGTCGGTCGCCGTGGGATCACCGAAGAAGGCGATGTAGTACTGGCCGAGGGAATCCTCGGTACTGCTGCTGTTCTCGGCGAGGTACTCGTCGCCGCCCATGATCCCGGTGACGGTCGCGTAGGCCTCGTCGCTGAGGAGAGACTCCATCACGGCGAGGGCCGCGGTCCGCTGCTCCTCCGTCAGGTCGGCGAGGTTCAGACCCGCTCTCTGCACGAAGGTCACCGGGAAGTTCGACCACGACGTCGTCTTCGTCTCGTCGTCGAAGTCGTACGACACGGCCTTCTTCTGCTCGTCGCTCAGCGTGGCGAGGAAGGCCGCAGCGGCGGCGGACGTGTCGGCGATCGTCTCCGCGGTCGACCCGGCGTCCGTCGACGCCGCCGTTGAGGTCGCGGCGGAGGATGACGCGGAGATCGTCGGTTCGGCGGTCGTGGCCGCCGCGCAGCCGCTCAAGACGAGGCCGCCCGCGAGGACGAGGCCGGAGAGCCAGGCGAGGCGTTTCGTGACGGGAGAGGGAGTCGTGTTCATGCCCACCACGCTAGGAAGGTGATCGATGGGGTTCCTTTGCGCCGTCGATGCGCATCCTATGAGGTGCGGGGATACCGTGTTTTTCCGGATGACCAGGACCTCATCCGCATGGAGGGGGCGCATACATCGACCGACCGATTCGCGACGAGAGCGCCGGTGACAGCGTGGAGGTATGAGCACGAAGAGAGCAATCGTCCTGGGAGTCTCCATCGCCGCCGGTCTGGCGGTCATCGGAGGACTGGGCGCCGCCGGTTACTACCTGTTCAACCAGCCGACCGACTACCGCATCACGTACGAGCTCCACGGTCTGAGTGGCGACGAGACGATCCGCTACCAGGACACGGCCTTCGCCGAGGGCTTCGTGTTCGGGACCAAGGAGACGGAGGAGACGGTCGTCGATGCCCGCGCCGGCGCTATGACCATCGAGGCCATCGTCACCGAGGGGGAGGAGGCGGCTGTCGTCATCGAGAACCCCGGAGCCACCGTGGCGTGCGCGATCGTGCAGGACGCAGGTGACGCGAACCTCGAGGTCCTTCGCACGGACGAGGAGATCGCGACGGCGGGCTCCGTCACCTGCCGCGCCGTCCTCGACTGAGTCGGTCGGTCCGCATCGCCTCAGGCATTCGCGCGACAACAGGCGTCCCCTCCCAGGGGGGCCTGTTGTCGCGCGATGGCATGAGCTAAGGGAGGTAGCGGTCAACGATCGCGCGGAGCTCTGCGTCGTCGGGCGCGGTGGTCACCCCGGTCACGCGCTGCAGCGTCGCGAAAGGAGTCGACGCCGAACCGGTGGGAGCGGGCTCGATCTGCGTCTTCCAATCCGGGGCGATTCGGTCGAGAAGCAGTCCGAGCTGGGCACCGGTGAAGTACGAGTAGTCGCGTTCCAGGACGATCTGCTGCTCGGGATCGGAGATCAGACCTTCGAGGCCATCGGTGAAGGTCCGCTGCACCGGGGTGAGTCCTCGCGCCCTGTCGAAGGCCCGCTCGACGTAGGTGGCGGTCCCCTCGATCGCCTCCAGATCGATCTCCGCCTTCAGGGTCGGCCACGTCGTGTAGCGCGCCATCCGAACGGTGGCGAGGTCGGACGCGAGGACGGCCAGGGCCTGCGGGTCCGTCTCCGTCTCCACCCGGTCGAAGATACGCGCCTCGACACGCAGCAGCTCGTACTGTGCCTCGGTGTGCGGGTAGTCGGGGATGAGCCCACCGGCTCCCCATGGCCAGGCGCCGGGAGCCTCCGGGTCGAGCCCCTGCTTCGTGACGTGGAAGTTCTCGTGCAGGGAGAAGCGCTGGAAGCCCTGAGAGGTCGTCGTCTCGGTGTCGAGCATCGCCTGGTTGTACTTGAACGCGAGGACGTCGCGGTCGCTCACATCGATGACAGCGAAGTTCGACGGGGCATACAGCAGCCATTCCCCGACGGCGAACGTCCGGCTGATGCGGACGTCATCGAGGTGGGAGGCCCCGGGGACGTCGATCTTCGCCATGCCCGACGTGTCCGTGACGCCGCTCATGTTGACGAGGATCGCGTGCGACCAGAAGGAGCTCTTCTCCCCGTCCGTGCGCAGCAGCACCAGCGGCTGGTCCTCGTACCGGTACGCATCCGTCCAGATCTCCGCAGCGTGTGTCGCCGTGATGTCGTATTGCTCCGACAGCTGCGTGAGCATCTCCTTGTCGGTGGCATCAAGGCTTTCCCAGTTCGATGGCGCCGGGGCGAGCAGGCGCCATGCGATCACCCCGCCGATACCGAGAGCGATGACGGCGAGGATGCTGAGGATCACGGTGACGGCGCGGCGACCGCGAGACCGGGTGACGGAAGCGTGCATGTGTAACACGCTACGTCGGAGGCTGTGTCGTTTTCATATGCTCCTGCGCAGGCGAGCGCGCCACGTCAGGCCAGACATGCTGCAACCGCCTGATGCGCAGTGAGTGCCTGAACCCGCGAGGCTGTCACCTCGTGATCGCGTCCCGCAGTGCCGCCCTCAGCTGTGGCGCCAAGGTGTCGGTGAACGTGGTGGTCAAGTGGTCTTGATCGCGGTAGGCGTTGGCCCCGCCGATCACGGGGAGGCACTCGCTCGACGAGCAGAACACCGGGGTGAAGTCCAGCACTGTGACCCCCGGGAAGTCCTCGCCGGCAGCCCTGATCGGGTCCGACGCGGCGAGGGCATCGTCGCGCGATACGGAGCAGGCCTCCGGGCTTCGCGTCTGCAGGCACTTGTTCGGGTCCGTCGCCCAGGCCGGGTTGTCCACCAGGGCGATCACCCGTGTGCCCTCGGAGATGACACGTGACCAGGCCGCCCGGTATCCGGAGGCGGCGGCATGCAGGGTGGACTCGTGTCCTGCCTGCGCGAAGGGGGTCGCGGCCAGGGCCGTCGTGAAGACGACGTCGAAGTCGCCGCCTTCCAGTGCGGCCGTGACCTCGTCCCGCCACTCCGAGCAGGCTGCTCCGAATGCGCCGCCCGTCGCCAGTGGGGTCGTGTTCCACGGGCACGCCCCCTTGACGTACTTCGTCAGCGACCAGCCTTCCTTCTCCGCCATCGCCCTGAGGGTGCTCACGTATTGGAAAGCGTGGCTGTCTCCGACGAGCGCGATCGACGGGGCGTCCGTCGTCCGTGACCCGAAACGGCAGGCCACGGCACGAGAATCGTTCAGTTGGACGAAGCACTTCTGCTCGGTGGGGCGATCCGCGCCGGCGAATCCAGGGGTCGGTATGACGGACGCGCTCCGGCTGTCCGCGCAGCGGATGTCGAGCACCGCCTGGGCTCCGAAACACGCAGGGGGGTGTGCGCGGACAGCCGCGAGAGCAGTCGCGTCGCGTTCGTAGGTCGGAGCATTCACCGCCCACGCGGCTCCCGCGCCGGCGCCGACCACCGTCATCCCCGCGAGAGCGAGGGCGAGCACGACCCGCGGGCGCCTGAGCGAGGGCGCGCGCCAGGTTCGGGCGGGATCCTCGATGAATCGTTTCGTCAGCCAGGCCACGACGAAGGAGAGCGCGAGGAGGGCCAGGCGGTGAGCGAGGGAGAGGCCCCAGAAGGGCACGGAAGGAGCGATCACGATGAGCGGCCAATGCCAGAGGTAGAGGCTGAAAGAGATGTCCCCGGTGAATCGCAGGGGGCGGATGGCCAGCAGGCGTGCGGGGAGCCACCAGCGTGCTGCATTCGTCGCCGCGATCACGGCTGCTGCGCCGATCGTCGGCACGGCGGCCGCGTATCCGGGGAACGCGGTCTGTCCGTCGAAGAAGGAGATGCTGAACAGGATGGCGACCAGCCCGGCCCCTCCGAGCAGAGCGCTCGTGAGGGGGCGCCGCGCGCGCAGCGCGGGGAGCAGGGAGAGCAGGGCGCCGACCCCGAACTCCCACAATCGGACGGGAGTCACGAAGTAGGCGGGCGCGGGATACGCTGCGGTCAGCGCCACACAGGAGACGAACGAGGCTATCGACAGGACTCCGACGACGACGGCGATGACCTTTCGGTGTTCGCCGTGGATGCGCTTCACCGCGAGCCATCCGGTGAGGACGAGGAGCACAGGCCAGAGGACGTAGAACTGCTCCTCCAGCGACAGTGACCAGTAGTGCTGAACAGTGGTCGGATCTCCCGTCTGGCCGAGATAGTCCGTGGCCGCACTCGCTAGATACCAGTTCTGCACGGAGAAGGCCGACGTGACGATCTGGCGGAGCTCCTCCGAGAGAGCGGAGATCGGAGTCAACTGGCGGAGGGCGACGACCGTCACGCAGAACAGAAGGACGAGCAGGGACGCGGGAAGGAGGCGTCGGGCCCGACGGGCCCAGAATCGACCGATGTGCACCGTCCCCGTCGACGTGAGCTCGCGAACCAGATGCCCCGTGATGAGGAAGCCGGAGATGACGAAGAAGACATCCACTCCGACATACCCGCCGCTGAAGCGCGCAGGCCAGAAGTGGTAGAGGACGACGGCGAGAACCGCGAGAGCCCGAAGCCCCTGGATATGCGGGAGATGTCCCTGAGGAGGGGCGGGTCGAGTGCTCATGTGTAACACGCTATAAACGAGAGCGTGTCGTTTTCGTATGCTCCCGGGCAGGCGATCGCGCGAGATCAGGCCGGAGGTGGCGCAACTGCCTGATGCGGCGCGAGGGCCTGACCTCGCGGGATGTCACGGGCTCCAGACACACGAAAACCCCCGGCGAACCGAGGGTTTTTCGTGGACCTGAGGGGACTCGAACCCCTGACCCCCTGCATGCCATGCAGGTGCGCTACCAGCTGCGCCACAGGCCCAGACGCTGCTCCGGAGTGCTCCGGGCAACGTGAAAACACTACTACACGAATCCGCATCCGCACCAATCGGCGCGGGCCGCCCGGGCGCGTCGGGACACGCGGAACATCCGGCGGTGCAACGGCGTTCGATCCATCGTGAGCATCCTCGACAGCCTCGTGATCGGCGCCGGCCAGGCCGGGCTGTCCGCGTCCTTCCATCTGCGTCGCCGCGGAATCGAGCACGTCGTGCTGGACGCCGATGCTCGGGCCGGGGGAGCCTGGCAGCACCGGTGGGACGCCCTCACGATGCGCGATGTGCACGGGGTCGCCGAGCTCCCGGGAGACACCGCGCCGCCGCGGGACGAGCGCCAGGCGAACATCGCGGTGCCGGAGTACTTCGCCGCCTACGAGAAGGCCCAGGATCTGCCGGTGCTGCGGCCGGTGCACGTCCGTCGAGTCCACGATGACGACGGGGTCCTCGTCGTGGAGGCCGACGAAGGGGAGTGGCACACCCGCACCCTCGTCAACGCGACCGGGACCTGGACGCAACCCTTCGTCCCTCACTACCCGGGGATGGAGACGTTCCTCGGGGAGCAGTTCCACACCGTGGACTACCCGGGGCCGGAGCACTTCGCGGGCAAGCGAGTCCTGGTCGTCGGCGGCGGTGCGTCCGCGGTGCAGTTCCTCGGCGCCCTCGCCCCCCTCACGGAGACGCTGTGGGTCACCCGTCGCCCTCCCGTCTGGCGCGACGACGACTTCACGCCGGAGGCCGGCGCTGCTGCCGTCGCGCTCGTCGAGAGGCGTGTGGCGGCCGGCCTGCCCCCGGAGAGCGTGGTCAGTGTGACGGGTCTCATGCTGCGCCCCCAGGAACGGGAAGCGGAGCGTCTCGGGGCGTATGCCGACCGTCGCCCGCTTTTCCAGCGGATCGAGCCCGACGGCGTGCGGTGGGCCGACGGGGCGTTCGAACGCGTGGACGTGATCCTGTGGGCGACGGGGTTCCGACCCGCGATCGGCCACCTCGCCCCGCTCCACCTGCGCAGTGCCGCCGGCGGGATCCAGCTCGACCGCGGGGGTCGAGGCACGACGGCGGTGGTGGATCCCCGGGTGCAGCTCGTCGGCTACGGTCCCTCCGCGAGCACCATCGGCGCGAACCGGGCGGGGCGAGCCGCTGCGGCCGGCGTCGTCCGCGCCCTCGAGGGAGTGGGGACCCCGGTCTCGTCCTGACCGGTTCGTCCAGGGGCGGCTCCTATGGATACGCTGGGAGGCATGCTGCGCATCGTCCTGACCGTCGTCTGGCTGCTGCTGTCCGCGTGGCTCGTGGTGTGGGTGGGTGAAGGCCTGTTCGGGGTGAACCAGCGCGAGTCGATCCTCCCCTTCGCGGGTGAGGACGGCCTGGGCGGACCGATCGTGATCGGCGTCGCCTGGGGCCTGCTGCTCACCTTCGGCGGGTCGATGTCGGGTCTGGCGCGGCGCAAGAAGGTCCGCGGGCCGGTGCAGATCGGCGTCGGCACCATCGTCGAGATGTCCCGCACTGGGGTGACCGTGAACGATGTGCCTCAGTACGACCTCTTCATCCGGGTCAGCCCGAGCGTCGGCGATGACTTCATCGGACAGCTGCGCATGCTGCTCGATGCCGGTGACGTAGGAGCGCTGCAGGTCGGACAGCCCGTCCCGGTCCGCTACAGCCTCGAGGACCCCGACACGGTCGAGCTCGCCGATCTCAGCGACCCGACCGTCCGTGAGGCGATGCTGCAGTGGCGCATCGACCGCGGCCTCATCGACCCGTCCCAGGTCCGCGCGCGCACGACGGGAACCCAGGTTCCCGCCTCCGTCGTCGAGGTCCGTCCGACCGGGCGGCGTCGCGAGGGGCAGAGCGAGCTCGCGCTGAAGGTGCTGGTGGCCCCGGAGGGCGCGGAGCCATGGGAGGCTGACACCACCGTGTTCGTCTACCCGCAGGCCGTCTCGCGGCTGCAGGTGGGGGCTCCCGTCTGGGCGTTCTACCGACGGGAGGATCCGCACACGGTCGCCGTCACCATCGAGAAGGAGGCGGCACGATGAACCCCCTGGACACGCTGATGTGGCTGGTGAACTTCCCGGCCGCGCACGGCTATGCGATGGTCTTCATCGCGGCGTTCTCGATCCTCGGGCTGTTCGCGATCTCCGCGCGGGGAACGACGCGCGGCGGGTCCCTGCGCGCCGTCCGCGAACGCGAGGGGCTGCTCCCCGCGGAGAGCCGATCCCGCGGGAACGTCGGCGGCACCGTGGTCCGCCTGGTCTTCCGCGTACTGGCCTTCGTGATGCTCGGCTCTCTCATCGTCGGGATCCTGAGCCTGACCGGTGTCCCGGTGACCCGCGCATACGTCTTCGAGAACGGCCGCCCGACGACGGGAACCGTCGACGGGGACTGGGTGACGTTCACGGCGGCGGACGGCACCGAGTACACCCTGGAGAGCGATTTCTTCACTCCTGCCGTGTACCCCGATCGCGACGCGTGGATCCCGACCGGCGCGCCTGTCGTCGTGCGGTATCTGCCGTCGCATCCGCAGGCTTTCGTCATCGACAGCTCGCAGACGCCGGGCTGACGTCGGCGGGGGCGCGTAGGGTGAAGACATGTCGCGCATCCTCGTCTTCGGCGGCCACGGCCGCATCGCTCTGCTGCTCGCCCCGCTCCTCGTCGCCCGAGGACATGAGGTCACGGGCGTGATCCGGAATCCCGATCATGTGTCCGAGGTGGAAGACGGCGGCGCCATCGCGCTCGTCGCCGACATCGAGACCATGGACGTCGACGCCCTCGCCGAGATCATCCGCGGGCACGACGCCGTGGTGTGGTCCGCGGGCGCCGGCGGCGGCAGTCCCGAGCGCACCTACGCGGTCGACCGGGACGCGGCGGTGCGGACGATGGACGCGGCGGAGCGCGCCGGCGTGCGGCGGTACGTCATGGTGTCGTGGATCGGCTCCACGGCCGACCACGGCGTCCCGGAGGACGACTCCTTCTTCCCGTACGCGGACGCGAAGTGGGCTGCCGACGAGCACCTCCGCGCCTCGGGCCTCGACGGGACGATCCTCGGCCCCGGCGCGCTGACCTTCGACGACCCGACCGGGCGGATCCGCATCGACCCCGAGGGGCGCGGCGAGGTCTCCCGTGCCGACGTCGCGGCTGTCATCGTCGCGGCCCTGGAGGACCCCGGAACGATCGGGCGCACGATCCGCTTCGGCAACGGCGACGAGGAGACCTCGGTACCGATCGTCGAGGCGCTCGCGCGCTGAGAGCCATGAACCCGGCTCGTTCGTTCGGGCGCCGCATGCGGCGGGGCCTCGGTGCCGCGACGGCCCTGACCGCGCTGATCACCGCCGTGGGCGCCGGGGCCGCCGCCTCGTCGTCGGCGGCACCGTCCAGCCCGCCGGCAGACGTGGTGACCGTGCAGGCGGCCGACGGCGACGGCCTGCGGGATCATGCCGCCGCCCTCGTCGCGGAGATGAGCACCGCGGAGCAGGCCTCGTCCATCGTGATGGGTCACATCGGCGGGAGCGACCCCGCGGCGCTTCGCGCCTACATGCAGTCGGGGCTCGGCGGCTTCATCCTCATGGGTGGCAACATCCCGGAGTCCGAGTCGGAACTCCGCGCGCTGACGGCAGCGCTGACGATCGATCCCGCTCTGCCCCCGCTGATCGCGGTGGACCAGGAAGGGGGCATCGTCTCGCGGCTGCCCTGGGACACCTACCCGGCGTCGCCGACTCTGAAGAGTCGCCCGGTCGCCGAGACCGCGGCGGCCTTCGCAGCCCGTGGCGCGCTCGTGGCTCGGGCGGGGATCACGGTCGACTTCGGCACGGTGGCCGACGTCCCCGCCGACCCCGGCTCCTTCATCTTCGGGCGGGCTCTTGGCACCGATCCGCAGAGTGCCGCCGACCGCACCGCCGCCGCGACGAAGGGGCAGGAGCATGTCGTGGCTTCGACGCTCAAGCACTTCCCCGGGCACGGAGCGGCGCCGGGCGACTCGCATCACGCGATCCCGAGCACGGGGATGACGAAGGCCGCGTGGCGAGAAGCGGACGGGCTCCCGTTCGCCGCCGGCATCGAAGCCGGTGCTTCGTTGCTGATGTACGGCCATCTCGCCTACACGGCGGTGGACGCGCGGCCGGCCTCGCTGTCCGCCGAGTGGCATCGCATCGCTCGGGGCGAGCTCGGCTTCGACGGGGTGTCCGTCACGGATGACCTCGGCATGCTGCTCTCCTCCGGGGACCCGGCGTATGCCGATCCGGTCGCGAACGGCGTCGCGGCGGTGGCGGCCGGCAATGATCTGGTGCTGATGATCGCGGGCTCCGATGCCCGGACGGCGGGAGAGATGGCTGCGGGAATCGCCGCGGCGGTCGATGCCGGCACTCTGCCCGCCGATCGCCTCGCGGATGCTGCGACGCGCGTGCTCGCGTTGCGCCTGCAGCTTTCCGATACGACGTCGTCGTGGAGTGTCTGCGGCGACTGCGCCCCTGCGGGTTGACCCTCAGGCCGCGGCGCGACCCTCGGGTGCGAGCCAGGCGGCGAGGAGGGAAGAGCGGAGAGCGGCACCGCGTTCCGCGAAGCCGCGCTGGCGTCGGACGTACTCCGCCTTGCCCTCCGGGGTCTCGATGCGTACCGGTTCGACGTCCCAGGCCGAGAGATCGTAGGGGGCCGCCTGCATGTCGAGCAGCCGGATGTCGCGCGCGAGCTCGAACGTGTCCAGGAGCAGTTCGCCGGGAATCAGCGGCCCGAGCTTCATCGCCCACTTGTACAGATCCATGCCGGCGTGCAAGCAGCCGGGCTGTTCGAACAGGGGCTGGTCGTCTCTCGTCAAAGCCGTGCGGTTGCGGGGCGCCGCATCCGGGGTGAAGAACCGGAAGGCGTCGAAGTGCGTGCAGCGGAGGTCGTGCGCCTCGACCACCGCATCCGTGCCCGCCTGACCAAGCCGAAGGGGGACGGCGTGCCGATGCTCCGCGGCGTTGTAGACCATCGCCCACTCGTGCAGCCCGAAGCAGCCGAACTGCCCGGGACGGGAGCCGGTGCGGCGCAGCATGAGGGCCACCAGTCGAGCGAGCTCGGGCTTCTCGGCCGCGAAGCGCTCCGCATCGGGCACGACGCCGTCGGGTGTGTTCCCGGGGACGTACCAGCGCCACGCCGCCCGTTCGGACGCATCCTGCAGCTCCACGCCCGCTCCGGGGTGCCAGCGGCGGAGCTGCGCGGGCTTGTAGCCGTAGTAGGTGAAGAGGAAGTCCCACACGGGGTGCTTCTCGCCGCGCGCGACGCGCTCCCGGTGCGCCGCCGTCAGCGCGTCGGCCCGTTGCCGATGCGCGTCCTCCCGCCGCAGCCAGTCATCACGCGTGAGGATCATGTCACTGCAGGATGCCGGCGTCGCCGAGCTGGTCGCGAAGGCCCGCGCCGTCCTCTGCGCTCACCCACGGCGCCTCGTCCGCATCATGGGACTCCATCTCGGCACGACCGCCGGCGAGCACCGCCTCCGCGGGCAGCAGTCGACGGATCGCGACACCCGCGACGGAATCCGGGTGCTCCTCCTGGAACTGCGTGTAGATGGCCTCGTCATGCTGTCCGTCGTCGCCGATGAGCAGCCACTTCACGTCGGGGAACTCGGTGGCCAGTCGGCGCAGGTTGGTGAGCTTGTGCTCGCGCCCGCTCCGGAACCAGCGATCGTGCGTGGGACCCCAGTCGGTCAGCAGCAGCGAGCCGGCGGGGAAGAGATGCCGGCCGAGGAACCGGGAGAGTGTGGGTGCGACGTTCCAGGCACCCGTGGAGAGGTAGATCATGGGCGCTCCGGGGTGCTGCCGGAGGAGCTGGTCGAGCAGCACGGCCATGCCCGGTACCGGGATGCGCGCGTGCTCGTCGACGACGAACGAGTTCCAGAAGGCGATGAATGGTCGAGGGAGCGCCGTGACCATGACGGTGTCGTCGACGTCGGAGACGACGCCGAACCGCGTGCTCTCCGCGACGATGAAGGCGCGGGCCTCGATGGGCTCCTGCCCTTCGACGGTGATGGTGAAGGTCTGCCAGCCGGGTTCCAGCTCGGCGCGGATGACCGAGTCGATCACGCCGCCGCGGTCGGCGACGACCTGATGAGTGCCGTCTCCGAGGTGCACGCTGACCGAGGCGAAACCCACGGGGATGCCGACGAAGCTGCGCCAGCCGCGGATGCTCGCCGGCTCGCCGTCACGGTTGTTTCGCTGCGGCGGGACGATCAGCACCCGGCCGAGCACGCGCACCCATCCGGGGCCTCCGTAGCCGGGGAAGGGCAGGACAGTGGCGTTGCGACCGCGGCGGCGCGCTCGTCCCTCGCGCCACACGTGCAGACGGTGCTCGAGTCGGGCGAACCAGTGGATCCTGGGCGCCGGGGGTGCGGGGGCCATTGCCTCAGTCTTTCACGTCGGCGTCGGACTCCGTCGCCGGGGCCTCCAGATGACGGGCTTCGAGACGGTGCAGCAGCCTCTTGCCCAGATAGGCGAGGACGAGGAACAGGGCGATGACTCCGACGAACAGGTACCCCGCGAAGTGCACGCGGTCGACGAGCTCGCGGAAGCTCCCGGCCGCCAGGGAGGTGACGCTCACGTACGCCGAGGCCCAGATGATGCAGGCCGGGGTCGTCCAGGCCAGGAAGCGCCGGTAGGGGTACTCGCTCATCCCCACTGTGAGAGGGACGAGGGAGTGCAGGACCGGGAGGAAGCGGGAGAGGAAGATGGCGATGCCGCCGCGCCGGGCGAGGTAGTTCTCCGCGCGGACCCAGTTGTGCTCGCCGATCCGTCGACCCAGCCAGGAGGCGCGGATGTAGGGGCCCAGCCAGCGGCCGAGCCAGAACCCGATGCTCTCCCCGATCAGGGCGCCGACGACGACGGCCACCCCCATCGCGATGCCCTCCAGGGGAGTGGCGACGCCCATCGAGGCGATGATGACGATGGTGTCGCCCGGGACGATGAGGCCGATGAGGATGCTCGTCTCCAGCATGACGGCGAGACCGGCGACCAGTGTGCGCGTGACCGGATCGATCGACTGCACGGTGTCGAGGAGCCAGAGCAGGAGGTCGTCCACCCCATGAGGATACGGGAGCGGCCCGGTCCTAGGCTGGAAAGGTGCCCGACCGCCTGAGCCCCCGACCGCTGCCGTCCTGGGTGGCGTCGGAGCGTCTGTTCCCGGCGCTCGCGCAGCGGGAGGCGGACGTGTTCTGGCTCGATGCGGGCGCTGACGCCGTCGAGGGATGGAGCTTCCTCGGCACTGGCGTCGCGGAACCGCTGCCCGGGGACGTACGTCTCGACACCGATCCCGTGGAAGCGGGGATGCCGCCGTTACGCGGGGGATGGGTGGGCTGGCGCGACTACGAGAGCGGTGCGGCTCTCGCGGGGGCGCCGGTCGCCGGGGAGATGGAACCGGACGCTCGGACCTGGCTGCGCGTGACCAGGGCTCTCGCGTTCGATCACGGCGCGCGCCGACTGTGGCTGCTGTCCCCCGAGGGCGAGACCGACGACGAGGGGGAGCGCTGGCTGCAGTCCCTTCTGACCGCGCCCCGTGCGGAGAGTCGCGTCCGTGCGGCGGAGGCCCGTCCGGTCGCGGAGGCCCGACACACCCCCGACGCGTACGAGAAGCTCATCGGCCGCTGCCGTGACCTCATCCATGCGGGCATCGCCTACCAGCTCTGCCTCACGACGCGGTTCACCGTGCCAGGCACCCACGACCCCGTCGCCGTGTACGAGCAGCTCCGGGCCGCCACACCGGCGCACCATGGCGGTTTCCTGCGCATCGGAGGACGTGCGCTCCTGAGCGCCAGCCCCGAACAGTTCCTTCACGCCAGCGGTGGGGTCATCCGCACCCGTCCCATCAAGGGGACTCGTCCTCGGGGCACCGACGCCGTGACTGATGCCGCGCTCGCCGCAGAGCTCGCCGCGGACCCGAAGGAGCGGGCCGAGAACGTCATGATCGTCGATCTCATGCGCAACGACCTCTCCCGGGTCTGCGTTCCGGGGTCGATCCGCGTCGAAGGCCTCTGGGAAGTCGAGAGCTATCCGGCCGTGCATCAACTCGTGAGCACGGTCAGCGGCACGGCCGCGGAGGGGATCACCGTCGGAGTGCTGCTGGAGGCGGCGTTCCCCGCCGGGAGCATGACCGGGGCCCCGAAGCTGTCGGCCATGACGCAGCTGCACGATCTCGAGGGCGCTCCTCGCGACATCTACGCCGGCTGCTTCGGCTACATCGGCGTGGACGGGGCTCTCGATCTCGCGATGGTCATCCGCAGCATCGTGGTTGACGCGGATGCGGCGTTCGTCGGCGCGGGCGGGGGGATCACCTGGGGTTCGGTGCCGGCGGCCGAGGTGCGTGAGGTCGCCACCAAGGCCAGGGCCCCCCTCGCGGCGCTGGGCGCGGAAATGCCCGCGACCTGGCGTTCCGATATCCTGAACTGATCCCGTTTTTTCCTTCAGATTGGTCGTGCGTTCGTTGTCCGAGAACATGTCCACCGCTCCCGTCGACGAGGAGTTCTCCTCGCCGCACGCCATCCAGGCCAAGTGGCAGAAGTACTGGGCGGAGCACGAGACGTTCCTCACGGGCGGCGACGAGGACACCCGGCCGCGGCGCTACGTGCTGGCCATGTTCCCGTACCCCTCCGGTGACCTGCACATGGGGCACGCGGAGAACTACCTCTACTCCGACATCGTCGCCCGCTTCTGGCGTCACCGCGGTCACAACGTCCTGAACCCGATCGGATGGGACTCCTTCGGTCTGCCGGCGGAGAACGCCGCGATCCGTCAGGGTGCCGATCCGCGCGAATGGACGTACCAGAACATCGCGCAGCAGAAGGTCGGCTTCCAGCAGTACGGTGTCTCGTTCGACTGGAGCCGGGTGCTGCACACCTCCGACCCGGAGTACTACCGCTGGAACCAGTGGCTGTTCCTGAAGATGTATGAGCGCGGCCTGGCCTACCGCAAGAAGAGCCCGGTGAACTGGTGCCCCAACGACCAGACCGTGCTGGCGAACGAGCAGGTCGTCGATGGGCGCTGCGAGCGCTGCGGCTACGAGGTCGTCAAGAAGAAGCTCACGCAGTGGTACTTCCGCATCACCGACTACGCGGACCGTCTGCTGGACGACCTGAACCAGCTCGAGGGATTCTGGCCGCACAAGGTGCTGCAGATGCAGCGCAACTGGATCGGCCGCTCGGTCGGCGCCGACGTCGACTTCCGCATCGAGGGGCGCGAGGAGCCGGTGACGGTGTTCTCGACGCGCCCCGACACCTTGCACGGTGCGACGTTCTTCGTCGTGGCCCCGGATGGCGACCTGGCCGCGGAGCTCGCCGCCGACGCCGAGCCGGAGGTGCGCGAGCGCTTCCAGGCGTACCTGGCCGAGGTGCAGAAGACCACCGATATCGACCGTCAGTCCACCGACCGCCCCAAGACGGGCGTGTTCCTGGGCCGCTACGCCATCAACCCGGTCAACGGCGAGAAGCTCCCGATCTGGGCCGCCGACTACGTGCTGGCCGACTACGGGCACGGCGCCGTCATGGCGGTCCCGGCGCACGACCAGCGTGACCTCGACTTCGCACGCGCGTTCGACCTGCCGGTGAAGGTCGTCGTCGACACCACCGCTCCGGTGACCGGTGCCATGCCGGTCATCGAGGTGGACGAGGACGGCGTCCCGATCGATGCGGATGCCGCGCTCGACGAGCAGAACCCGGCGAAGACCGGTGTCGCGCTCACCGGCGAGGGGCGCATGATCAACTCCGGTCCGCTGAACGGACTGTCCAAGCGCAACGCGATCGCCCGCGCCATCGAGCAGCTGGAGGCATCCGGCACCGGTCGCGCGGCGAAGAACTACCGCCTGCGCGACTGGCTGATCTCGCGTCAGCGTTTCTGGGGAACCCCGATCCCCATGCTGCACGCCGAAGACGGCCGGATCATCCCCGTGCCGGAGGACCGACTGCCCGTGAAACTGCCGAGCGTGGAGGGCCTCGACCTCAAGCCGAAGGGCACCTCGCCGCTGGGCGGCGCGGAGAGCTGGGTGCGCACGACCGATCCCGAGACCGGTGACCCGGTGCTGCGCGACCCCGACACGATGGACACCTTCGTCGACAGCTCCTGGTACTTCCTGCGGTTCCTGTCCCCGAACAGCGACACGCAGGCGTTCGACCCGGCCCAGGCGGCACGTTGGGCACCGGTGGACTCGTACATCGGCGGCGTCGAGCACGCGATCCTGCATCTGCTGTACGCCCGCTTCATCACGAAGGTCCTCTTCGACATGGGGCTGATCGACTTCACCGAGCCCTTCTCCAACCTGATCAACCAGGGCATGGTCCTGCTCGACGGGCAGAAGATGTCGAAGAGCAAGGGCAACCTGGTGCTGTTCCAGGAGGAGCTCGACGCCCACGGCGCCGACGCCCTGCGCGTCGGGCTGGCCTTCGCCGGTCCGGTGGAGGACGACAAGGACTGGGCCGACGTCTCGATGACCGGTGCGCAGAAGTTCCTGTCGCGCGCCCTGCGTGTCGCCCACGAGGTCGCCAGCCCGGTCGACGTCGTCTTCGACGGGGGCGACGCGGCGCTGCGCCGCGCGACGCACAAGCTGCTCGCCGAAGCGCCCGCGCTGGTCGAGCAGACGAAGTTCAACGTGCTCGTCGCCCGCCTGATGGAGCTGGTCAACGTGACCCGGAAGACGATCGACGGCGCTGCCGGTGCTGCCGACCCCGCCGTCCGTGAGGCGGCGGAGACCATCGCCGTCATGCTCGACCTCATCGCCCCGCACACCGCGGAGGAGATGTGGGAGATCCTCGGGCACGAGCCGTCCGTCGGACTCGTGTCGTGGCGCTCCGCCGATCCGGCGCTCCTCGTCGAGGACACCGTCACCGCGGTCGTGCAGATCGGCGGCAAGGTGCGCGCGCAGCTCGAGGTGCCGGCACGCATCGGCGAGGCCGAGCTCGAGGCGCTGGCACGAGCCGATGAGCGCGTCATCCGGTCGATCGGTGATCGCGAGATCGTCAAGGTCGTCGTGCGGGCCCCGAAGATCGTCAGCATCGTCGTCAAGGGCTGAGTCCTCGGCGTGCGGGGACGGGTGTCCTGGGGCGCGTGCCTGCTCATCGGGGCGCTGGCTCTGAGCGGATGCGGGATCGTGCCCCCGATCGGCGGGCCGGATCGCTCTGAGTCGGTGCCGTCGCTGGGCGGGACGTGCGAGATCGGGTGGTGGCTGGCTCCGGCGGTGGAGAACCCGCCCGCCGAAGCCGAGCGCATCGCTGCCGACGCTCTGCAGGAGGCGACCGTCAGTGACCGGCAGTGGGACGACTGGTACCGCCTCCTCGATGACGACCCCGATCTCGACACGGTTCCCGCGATCCGGCTCCGCGGTTCCGCCTACCTGGAGGCCGTGCGGGAAGACGTGCGGACGGCTCTGGAGGAGGCGGGCTATCCCGATGACCAGAGGGTCGTCGAGGTGCACGCGAATCTGTCCTGCGCGAAGGGCTGACGGCTGTCCTCCACGGCGGGTCCCGTCTGAGCACCTGTCCACGTTCCCCGGATCCGGGGTCGGGATGCGGTGGGCGCGACGCATAGGGTGACCGGATGACCTCGTCGCCGCCTCCACCTCCTCCGCCCCGTCGGAGGCTCCGCCTCGGGCTCGGCGCGGCGGTCGTGCTGGCGATCATCGCGCTTTCCACGGCCGTCGGCCTCGGGCTGTTGCAGGGCCGACCGTCGTCTGTCGAGGCCGTTCCGCTCGCGGAGAGCTCGGCTTCGGTCGAGTCCGCGCCCGCGGAGATCTACGTGCATGTGCTCGGGGCGGTCGAGCGCCCGGGTCTGTACGTGTTGCGAACCGACTCCCGGGTCGTCGATGCTCTCGCGGCCGCCGGCGGGTCGACGGATGCCGCCGACCTCGCGGGGGTCAACCTCGCCCGACGGGTCGAGGACGGGGAGCAGATCCTCGTGCCGGTCGTGGGTGCCGTCGCCGACCCTTCGGCCGGGCCTCCCGGTGACGGCGCCGTCGACCTGAACACCGCGGATGAGGCAGCTCTGGAAGAGCTTCCGGGAATCGGGCCGGCGCTTGCCGAGCGCATCGTCGCGTGGCGCGAGGAGAATGGTCGGTTCCGCACGGTGGACGACCTCCTGGCGGTACCGGGGATCGGGGAGAAGGTCTTGGAGGGGCTGCGCGACGGGGTACGCGTGTGACGAGCGTCACGTCTCGGGCGCCGCTGCCATTGTCCCGGAGTGCGCAGGGGCGAGAGAGGAGCGTCGCGCTACGGCTGCTTGCCAACGTCCGGTCCGTGGGCAGCCTCGAAGGCACGCACCTTGCGGCGGTAGTCGAACCAGAGCTTCACTCCGTACGACGCCAGCGCCAACGGTAGGAGGAAGGCGATCCAGTTGACAAAATCGGCGACGTCATGGATGCCTACGCCCCGGAGTGCCGCGACTGCGCCCCAGCCGATCATCATGAAGAGAGCGGTCAGACGCAAGCGTCCGAGAGCGAGGCGCTGCTGGATCAGGGACGGTGCGGGGTCAGGCGCAGCCATCTATTTCCCCGGACCGCTGCCCGCATCGGAGAGTTCCCGTCTCCGCCGCTTTTGATCTCGCATCACGGGGATGAACACACCGAGGCCGAACGTGAGTCCTAGGAAGACGGTAGGGATCCATCGTCCGGTGAGGTCGGCGACAAGAAATGCTGCGCCGATTGTCATTGCGAGCCACCCCACTGCGAGGAGCGTGATCAGCCATCCCCGACGGCTGAGCTTGCGCTCGGCCACAGGGAGTTCGTCCGGAGGATCCCCCAGAGATTCAGTCATGCGCGAAGCATAGCGGTGTCGTCGTGAACCCCACGCTACGCCTGTCTGCCGCAGTCAGGCTGATGGAACGGTCGCGCCCGACGCCGACTGTCTCTCCGCCCTCGGAGAGTGCTCCTCCACGTCCTGACCTCGAGAGGTGTTGTCCTCCGCTCGTGCAGCGGCGGTCGCGGTGGGGGGAGTGGGCACCGGCGCGACTCTAGGGTGATCGGATGCATGAGCCGCAGCGATCGTCCCCGGGGCCCGAGCGGGGAACCGGGTGACCCGTGATCTGCGCCTGCTGCCGGTAGCGGTCGGTGCGTGGGGTGTGGCCTTGATCTGCGTTTTCGTGCCGGGAACGGCGGGGTGGCTTGCGGGTGGATGCCTGGCATCCGCGGTGATCATCGGCGCCGTGCTCGCGCTCCGGCGTCCGGCAGCCGCGACGTGGAGCGGCCTGATGATCGTGGTCCTCGCGGCGGGGGCCGCCGTGGCATTCACCGTGCTCGTACAGTCTGCGGACCGCGACGCCGTGAGGGAGTGGGACGGCAGGGTCGTCGAAGCGGTGGGGCAGGTGTCGTCATCGGCGTCCGTGGGGCGGGACGGGCGCCTGTGGATGGACGTGCAGCTGAGCGGCATCGGTGCGCCGGGTGCCGCGGGGCTGGCGAGCGGACCGGTGCGTATCGGGATCGCGGAGGCTGAGGGGTTCGTCCTCGGTGCGGTCGTGCGGGTGACCGGCGAGAGTGTGGGAACGGATCCGGGGGAGCGGGCGGGGCTCGTCGTCTTCGTCACCGTGGGAACCGTGGAGCGAGCGGCGCCGGGTGTCTTCGGAATCGCTGCCGACCTGCGACGGTCGTTCGTCGAGCGCGCCACCCGACTCCCGGAACCCGGTGCGGGACTCCTTCCCGGGCTGGCCGTGGGCGACACCACCGCCGTGCCCGCCGCGGTCGACGCCGATATGCGTACCAGCGGCCTCAGCCACCTCACCGCCGTATCCGGGGCGAACTGCGCGATCGTCGTCGCTGCGGTCTTCGGGATCGTCGCGTTGTGCGGAGGGGCGCGGGCGTTGCGGGTCGTTTTCGCCGTCGTGGCGCTGGCCGCCTTCGTGGTGCTCGTGACGCCGGAGCCGAGCGTCATCCGGGCCGCCACGATGGCCGCGGCGGGCATGCTGTCGATCCTCGTCGGGCGGCCGAGCGCAGGTGCCGGAATCCTGGCCGTGTGCGTGACCGCCCTCCTCATCGTTGATCCCTGGCTCGCATCGACGCCGGGATTCGCGCTGTCCGCCGTGGCCTCCGGGGCACTCATCCTCCTCGCCCCGGCGCTGGCGGACGGGATCGCGCGCTGGCTGCCCCGCCCGCTCGCCCTCGCGATCGCGGTGCCTCTGGCGGCGCAGCTCGCGTGCGCGCCCGTGATCGCGCTGTTCGCGGAGCAGCAGTCGCTCGTCTCGGTCGTCGCGAACCTCCTCGCCGAGCCGGCCGCGCCGCTCGCGACGGTGATCGGGCTCCTCGCCTGTCTCGCTGCCCCTGTCCCCGTCGTCGCGGATCTGCTCGCCGCGTCTGCCTGGTTGCCGTCGGCGTGGATCGCGACGGTCGCGCGGGTCACCGCCGGACTCCCGGGTGCTCAGGTGCTCCTCCCTGCCGGCCTCGGCAGCGCTGCGGTGGTCACGCTGGTGAGCGTCGCGATCGCCGTCGTGTGCTGCCGCGGAGGGCCGCGCGTCCGGGAAGTGGGGGGGGGGGGGCGCCGGAGGGGCGGCGGGGGGGCGCGGCCGCGGGCGGCGCCCCCCCGGC